>JBFJXH010000001.1:0-46000 GCA_041623215.1 Thermoplasmatota archaeon
GGCAACCCGGAAGACGGCCTGTTCATTGTTGAACGTCCCGGCACCATCCAACATCGGACCGATGGCGGCCTCACGGTGTGGGCCGACCTTCGTGACCGCGTTGGCAGCAACGGACAAGAGCAGGGCTTGCTCGGCCTAGCGTTCCACCCAGACTTCCACGCCAACGGGGCCGTGTTCGTCAGTTACACCGACGCCGCCGGCACATCGGTCCTGTCGCGCTTCAAGGCCAACCCCTCCACATTGTCTTTCGATGAAACGAGCGAAGCAATCTTGCTCGAGGTGGACCAGCCCTATGGCAATCACAACGGCGGCCACATCGCCTTTGGGCCCGATGGATACCTGTACCTTGGCCTCGGTGACGGCGGCTTGGCCGGTGACCCGCATGGCCATGGGCAAGACAAGATGACCTTGCTCGGGTCACTCCTGCGGCTCAAGGTCGGGGCGGACGGCCCGTACGAAGTGCCTTCCGACAATCCGTTCGTAGGCGACCCATTGGCGCGTGACGAGGTGTGGGCCTCTGGCCTTCGTAACCCCTGGCGCTTCAGTTTTGACCGCACCGACCTGGGTGGGACGGGCGACTTGTGGATGGGTGACGTTGGCCAAAACTGTGCCGAGGAAATCAACCACCAGCCGGCAGCCAGCACCGGTGGCGAGAATTATGGCTGGAGCCGCTACGAGGGCAACCGCCTCTACGTTGCCCCGACTCAGTGCTTGACGCCTGACGGCGGGCTACCCGAAGACGTGGTGTTCCCCGTCCATGAATACCGGCATGACTCAGCCGGGCACTGCAGTGTAACGGGTGGCGTCGTGGTACGCGACCCCGCCTTGCCGCGCCACCAGGGCAACTACCTGTTTGGCGACTTCTGCACCGGCGTCATCTGGACTATGGCTGGCCCCGACGGCGAGGTCACCAAGGCGCTTGACACCGACCTCAGAATCAGCAGCTTTGGCGAGGATGCCAGCGGCGGCGTCAACGTTGTCGATTTGCAGGGTGCCGTCCACCGCATCATTGCGCGCTAGGCCCTCGTGCCAACCGCGACATCAAGCTACGCCGTACAAGTCTTGCAAGCCCAAGATGTCGCCGTCACCTAGGGTGCGACCGTGGGTTTCACCGAAGTTCACGTAGGCGTACATTGTGAGGCAGCTGTTGGCTCTAGCCGGGCCCTTGGGGTGGTCAAGGCCGAAGGTGTGGCCCAATTCGTGCGTGCCCACATGCAGGACATCCATGGCATTGCTCGAACCGTCGGTGGCCCACGCATAGGCGGTGTTGTACTGGGCGTCTGACTCCACGGCTTGGCCGCTGCCCCGGTAGAACCACGTGGTCGTCACCGCGACCGTGCTCGTTGATCCAAGGTCCACGAAGTCAATTTGGTTCACATCGTCCAATTCGCCTGCGATGCCCATGCTGCCTGCGGTTACGCCGGCAAAGAGGTCTGCTCCGGTTGCGGCGTCCCACTCCTGGCCCGCCTGGTCGAACAGGCTAGCGTGCTGGCTTGCGTAGGCCGAGAAGGGCCTGAGCCACTGGTGGCCAGTGAGTCCGTACTTGTCCGACTCGCAATCGGTGCCAGGGTCCGGCGTGGAGTCGTCCTTGCCGCCGCCTTTGCCGCCGCCCTTTCCTTCAGGTTTCGCCTGCAAATGGTCCGGCGCTAGCCGCGTGTAGTGAGTGACGTACCACAATTCGTCATCTTCCGGTCCCGCTTCCAGCACGACTCGACCATATTCGTCGAGTACACGGAAGCCTTGCTTGCCTTGATTCTCGCTTCCAGCTTCGGCCGGGGCTACGCCCAACAGAAGGAGCGCCACGAGCAGGGATACAAGTCCTGCTGACTTACCACGCATGCGGAAAGATAAACCGCCATCGTCTTAAGTCATACCCCATTGCCCGGGGCCCGGTCAAGCCACCATTGAAGGATATGGATGCAGTGGTGGCCATGGAGCCATTCGGGCCCGAGACTGATGGTGCCGTTTACCATGCTGTCAAGCAAGTCATGCTCATCAGGGGCGAACGGGCGGTGATCCGAGAGAACGAAGGTTGCTAACGACGGCTCACCGATGCTTGCTTGATCCGCCCCTGCTGCTGACGGTCCCAAAGGGGTGCCGTCGGCATCAAGCGCATAGAGTGGTGCGCCGTCCAAGTCCATGAGGACCTCTCGTAAGGCGTAGGGGGCAGCCGCCAAGCCGGGCTGCACTTCATTCCACCACGGGTCGGGGTGGCGGGCCTGCAAGGCCTGTTGGATACGCGCGGCAGTGCTTCGCTCGTCAGGATTGAGCTTGCGAATGGACGCTCCGTCGAATCGAATGGCGGCCGGCGCGGCCGGGTCAGCCACGAAAACAAGGATGACTTGCGTATCCGCCCGCAGACCGTGGCTGGTGCACAAGGCGGCAGTTACAGCACGGGCCAGCACATCGACACGGCCTCCGGCCCCCGGCAAGTCGTCGAGGGGCCACTGGCCGTCGGGCGGCGTGGTGTGGCTTACCAGCACAAAGGTTCTCATCGCGGGGACTCCGAGTCCGCAACGCCGTGTTGGGGGCCTTCAGCGTGTGCGGCGTTGTCTGCGCGGGCTTCATCGGCATCCGGCTCGTCAGGCGTCCCTGCGGGGGCGGTGGAGGGTCGGCGCGCATCCGCTTCGCCATCTGCGTTCCACGATTTTCTCGTGGGCAGCCATAGAATGCCAAATAGTGCCAGTCCGACGGCCCCCAAAACCAGGGCGGCCACCAGCCACCCGGCCATCATTTCTGAAACCGAAGTTGCCGCATGAGATTCTTCTGCATCTTCCGGTTGGATGAAAGCCCCTTCATCATGCTGCGTGTTGTATCGTAGTACTTCAGCAAAGCGCGCACCTCCTTGACGTCGCGACCCGAACCTCGGGCGATGCGGTGAATCCGACTCGACTTGATGAGGCCGGGATTCTCCCGCTCCTCGTCCGTCATGGAATCAAGGACGACACGGAAGTTACCCAGTTGTTCCTGGGTCCCTTCCATGTTACGGCCTTGCAACTGTGCGCCCATGCCGCCCGGCAGCATCTGGGCCACCTTGCCGAGCGGGCCCATTTTCCCAATCATGTCCATTTGCGCCCGCATGTCGTTGAGCGTGAACTTACCACTCATCATCTTGCGGGCCATCTTGTCCGCATCCATGCCTTGCGCCGCTTCCTGCGCCTTTTCGAGCAAGGCGTCCAAGTCGCCCATGCCAAGCAGGCGGCCAATGAAGCGTTTGGGCTCCAAGGGCTCCAATTCATCGATGTGTTCACCGGTGCCGATGAACACAACGGGTGCCCCCGTAGCAGCCACGGCGGACAAGGCACCGCCACCCTTGGCCGTGCCGTCCAGCTTGGTGATGATGGTGCCGGTGAGGCCAACCGCCTCATGGAATGCGGTTGCTTGGGATTCAGCTTGTTGGCCCACTTGGGCGTCCATGACGAGGAATTTCTCGTCCGGGTTGGCTGCTTCAAAGATGGCCTTCATTTCGTCAATGAGGCCGCCCTCTAACTTGTCGCGGCCCGCCGTGTCAACAATGATGACGTCGCACTTGCGCCGCAGTTCCGCCAGGCCACGTTCAACGATGCCGACGGCTCGGTCTGAGCCGTGCGTTTCCCCGCCCTTGACGGTTTCCCCGTAGAACTGGCAATTGACCTTCTCCGCCAACGTCTTGAGCTGGTCGTGCGCGGCTGGCCGGTGCACGTCGCCGGCAATGACGCCGACGCGCAATCCCTTGCGCTTGAAGTAATGGGCCAACTTGCCCGTGGTGGTGGTCTTACCTTGACCGTACAGGCCCACCATCATGATGACTTGCTTCTTGAGGCCAATCTTGCGAGGCTCGCCGAGAAGACCCACCAATTCGTCGTGGACAATGCGAATCACGTGCTCGCGGTTCGACATGCCTGCTGGTGGCTTCTCCTCCAAAGCACGCTTCTCGATGACTTTGCTCAGCGCTAACACTTGCCGGACGTTCATGTCGGCGCCCAGAAGTGCGCGTTGGATTTCTCGCGTCACTTCTTTGACGAGCGCGGCGTCGATGCGTCCCGCGTTGGCAATCTTCTTGATGGTGCCCCGGAGCGAGTCGCCCAGGCCCTCCATGACCATGTGTTTCGCGACAGAGGGGCCGGTGATAAGGCGACCGCCGCACGCGGCCTTGGTTCAAGCTTGAAGCAAGCGGTTCAGGTTCGACGGGTTCCACTAACAGGCATACGATTGCAGCACTGTCGTCATGGTGGTCCCCTGCGCATCAATGGATACTTCCTTGACCGTGCCACATGCGGCGTCCGCGTGCCATGTGGTCGTGGTCGTGCCGTCGCGGGCCTGCTGCGTAATTCGGTAGGCTTGGAATGTGCCAGCTGGCACGGTGACGGTTTCCAGGTCATCGACGCGAAATGTCGTCGTCTCGCTATGGCCGTCCTGGCGCTTGCAGGAGCTTGTCCATGAATTGCCAACCTCGAGGGGCCAGTGGTAGTGGCGGCAAGGTTGCTCGTACTCGGCGGTGCCGTTGAAGGTCTCCCCCAATGCGTTCACTTCAAACGAGGAACGCAGCAAGGCATGGTCTGACGTCCGCATCCAGGAGGTCGTGTTGGTGGTCCCGAAGCCGCCCCCCACGTGGGTGGCATGAATGCGCTGGCTGATGCGGTACGCTTCGTGGGTGCCCCCGGCGGCCGTCATTGACTCAACCGCTTGGACCTCTTCGATGATGGTGCTCACGACCCCTGGCCGCTCGCTGGAGTAGTTCCAGATATCGCCGATCACCAGGTCATACGGGACGGCACCCCATGTGTGGCCTGCGTCCTCGTCGGCTCGGTCCGTGGTCGGGCCCCCCTCGGCGTCGGGTTGTGGGCTAGTGGTGCAGCCTGCCATCATCAACAGACCTACGGCCAGTAGGACTGGCGCAAGGCGCCCGAGAGCCACGCGATACGAGATTGGCACCGCGCCTGAACTCGGATGTTGCTATTTATGGCCGCGGCCGCGCACGGTTAGCCGTATAACCGGGACGCCGGGGGATAAGGGGCCTTTTGCCTAGGGTCGAAATGGGGACTGGGGACTGGGGCTAAGTGAAGAAAGCATGAGCGTTTCCCTATGTTCGGTCAAAGACTACGAACTATTGCCTTTGCAAGTCTCCTGTTAGTGGTGGCGCTCACGGCGCCCCTCGTCGCCTACGCAGGCGTGACCGCTGTTTGGCCTGGCAGTGACCAGACCGCAGCCGTCGCGACGTCGCCTCCGGTGTCCTTTGCCGCTGGCTCCGACCATAGTGCCGCCAACACGGCAGGCTTTGCCGGAGCCTTCACCGAGGCCAACGATGGCGCTTCCTACACCCTCACGCTGTCTGGCTTGTCAGGGGGAAACTTGACTGTCGATGACCTCGTTACCATCACGGCAAACTCCGCCGTATCGACCTTCAAACTCGAAATTGATACCGCCTTGACGGGGACGCTTACCAATCCAACCGTGTTCAAGATGAGACTATGGACGGGGGGAACCGCTCCAACCGCCGACAATAGCGCGGGCGTTTGTGCAGTCCTGGATCTTGAGGCGACGGCCGGCACGGAAACCGCCGCGACGTGTGCCGGCAACCAGAGCGTCAAGGTCCAAGTTGTTTACGTCCTGCCTGATTCCGCATCAGGTTCCAGCACCGTCACGATACGACCCTCCAGCGTCGCCTTTGCGTGACGCATGGGGTAGGAGATGGCTCGCCTTGACCTTCTCCGCACGCGCCTCTTGGCCCTAGCAGCTGTAACCGCCTTGTCCGTGGGAGCGACGCTCGCCCTCGATACATTCAGTCCGGTGCGAACCTTCGTGGTATCGTCGGACAGCATGGAACCCGCCATTCCCGTCGGCTCGATGGTTTGGGTCCGGGTTGGCGAACAACCTGAACTAGGCGACGCCGTGGTCTTCGAATCGCCCCTTGGTGGCCCTTTTGTCCACCGCGTAATCGAAATGACCGAGGCCGCCAACACGACTCAATACGTCACCAAGGGTGACAATCTGGCTGACGTCGACTCAATTCTTGTGCGGCCGGTGGATGTCATCGGCCGCGTCACGCACGTAGAGCCGGACTTGGGCAAGGCGTGGTTGATGCCCAAAACGGTCGCCATCGGACTGTTTGGGGGCGCCGTGATTGCCTATCTCGCACTAGCATTGCTCGAGGCAAGCAGGGTCCGTCAGAGCGACCTACTTGCGGCGCTGCTGGTGGCTGCCGTACTTGCCTCGCCGGCTGCCGGAGCGGGCATGGAGGTCCAGGAGCCAGCATCCACCACGACGGCTAATCTCAGCTCCGGCCATGCTTGGGTCCCCGGGCCGGCAGGCGCCACAACGGTGAGCCAAGGGGGTCATGACGCCACGGTGAATATCACGCCGGAATCCGTTGGCATTTGGAAGGAGGTTGTTCTGTGGGCCTGCCACGCGGATCAACCCGGAGAGGCTGGATGCCAACACACGCTGCCGGCTACTTGGACTGACGTGCTGGCATCATCGCATCGACTCCAGACCTACAGTCCCAATCCCACCCTCTACCTGGAAGCAACTCTCGCCGCACCTTCCGGGGGCTTAGCCCAGGCACGCCTCGTGGATACCGGAACCAGCAACGCTGTGACAGGCAGCGAGGTCTCCACGAGTGCCACGTCGCCCACGCTGCTTCGAAGCAGCGCCATTTCCCTTACCGCTGGCAGCGACTACGCGGTTAGCGTGCAAGCGTCGCCAGCAGGCGGCAGCCTGACCAGTGCCAAGCTACTGGTGTACGTTGAAAACGCTACGACGCTGAGCACTGTCGTGCCGATAGCGGGAGGAGACAAGGCCTCTGGCGACGTGTCTGAGGAACACGATCGCGGGCATCACTGGGTGTACGAGCCTAGTAGTGGTGAAACCGCCGTGGAATTGGTGGTGTGGGCGTCTGCCAGCGACAAGGGCATGCGGGTGGAAATTGTTGACGTAGCAACCCAGACGCGTGTGGTGGAAATCAAAGACCCGCAAGGCTCTCCAGGCCGCTACGTGAAAGACTTGACCGGCCTTCTTACGGCTGGCGAAGCGTACATGGTGAAACACAGGACCAGTATCGCTGATGCCGAACTTCATACGGCACGAATTATCATTACGCAAACCAACCCCGCCACCACGTGGCGCTACGTTCACCTGGGCTACGGCGGCAGCCTCAATGCAACAGCCTACGCTGACTTGCATGGACAAGCAGGCACTGACAGCAACGAGGCGCCAGGCAACTGGACCTTGGCGGCCACTGGCCAGCACACAACTGATGTTGGCCGGATTCGCCTATTGGCAGGGGCCACGGTCGCGGCCGAAGTGCAGGCGTTTCATGGGACCATGGCACGCCATGCGGTGGCTGCGGCTGTGCTGCCGGGAAACCGGACGCTGCAGTTGCAGGCGGAGGTTGACAGCGGCACCTTGGAATTGCGAGGTGCCTGGTTGCGGGCTAACCAAGCGATTGCCACGCATGCTACGTTCGACTATGTGCTGGAAGTGAGCAGCGCCGGATGCACATGGAATTACTGGCTCGCAGTGCAAGCTAGCTCTAACGTGGGGCGACTTGAAAACTTGCAAATCTGGTTCGACAACGGAACGGGGGCTCAAGTGCACATTTCGCAAGGCGTCATCCACCAAGCCACGGGAGTGGCGGAGGCGCATGCAGACGGCTTGCAGCACATTGTGATGGCGGCCACCAGCTCGGCCGGCTCCAGTACTCTTGAGGTCGAGCAGCACGCCAGTTGTGGCGGACTTCACAGAGTCCAATTTGTGACGTACAACGTCGGGTGACTGGGCTAGTCTATTCGTTCAGGATGCGCTGGAGCACAATCCTCATGCCTGCGCCCGTCGGCCCGTTGCCAAAGTAATCCATCTTCTTGGTCCATGCCTTGGATGCAATGTCCAGGTGGGCAAATGGAATGTCGCCCGCGAAGTGACCGACAAAGGAGCCACCGATAGCGGTCCCGGCCTTGTTGCTGAGGCTGATGTTTTGCAGGTCTGCGTAGGTGCCTTTGTTGGCCTTGTCAAACTCTTCGCCTTGGGGAAGGCGCCACGCCTTGTCACCGGCCGCGTGGCTGGCGTCGATGAAGGACTGGGCCAGTTCGTCGTCCTTCGACATGACGGCGACATAGGTGGACCCGACGGCGAAGTCGCAGGCGCCAGTCAACGTTGCCATGTCGCACATCCAGGCCGGCTTGTACGTGGTGCCGTAGTGAATGGCATCAGCAAGAATCAGTCGCCCCTCGGCATCCGTGTTGAGCACTTCTACTGTGGTGCCCTTCTTCGTAGTGATGATGTCGCCGGGTCGCTGGGCGCGGCCGCCCGGCATGTTCTCAGCCGCAGGTACAATTCCTACAACGCGGTGCTTGACGCCCAAGTCTTTCAGGGTGGTCATGAGGGCTACGACGTTGCAACCGCCGCATTTGTCGTACTTCATTTCCCACATGAGGTTGCCCGGCTTGATGCTGATGCCGCCGGAATCGAAGGTGACCGCTTTGCCCACGATCACAATCGTCTTGGTGCTCTTGGCCCCAGAACCGGGGTAGTCCATGACGATGAGCTGCTCTTCGTTGTCAGAGCCTTGGCCGACGCCGCACAAGCCGCCGTAGCCTTCCTTTCGGAGCGCTGCGCGTCCCTTGACCGTGACCTTGAAGCCGTGCTTGCGGCCGCGCTTTCGCGCTTCACTGGCAAGCCACTTAGGCGTACACACATTGGCTGGCGTGTTGGCAAGGAGCCGCGCGTCGTTGGTTGCATGGCCGATGGTGCTGGCGGCCTTCACAGCCGAGCGGATGCTGGCTGGTTTGTCGTGCACCAGTTGCAGCTTGCTGAAGGTGACTCCCTTGTCGTCGTCGCCATCTCCTTTGCCGTGCCATTGGTCGAAGCGCAACTGGCCGATGATGGCGCCTTCGACCAGGGCTTTTGTTGCCTGGGCTTCCGTGAGGCCGTCCGCATGGCTCGCATCGGTCACGAGGCTTGTCGCCGCTTCGCCGAAGCCGATGCCCTTGATGTGATCCAGAGCGTGGTTGACGTAGGTGCCAAGCTTCTCCATGGTGAGCTTGCTGGGGTCGCCAAGGCCCACAAGGCACAGGCCCGTGGTGCCGGTGGGAATGCTGATGCATTGACCTGGGCCTAGGCTGGTGTCCTTGTTGCCAATGAGCCACGTAGCATGCTCGTGGTCCGCCAAGCCGAAGCTGCCCAGACCCGGTGCAGCGCGGTCACCATCAGCATCTGTGGTAACACCAACAATGGCGAATTCGGCCTTGGCCTGCTTGGGTGTGACGGCGGTGAACTGCACGAGCCGGCGAGCAGGAAGTGGCGTTAAAGGGCAGCGGCTTAGTCAGCAGGCGTGGACGTTGATCGCCTGCTAGAGGCAGCTGTCGCGGCGGCAGGGCGCGGGGCCCCAATCGATCTTGCGCCCGGCTTTCAAGGCACCGTCCCAGGTCCTGGTACGTATCACTTGTTGGACCGCATGGCGCGCCGCAATGTCGTGATTGTCTCCTGGCGTCGGGACGAAGATGGGACCACCGGCACGTGGGCGCTTACGTTCGACCTGGAGGGTCGCCTGATGGCTTGGACCACGGCACGCTAGCGCTCCACGACGCGCAGGGTTCAGTTGTTGGATGGGCCTTACATCGCGAGGCCGAAGCGGCCCGCTTGTTCGGCAGGAAGCTTGCTCCAGCCTTCGCCGGCGAAGTAGCGCGTGTAGTGGCCGTCGCGCTCCTTGTCCACGAGGCCAGCGTCCATCAAGCGGCGGATGTGCCACGTGACAGTGCTTGGGGCGATTTCGAAGGCCTCGGCCAAGTCGCATTGGGGCACGCCGGGGTTGTGCAGAATGGCGGCACCGATGGCGGCCGTCGTTTCGTTGCGGAGCGCGGAAACGACCGTCTTGCGGCCATTGGCGTAGAGGCCACTCTTGCGGTCGAAGAAGCGCAGGTAGCGGCCGTCGCGTTGGCTGATGACAAGGTCGTTCTTCTCAAGGACGCGCAGGTGGTAGTTGAGGGTCGATCCGCTGCAGCCAGCCAACTCTGCGAGGTCGGTGATGCTGAGGCCGGGGTTTTCCTGGATGGCGTCGTACACGGCTCGTCGGCCCTTGTGCTCAAGGACCGCTTCGCCATGGACGCGGGCATAGCCCGCCACGAGGCCCGCGCCGCCAAGGCCAGCGACGATAGACTTGGCTTGGCCTGCCAGCCAGATGCCGGCCGCAATCATGACTGCGCCCAAGCCCACGACGGTAGCAACGGTTGCCCAATCGTACTCAGCAGCGACGCTGCCATATTCGACGTAGGTCCAATCGCCGTCGCCGGCCACCATTGTCCGGGTGTATCCGTCATGGAGGCGGCTGGGGTCGAGGGTGTAGGCGCCACTGACGATGATGTCCTGGCCCGCGAAGACGTGTTCAATGCCTTCCTCGTCCAGGGTCAGGCGACCGGTGGCATCGGGCAGCGTCGTGGTGCCGACAACCGCCACCGAAGAGTCGCGGACGTGCGTAGTGGCATCTGCGCCATCGTGGACGGCGTGGAAGCGGCCTTCGTGCAGGTCCAATTGGACGTATTCTTGGATGAATTCCGTGTGGCTTCCGCCGCCGGTCCAGGAATCCGTGAGAGGGTTGTAGATTTGGCCCGGTCGGGTTTCTTCGCGCTTGGTGGCGACGAAGGTTTCCTGGATGTCCGGTGATGCGACGGTCACGGTGGTGCCATGGAGGTAGAGGTCGAAGGGACCAGAGGCAGTCACGGCGCCTTGGGCGCTGCGGGCCATGTATTGGCCGGCCGTGATGTCGTATTGGAAGGGAATGGGTCGCTGGTCGAGCGTCGCGTACACGGTGACGGTGTAGGCAATGTCACTGGCAACGGAGCGCGTTGCCGCCAGAGCGCCCATAAGGGATTCCCGGTTGCTCGTTGCTTCCAAGTCGGCGTTGTACAGGAGTGCCTGGTAGTCGTCGGTGCGTTCCGTCCAGCTTAGAGTGGCGTCGGAGATGGCAATGGCTTGGCGGTCCATGCGCTCGTAGGTGGTGACCTTGGCGCTTGGGTCGCCCGGGAGCACGTAGCCGAAGCTGCGGATTTGGACGCGGTGAAGCGTTCCACTGGCGGCCGTAACAATGCCTTGTGCGTAACCCTCATCCCCTGTTACCAGGTAGCTGCCGTGGCCGGTGAGGTCGGCGCGGCCGTCCACCTTCCAGGGAAGTCCAGTCTCGGCTTCCATCGTGCCCGTAGAGGCAGCGGCGGGGCCGGCGGCCAGCAAGAGGCCCGAGACCAGAATAAGAGTGTAGAGACCTACCCTCATCAAGGGTCCCACCCAGGTCCAAAGTATTTGAGTCGTGTGGTGCCAATAGCGAAGTGCAACAGAAGGAAACGCCTCCGGGGGCTCTAATCGACCTGCAAAGCCACTTGCGCACCCCGGACCGCTTGCACAGCCGCAGCGGGATTATCGTGGCCGTACACGAAGGATCCGGCGACCGCCACGGTGGCGCCCGCCTTGTCGCAAAGACGCGCGGTCTCGGCGTTGACGCCGCCATCCACCTGAATCTCCAAGGGGGCCTCCCGCGTCTCGTCGGCTTGGGCCCAACGGGCGATGCGTTCAATCTTGGGTAGCACGGACGGAAGGAAGGATTGGCCGCCGAAGCCGGGGTTCACGGTCATGCAAAGCACGAGGTCCAACTCCCCGAGGATGTCGCGAACCATTTCCGCTGGCGTATGGGGGTTGAGCGCCACGCCGGCCTTGCAGCCGGCAGCGTGAATTTCTTGCACGGTCCGGTGCAGGTGCGCAGACGCCTCGGCGTGCACCGTGATGGAGTCGGCGCCGGCGGCGGCAAACTGTTCGATGTAGCGCTCCGGTTCCACGATCATCAGGTGGCAGTCAAAGGGGAGCTTGGAGTGGCGGCGCAGGTCCTTGACCACGGGCGGGCCAATGGTGATGTTGGGCACAAAGCGCCCATCCATCACATCGACGTGAATCCAATCGGCGCCAGCCTCCTCGGCGAGGCGAACGCCAGCTCCCAGTTCCGCAAAGTCGGCGGACAGGATGGATGGGGCCACTTTCATCATGGCGCTGCGACCCCGGGGGCCTTCATGAGGGCACCGCCATGGGCGGCCGGCTCGCGGCCCTTATTCTTCTTCGGTCGTCGCATCCGGGCCGGCCTGCAGAAGCGGTTGCACAACTCGCGGGTTGGGCGCCGCAGGGCCCGGCCGTGAAATCCCCATGCGGCGGAAATGCCGCGGCGGGCCAGGTCGAATCCAGTGGCGCGTTGCCCCGTGTCTGCCGTCGCCTTGGTCCGGCAAGACCACGTCTTGGGGTTGGATGTAGCCATGGCGCCAAAGATCGTCAACGGCGTCCACAAAGGGCTCGGCTTGGCCACCAAACCGGGTCCACAAGAAGCTCGGGTCGTAGGTGTCGTCCGGCCGCCGGGCGGCCATGAGGCCGAGCATGATGCGGGCCTCCTCGGGGACGTCAACCATGCGCCCTGACTGCATGAGGGGGAGAAAAGGGGAGAGGTTGAACCGACCAGCCGCGCAGCTTGCTTAGCAGGCGCGTGCCGTGTGTTCGTGGTCGCAAGCGTCGTCGTCCACGGGCTCGCCCTCGTAGGTCCACGTGGGCTTGAGCGAGTAGAGGCCAGTCGTCATGTCGGGGATGAACAGGGTGGCACCGTCGGCGGACCATTGCGCCGTCCATACGTTGGGCACGTCGGCGGAAACCAAGGCACCGATGGGTGCTGTGGCGGCGGGGCTCCAAGCGGGGCCAACCGGGCGTTGGTGCGGCTGGTAGTACGCCAACGTGACGGGCTCGGCCATGCGCGCGGGAGTGGAAATGTCGAAGACCCACACGCCGGCATGGTAGTGGCCGACCGCAACTTGGCCACCGCAGTTACCATCCACATTGTGGAGGCTGAAGCGATAGTTGTTCTGGCCGGTCAGGGAATCAAAGTCGGGGATGCGCCATTCGCCGAGCACCACGGGATTGGTGGGGTCCGTGGTGTCCACCACGGCGACCGGTTCTGGCAAGCCACTGCCCTTTTCGCCGGCACCAATGGTGATGTGGCGGCCTGCGATAAGGCAAGGCATGGGTGTTTGTTCGTGCCACATCGGCGGGCCGTCATCCACGCTGCCGATGAGTTCCGGGTTCATGGGGTCGTCCACGTTCCAGATGCTCATGTGGCCACCTTGCCCCGTGTAAAGGAGCCATTCGCCGGTCAATGGGTGCTTCTGGACCGCAATGTCGTGGACGCCTTCAATGACCTCCGAGGCCAAGTCGAAGGCACCAGATTCAGGGTCGAAGCGCGCGATGTTGGCGACGGCGTTGGCGACGTAGTAGAAGCCATCATCGTGCTGCCAGGCGTACACGTTGTGCGTGAAGCCCATGGGCAGGTAGGCGCGGAACACCGGCTGGGTAGGGTCCGTGATGTCGTACGCAGCAATACCGCCGGGGCAGGTGGCAATGGGCACGCAGGGGCGCGGGTCAACCACGGCGGGCGGGCCTTCGCCGCCAGCTTCGATCCGGGTGCAGTCGAAGGTTTGGCTGCCCTGGCAGCCAACGAAAAGGAAGCGACCGTCCTCGCTGATGCGAGCGTCCCAGTTGTCGTCCAGGTTGTAGATGTGGCTCAAAATCTGGATATTGGCCGGGTCGCTGACGTTGAGGAGCGTGGCGGCGCGGGCGCCCGTCAGGCTGCTCACCACGGCCAGGTCGCCGCGGACGTGTAACTCGGTGAATCCGGCGCTTGGGACCATCAGGCCTTCGGAGAGGTCGTTGTAGTCCAGCAGCTCAAGGTTGTGGGCGCCTTCATGCAAGTCCGCCACTTGGTGGCCAAAGTGGCCGACGGTTCCTGTTGCGTGGTCATTGGCGATGGTGCCAAGGAAGAGCGATTGGTCTGGGGCTACGGGGATTCGCGGAGCCGCGTCCCCCGAGTAGTCCTCTTGCAGGTCGGCGTCAGGTTCGTCGTCGCTGAGGCAGCCGGCTAGGCCAACGCCTAGCAGCACGGCAGTCAACAGAATGAATCTTGCATCCATGAAACGCCGTCGAGCCGGGCCCATGCTTGAACGTTGTGTCAGGCGCCTACCCCGTTAAGAACGGGCGCGGGGTCGCGGCAACGTGGCTCACGACGCCTCCGACATCCGCCGCTTGTCCCTCCATGCCGCTCGCATCCGGAAGGATGTGGTTGACATGGTGACGAAGGCTCAATCGGGCCACATTGGGGGTTCGCTGTCGGCCGCCGACATGGTCACGGCCCTGTTCTTCCATCACATGCGCCATGACCCCGAAAACCCCGGGTGGCGTGACCGAGACCGCTACGTCCAATCGAAGGGCCACGCCTGTCCGGTGCTGTACTCCGCCTTGGCGCAAGCCGGCTACATGGAACACGAGGAGCTGTGGACCTTTCGCCACATGAACAGCCGCCTGCAAGGGCACCCTTGCAAGGCCAAGTTGCCCGCGCTCGAATTCACGACTGGCAGTCTCGGCCAAGGCTTGTCCGGTGCCCTCGGCATGGCCCTGGCGGCGCGGCTCGATGGCCGAGAGTACAATGTCTACTGCATGATGGGCGACGGTGAGCAACAGGAAGGCCAGATTTGGGAGGCCGTTACGGCCGCTGTCCACTACCAAGTGGACAACTTGGTCGGCATCCTCGACCGCAACGGCTTGCAAATCGACGGGGCCACGGAGGACATTATGGCGCTTCGCGATATTGGCGCCAAGTACGAGGCCTTCGGCTGGCACGTGATTTCTGTCGATGGCCATGATTTGGGCCAACTGCTGGATGCATTGGAGGCGGCGGACGAACGGCGTGGCAGCGGCGCGCCGACGCTCATTCTCATGCATACCGTCAAAGGCAAGGGCATCAGCTTCATGGAGGGAAGCATTAGCTTCCATGGGCGGCCTTGCAACGACGACGAATATGCCATTGCCACGGAAGAGCTGCGCCTCATGTACGAAAAGGCCGCCGAGGAATTGGGGGCACAGGGCGAAGAAGTTCCTCCCATGGGGGGTGGGGCCGTCCGGTCTCAGCAACGAAAACTCCCTGACCCAAAGGAGGTCGCAGCGTGAAAGCAACCCTCTACGACGATTTCGTCCACAAAAAGTCGCTTCGCGACGCTGCCAGTCACGTGCTCATCGACATTGGCCGCCATGATGAGGATGTGGTGGTCCTAGACGCCGACCTCGCGCTGTCGACCAAGACCATTCGATTTGGTCAGCAATTCCCCGACCGCTTCTTTGACATGGGCATCAGCGAGCAGAACATGATGGGCGTGGCCGCCGGACTCGCAGCGGCCGGCAAGAAGGCGGTCGCGGCCACCTTTGCCGCCTTTGCCACGGGCCAGTGCTACAATGTCATCCGGCAATCCATCGCCTACGCACAGCACGACGTCACCATCTACGCCACCCATGCCGGCATATCGGTCGGTGGGGACGGCGCCACGCACCAGATGTTGGAAGACATTGGGTTGATGCGCATGCTGCCCAATTTCTGGGTCTTTGCGCCAGCCGACGCCACCGAAATGGGCCCCGTCCTGAAGGCGGCCGTTGCCCGCGATGGCCCTGCCTACGTGCGCTGCGGCCGAAGCGATGAGCCGATTCTGTTCGAACGATACGATGAATTCGAGGTCGGCAAGGCGCTTACGTTGACCGATCCGGGTTCCGATGTCACGGTTCTCTCGACGGGAAGCATGACTCGGTTTGCCATTGAGGCAGTTGAGTCTCTACGCAAGGACGGCGTTGACGCTGGCCATTTGCATTTCCCCACCATCAAGCCCATGGACCATGGCGCCTTGGAACAGGCTGCCCGTGCCTCCGGGTGCTTGGTAACGGCGGAGGAACACAATGTCATTGGCGGCTTCGGGTCGGCTTGCTTGGAGTCACTCGCCAAGACCTACCCGTGCTGGCTGCGTCGCGTCGGCACTCAGGACACCTTTGGCGAATCAGGCTCCGGCACGGCGCTCATGGAGAAGTACGGATTGTCTGCTGCGGCCATTGAGCAAGCGGCGCGCGACGCGATGGCGCGCAAGGCAACGTCGTCCTAGGAGTGCGCGGAGGTGTGGGTGCGGCAAGGGTGCGGCCTGCTTGGATTGCCGTGCTTTACAGCGGCCACACTTGCACGAGGATGAACAAGCCAACTCCGGCGAGTGCACTGGCTGCGTAGGCCAGTTTGTTCCACCGCAGCACTTTGCGGCCATCCAGCGGACCCACGGGAATGAGATTAAAGACGCACAGCAGAGCATTGACGTAGGCAACCACCCCAAGGACTTCCTGCCAGGGAGCTAAGGTTGCCTGGACGAACGGGGGGAGCGCGTAGAACGGGAAGCATACGAGGGCGATGAGGAAATTGGTCCCTGGCCCAACCAAGCTGATGATGCCGTTCTCCTTCTGGGTGACGCGGCCGCTAATCATGACCGCGCCGGGAGCGGCAAACAGCAACTTGGCAAAGGCCGCAACGGCTAGGCTGATGGCAAGCCCAGGCAAGTGGGCCCGGAATTCGGCCCAGTGTCCGTAGCGCTGGGCGACAATCTTGTGGGCTAATTCATGCAGGACGAAGCCGCTTGCCACCGCGGCAAAAGACGCCAGGATGCGCGGCAGAAGATCGAGGTCGGTGCCGGCGAGGCCAGGTAACACGAACGTGAAGGCGGCTGTGAGCATCAGAACCGATGCGGCCAGGTGCTGCAATTCCTTCGGGCTGTAGCGAATCCTAACGGGTCCGCTGTCAGCTACCGCGGCGCGCTGCCCCACGCCGTCGCCCCATCCTCCGCGGGTGCTGCCGGCGCCGGCAAACGGATTGTACGTTCGGCCCTTGACCGCCATCAGGCGCCCACCAAGGTTTCCACAATTTTGGCTCCCGCGATGTAGGTCCCGGCGACGCTGCCAAGGTTGGCAAGCGCCGTAACCAACAGGATTCGAACCACGCCGTTGCTGTAGAAATCGCGGAAGCGTTCAATTTGCTTGATGTCCTGGAAGTCCGACACTTTCGGGCGACGGACCGTCGCTTCGGTGAGGCCTGCAAACCATCCGGCTGCAATGGCGGGGTTGAGGCTGGTGATGGGCGCCATGACGAGGGCGGTGAGGATGCTAAGAATGTGGCCCCCGGCAAGGGCCGCGCCAAGCGCAGACAGAACGCCGTTGATGAGAATCCAATGCAGGGCCACTTCCTGCAAGTCGGCATACCGACCCGTTACCCCAAGGTAAACGAAGATGCCGATGATGAAGGCTGGCACTAGGTAGGCGAGGGCTTTGCCGACGCTGAACCGCTTCGTTGGGACTTCATCCAGCCCAGCCCGGTTGATTGGGTCATTGGCGGCCAAGTGTCGCAGCATGCCCGGCACATGGCCCGCACCAACGACTGCAACGACGCCCGCACCTTGCGCTACGTCGGCCTGCTCGTCAACGTGGCTTGCCATGTACGCGTCGCGCTCGTCAATGAGCGCGGTCTTGACGGTGGGTGCGAAGCGAGCAAATTCTTCGGTCATCGCGGTGATGGCGTCCGTTTCCAGCAAGGCATCCACATCGAATGCTTCGTCTTCTTGCGCCTTGGCTGGCGTGAGCAATTCCATCCACACATTCCAAAACATGCGGAGGCGTTGCCACAGCCCCATCGAGCCAAAACCGCGCTTGAGCGTGACGGCCACGTCCCGGTCAATGAGCACCACTTCGGCCCCGATTTCATCCGCCACTTCCACTGCCTTCAGCATCTCTGCTCCCGGCGCCACCCCTGTTTCTCTTCCCATGCGGGCCTGCATGGAGGCCAGGTAAAGTTGCAGCAAGAACAGGTGCTGCTTCTTTTGCCGGATGACTTGCACGATGTCCGTGTTTTGCCACGCCTCGGGGTCCCGGAGGGCTTCGAATCGCTTGGCATCCAATTCAATGAGGACGCGACTTGGCCGGCGTTCTCGCAGGGTCGCTTCGACCTCGGCGACGCTCGTCGGGGAAATGTGGGCCGTGCCTATGAGGACGACGCCGGGACGGGGTTCTTCAATCACGCGACCAAGCGGCGCGAGCCTTGGCGGCTACTTGGGGGTATTGGGGTTGTTTCCAAAGGGCCAAGACCTGTGCTACATTGCTGGATGTATGGTTTGGCCTTTTGTTACGCCCGCCGTCTTGGCCGTGGCGGTTGGCATCGGCCATGTCATGTCGAGCCGCCTACGGCCGCTACCCTCCTGGTACCGCGCCTTACAGGCCTTCTTTGTTTTCCTCCTCCTGGTTCCAGCCTTCATCATTATCCAAGACCAGATGCTAACCGCCATGGGAACCGTTCCCTATGCGGCAGTTCGCCGCACCGTGGTCGGCATGCTGGTCGTCGTTGTACTCGCCTGGATTGGCGGGCACACCATCATGCGGGGCGGCATCCCAATCATGGTGGGTGTGGCGTTTGCCGTCGGCGCACTCCTGCTCGCAAACTCCATGCCCGATGCCGCCGCCCTCCTGGCGGCCTTCGCCCTGTTTCCAATCGCTGCCGGCCTAGCAACCCAGCCACTGCGGCCGGCGGCCAACGGCGCGGTCGCCGTCGCCGGGCTTGTTGTCCTAGCGACCGCCACCATCGTCGTGGCGCCGGTAGTCTTCTTTTCGTTCGCGCTGGGTGCCGAAGTGCAGCCCGCCACGTACGAATGGGAGGCAACATGGACGCAAAGTGCCGGAACAGAAATCCTTCGCCTGCCGATCCCTGTGTTCCCGGTAGCTGCGGACACCCCCGAATCCAACCCGGACCCCGAAGCGGTCCGCCTGTGGCGTCAGGCGATTGAGGCGCAGACGGACGGGAGGCTCGACGGCGACATTCTTGTGCTGAGCGGCGACGCCGCGCAGATGGGAGAATTGCGGGTCACCCTTGACTTATCAGACAAAGTGGCGGTATTCCCGCAGCGACCCGGTGCCAGTGGCCAAGTAACACTCGAAGGCAACCAACCCTTGGACGTCACGTGGCACCTGCGCGCCGATGCAGGACCCTGGGATTGTGGACTCGACGCAACCTGGCAGGCCAGCTTGAGGCCCGGGCGTCCGGCAACGCTTGAGGGCACCTGGCCAGCCACGGACGACGACAATGGGGCGCCGCCCGTCTGGTGCGCCATCGGATAACGTTCAAACACCACACCATGCGTGGCGACGCCATGGGAATCTGGCTTACCATCGGCATCATTGCCGTCGTCGCCCTCTTGGCCCTCTGGGTCATCAGCCTCTACAACAAGTTTGTTCGGGCCGAAAACCGCATCGACAATGCATGGGCGCAGATTGACGTCCAATTGCAACGGCGCGGTGAATTGATTCCTAATCTGATCGAGACCGTGAAGGGTTACATGAACCACGAGCGCGAAACGCTCGAGTCGGTCACGAACGCGCGGGCGGCCCTCTTGTCGGCCGGCACCAATCGCGGTGCCGCCATGGCCGCTGAAGGCATGTTGGAGCAGGCACTTGGCAAGCTGTTTGCCGTCGCAGAGGCGTACCCGGACCTGAAGGCCAACACAAACTTCCAGTCGCTCCAGGAAGAATTGAGCCACACGGAGAACAAGATTGCCTTCGCCCGGCAGCACTACAATGATTCGGTGCTGGCCTTCAACAACGCCATCGAGGTGTTCCCCGCCAACCTGATTGCTAACATGGTTGGCAAGGGCGAAGAGAAGGACATGCTGGCCGCCCCGGAAGAAACGAAGGCTGTGCCCAAGGTCAGTTTCTGAGGCAGCATGGCCAACCGGGAAGCGTGGCTGCTGGACGAGCAGATTCGCCACAACAAGCGTGCAACCACGCGACTCTTCGTCGTGATGTTCATCATCCTGTGGGGGCTTGCTTGGGCAGTAGGCTATTTGCTCGGTTATCCACCCATCATTAGCGGCGGATTTGCCCTCATCTTTGGGGTATTCTACATTGTCACGGCCGGTGGCTTCAGCGTCGAGGCAATCCTGCGAGCGGCCCGCGCCCGGCCGGTCAACCCCGCCGATCCGCTTGAGCGCCGCCTCATTCACGTGGTGGAAGAGATGAGCATTGCGGCGGGCATCCCCGCGCCAAAAGTGTACGTCCAGGAGTCGCGAGACATCAATGCATTTGCTACCGGGCGTACCCCGGATGAAGGCGTAGTGGCGGTGACTCGTGGCGCATTGGAGCAACTCGACCGCGAGGAACTGCAAGGGGTCATTGCACACGAGCTAGGGCACATCCGGAACTACGACATACGCATCCAGACCTACGCAATTGCCCTCATTGGCATCATTGCCATGATTGGCGAAATGGTATGGTGGAGCCTATTCTTTGGCGGGCGCCGGGGCGGCGACCGAAACATGCACCCTGCGCTCATCGTCGTGGCCATCGCACTCATCATTCTGGCACCATTGTTGAGCCGCCTCACCTACATGGCGATTAGCCGCCAACGGGAGTATTTGGCGGATGCAACGGGCGCACATTTGACTCGCAATCCTGAAGGCTTGGCGCGGGCGCTGGCCAAGATTGGAGCCTCAGAGCCGGAAGACCACCATGGTGGTGACAAGACGGTGGCGAGCCTCTACTTTGCCAATCCGTTCAAGCGCGTCCGCAAGGAATCACTATGGGCCACCCACCCGCCCATCGATGAACGGATTCGCCGCCTTCGTCAAATGTAAGGCGAAAGAAGCGCCAATGCCGCTTCGCAGTCGAGCCCCATCACTGTGTCCCGCCGCCCCCGCAAGAGGCGCGCCGGCAACGCCTCGTCCTGAATCCCATAGCCACCCGCCTTCCCTTGCCACAGCCCCGTGGCAACATAGGCGCTAATGGCGTCGGGCGTCAAGGACGCCATGAAGACTTCCGAGCTTGACGCCCGGTCGGCCAGGAGTTTCCCTTGGCATGCCACCGCCATGCCTGTGTGGACGAAGTGGCTTCGGCCCGCGAGGCTTTGCAGCATGTCAGTTGCCTCGGCGCCGTCAGCAGGCTGGCCCAGAACGGACGCATCGAGGGCAACGAGGGTATCGGCGGCCAGCACCACCTCTTCGGGGTAGTCTCCACTGACGGCCAGGGCCTTGCGCCGGGCGAGCTCGAGAACAATCTGCTCTGGCGCCTCTACACCCTGCGTCGGCGTTTCGTCCACGTTGGCTGCTACAACCCTGAATGAACCGCCTGCCGCTCTCAGCAAGTCGGCCCGCCGTGGCGAGGCGGAGGCGAGAATGACGCGGCGTGTCACAGGACCTTCTGAATGGCATCCTTGAGGGCGGCACTCACTTTGGCACCGTCAGCCTTGCCACGAAGCTCAGCCATGACCGGTCCCATGAGCGGCCCCATCGCAGCCATGCCACGTTCCTTGACGAAGTCCGCCCGGTCCTGAACTACCCGTTCGACAATGGCTACCACTTCATCCTCCCCTGCGGCCGTGGCACCTGCTACCTCGATGGCCGCGGCCATGTCCAGGGCGGGATTGTCGTCGAGCGCACGCAGAAGATCCGGGATCGCTTCCTTCGCAAACAGTCCCTTGCCGAGGGCTTCAGCCACTGCGGGCACATGGGATTTGACGCGCTCGGCATTGACCAACTCGGGCAGGAATTGCAAGAGAATGCGCGCTGCAAGGTTGCCGTCAACGCCTCCTTTCAGCCAGGCGTCGTAGTCCGCCACGTGGCCGTCCGCCACCAATTGGCCTGCGAGGTCCGCGCTGATGCCGGTCGCGGTCAAGCGGGCCACCGCCTCCTCGGGCCGCTCTGGGAGGTTGTCCAGAACCGTTGCCCATTGCTCGTCGGTAATGCGAGTCGGAGGAACGTCGGTCTCAGGATACATGCGTGCCGCGCCGGGCAGGGGGCGCATGTAGCGCGTGGAATCGTCGGGCTGCGCTGCCCGGACGGCGCGACCAGCACCTCGTAAAGCGTCGCGGGCGGCATCGGCAACCGCTTCCAACGCGGCTGTGGCCGTCGTGCTGTCCTCAACGCAGAGAACAAAGGCATCGTCGTCCTGTAAGTCCAGCTGTGTCCGGACTCGTTCGACCTCGGCGTTTGTAATGCCGTACGCGGGCAATTCGTCGGAGTGGAAAACGCCCTTGACGCCGGCTCGGACCTTGGCGTGGTCGGCAAATTCGCGGCCCAGCCGGGGGCCATCCTTACTCGCCCCTTGGATGAGTCCAGCCCACTTTGGCAGAGCCAACGCCATGACTGTGCCGCCGCGTTTCAGAAAGCCGACGACGACCTTCGACTCGCAGGTGGCAAACGCCGCGCCCACATCTACTGGCGCGCCCACGTCCGCGGCCTCGAAACCGCGTTCGTGGAGCGTCAGGCGCACGTAGTGGAGCCACAATTGGCGCCGCACTTCCTGCTCAATGACGCGGGGAACGGCTCGAATGTCTTGGCAGCCCTTGATTTCGACGCGGTCCCCGACGGCAATGGAGACGTTGAGGTCCTGCCGAATGGTACCAAGACCTCGTCGAACGCGCCCGGTCGCACGCAGCAGGCCGCCAATGCGACGAGCCGTCGCTTGTGCATGCAGCGGGTCTTCAATTTCGGGCGCCGTAGCAATCTCCATGAGTGGAATGCCAAGGCGGTCCAATGTGAAGGTGGTGACCCCGCCTTCGTCGTCGAGCTTGCGGGCACTGTCTTCCTCAACGGCTATGGTCCAAACGCCGACGGCCTTGTAGTCAACTGGGTCGATGGAGCCGCCAGTAGCTACAAGCGCGGTGCGTTGAAAGCCGCTGGTATTGCTGCCATCGATCACGGTTTTTCGCATGGTGTGGACCTCGCGGGCAGGATGGCCGCCCACAAGCCCGGTGAATTGTAGCGTAACATCGAGCGCGTCCACGTCCATGGGGTGGGGGGGCTCCTCATCGAGCTCAACGAGGCTCGTGGTGCCTTCGATGGCGAGGTAGCGAAAAGTTCGCCGCCGCTTCGCTTCCGCCAGCGCGGCGGGGTCCGTTTCTCCAAGCTCCGACTGTGTGGCTCGCAGGCGCCGGGTGACCGAACCGCTTGTGCGTGCCTTGACATCCTCTGGGTCAACCACGTCACTGGCGCAGGGGCTGAACAGCTTCCCCGTGGCTAATTGCTGGTGGATTTCCAGGCCACACATGAATCCCAGGGCTGCGTAGTCGAGTTCATCGCTCGAAGTTGCAATCTGAAACGCTTCGGCCGCCGATAGATCGCTGCCAGGACGAGTGTTGGATGCGGCGGAGGCGCCTTGGCCACCGCCGTTAGCTGCACCGCTCAAGCTGCCGCCTCCTGGCCGTACGCGCGATGGTCTGTTTCTTCGCCCATTTCGCCGGCCAAGTCTGAGCTGAAGATTCGTTCCACCTCGTCGGCCGCGTCGGTGTGTCCGAGAATCCACATCATTTTGATGTACGCAACCTCGGGCACCATCCCCTCTCCAGACAAGACGCCGAGCTTGCGAAGATCGCGCCCGGTCGAGTAAACGTTCATGTTGACCCGGCCGTGGATGCATTGGCTCGTCATGACGACGTGGGCGCCCCGCTTGATGACCGATTCGATGCCCGGGAGACAACGGCGAGCTACGTGGCCCAGGCCCGTGCCCACCAGAATGGTTGCCTTGCGAACCACGTCTTCGATGTGGTCCGGCCACAAGCCAGGGTAGCAGTAGATCATGCTCACATCTTCGTCCCATGCCGCGTCTACAATCACCGGACCGGCCGATGCACCCTTCACGGGCCGGTCCCAGCGGAGTGTCCCGTCCACCACGTGGCCAAGCGGCAACTCGTTCACGGAGCGAAACGCATCGCGGCGACTGGTATGCATCTTTCGTACGCGTGTTGCGCGATGAATGGCAATGGCATCGTCGCTGCTGGATGCGTGCATGCAAACGACCACTTCGCCAAGGTCGGCGGTGGCCGCGACGCGCGCCGCCGCAAGCAGATTCAGGCTGGCATCGCTGGAAGGTCGGTCGCTGGACCGTTGACTGCCAACCAGCACCACCGGGCCAGGCAAGTCCCGCAAGCAGAACGCCAGGGCTGCTGCCGTGTGCGCCATGGTGTCGGTGCCATGGGGGATGACGACGCCTCGCGCGCCGTTATTCAGGTGCCAAGCGGCACGCTCGGCGATCTGCGTCCAATGCTCGGGTTGCATGTCTTCGCTGAACATTTGGAAGACCACTTCGGCTCGGACATTGCAGATGTCCGCCAGCTCGGGTGCGGCAGCGACCAGTTCTTCCGGCTTGGTGGCCGGGTACACGCCTCCGGTGCGGTAATCCACGAAGCTTGCGATGGTGCCGCCCGTTCCCAGCACGGCAACGGTTGGCTTCGAGGGGTCCTCTTCGGGAACGAAGGTCGTCGGCGCCGGGCTTGTCTTGGTTGCCAGAACCTCGACGCGCGCTCCGGTCGCGTCCAATCCAAAGTTGTAGCCGTTCTCGAGCTTCAAGACGACCGTGTCGCTGCCTGTAAAGGCGTGGCGGGGCATGAGAATGCCCTCGAAGCGTCGGTCATCGGGCAAGGTCACGCGGACGCGGTCCCCGGGTGCAGCTTGGCTCACAAGCCGCCGAGCCTTGTCCGCTTCAAAAGAGGGGCGGGGGTCTCATGCGAGGAGGCTGCGAACGAGGCGTTCGAGGTCCCCTTCTAAGCGGTCGCTTCGCTCGAGTTGGTAGTCATAGGCAACTTGCACCGTCTTCCCCGTTGCGTAGATGGTGCCTGTGTTTGCGTCCTTAATCTCGTAGTCAAAGTCCCAACTCTTGCCGCCAACGCGGCTTGTCCACATGCGAACCTGGGGGTGTGAACCCATTTTCATGGGTGCCTTGTAATCCAAGGCGGCGTGGGCGAGAATGAAGGGGAAATCCTTCTCGCTGGAGGCACCAGCCTCTTCGACGAAGAACCGCATGCGAGCGTGTTCCAGGAATGTCAAGTAGCGCGCGTTGTTAACGTGGCCCATGCCGTCCACATCTGAGAAGCGGACCTCCACCGGCACTTGGTAGGAACTCACGCTAGCGCCCTCCGGATGTCATGTGCCATGTCTGCCAACTCGGTGTCACTCGGCTCGGGGCGGTCCTTGAACAAGGCGTGAACCGGGGCCCCGTTGTCGTTGCCGGTCCGGGGTACAATGTGGAG
The DNA here is from genome assembly GCA_041623215.1 of Thermoplasmatota archaeon. Lineage (GTDB taxonomy): Archaea > Thermoplasmatota > E2 > JACPAO01 > JAHFTW01 > JBFJXH01. The sequence goes on from JBFJXH010000001.1 coordinate 24,902, forward strand.
GTGAACATGGGGGACTTCTTGTCCCGCCAACGGCCCGTCGTGAATCGCCAGGGTGGCGTCCTTGGTGCCGGTGACGGCGGCCACTGCAGGTCGCACCATTTGGGCTGCAATCATCATCGCCTCGGCGTCCGCAGGGTCGAGGTCGGCGAGCCGCTGGCCATGCACCTTGGGAATCACGAGACAATGGCCATGGGTCAGGGGGGCTATGTCGAGAAAAACCAAGGTCTGGTCGTCTTCGTACAGCTTGTGCGAAGGAATATCGCCGGCGCCGATGGCACAGAAGATGCAGTCCACGACAGCCGCACAAGCCGCCGCCTATTTGGTGCCAGCGGGAAGGGACTTGGCCACGTAGGCGCCCAAGTCCTCGTATCCTCGCATGCGATAGTATGCCTTCACGCCGACGCCGGCGATGACCAAAACGCGTCCCGCCTGCCATTCTTCAGCGGCGATACGTTCGGCTTCAGCCAGCAGACGTGACCCGTGGCCTTGGTGTTGCCACTCGCCGAGGTCGGTGTCGCTGCCATGGGTCCCGACCGGAACGGCCACGCCGGGCACCTTCACTTCCCTGACAACCGCTGCCCCGGCTGGGTGGTTGAATTCTGGCCGGTGGGCGGCCTGCTTCGGTGCAACGCGGCGCAGGCGCAGGTACGCCACGACGGCGTCTGCGGCGGGGTCCTCCAGGCTGAGAAACACTTCCGTGCCGCCGCTTGCTTCGTAGTCTTGCCGGACGAGACGGACGCGCGTCGGGTCAATGGAGTGTCCGGCTCGCAGGCGTGTGCCCACTTCCCGACATCGCAGGCAGACGCAGTCGGGCAGACCTTGCTGGCGACGCCATTGTTGTGCCAATTGCCGCAGGTTGGATTTATCGACGCCCGCTTCCAAGTGGGTGGTTGGAATATCGCGGTCAATGCGCTGGATGCGACACCAGGACGGCACTGCGCCCTTCGCTTCACCTACGAGTGCCGTGGCATGTTCCGTATCGAGAGCCTCGAAGCGCCCCTCCTTCCACCATTTCTTGAGCGTCGTTTCGCCCTCCATGACCACCAGGGTCGGATAGATTTTCAGCATGTCCGGGCGCCAATCCGGCTCCTCAAACAGGCGGCGCAGGTCATCCAAATCCGCCTGCGCATCGGTGCGCAGGTGGGGGGGTCGCGGCTGGCCGGGCATCATGTGCGCGCAGATTTTCAGGCCAGCGTCTTTGGCCACGCGCAAACTGTCCCGCGTGGCCTGAAGGTCATGGCCACGATTCGTCAAGGCAAGGGTGGCATCGTCAAGTGTTTGAATGCCCAATTCGACGCGTGTGGCGCCGTAACGGAGCATTTCGTCAATATGGCTCTCGAGGCACCAGTCGGGTTTGGTCTCAATGGTCAAGCCAATGCATCGGCAAGCGGCTGACTCATTGGCTTCCTGCAGGGTACTCAGAGCTTGCTGGCGGTCATCAGCCGCTTGCTGTGCCCAGGACGCTTCGTCATCGAACTGGCAACAGTCCGCATCGGCTGTGCCGGTGCACGGCCCGGCATTCAGGCCGGCGTAAATGCTGGCCACGAACCAATCGCGGTACGCCGCGTCACGGGCCGGAAAGGTGCCGCCTTGGATGACGATGTCCACTTTGTCCGTCGCGTGCCCGTTTCTCGCCAGTTGGCCCAATCGGTGGCGGACAATGCGGTAGGCCTGGTAATCAAAGCGCTTAGCGCGCATGGTGGATGGCTCGAAGCCAGTATAGGATTGAGGTGCGTCCACCTCCGGGCCGCCCGGACAGTAGATGCATTTCCCATGCGGGCAGTGTGCCGGACTACTCATGACCGCCACTACCGCGACCCCCGATTGGGTTCGCATCGGCTTTTGTCGGAGCACCGGAGCGTAGCGTTCCGCTAGCTCAGGGTGCACGCGCTGGAGCGCTTCGAGGAGGTCCCCGTCGCGTGGCAGGCGTGCACCATGTTCTCTTGCCAGCCGTTGCTTCAGGCGATGAAGCGCGTCCTTGCCCGTAACGGTCCCTTGCTGCAAAGCGGCCGCCACGTCCGTCACGAACTGCGCAGAAATGGGGGGACCCGGCACGGCGGCCACAGGTCGCCGACCCTCGCTGGTTTGAAAACCGCCCGCCCTGGGCAGCCTAGGTTCGCCACGAACGGGGCGTGGCCGCTAGGAGCACGGCCATGATTTCAAGCCGGCCTGCCCACATGAGGGTGCCAAGCACAATGTGGCTGCCGGCGTTGAGGTCGTGGAAGCGGTATGTGATGCCGTCGCTGTTCCACGTTGTGCCAGTGTTGCTCAGCGTGGCGGCTGCGGCTGCCGCAGCTTCCAGCAGGCTGAGCGAGCCGTCGGTGGCGACCAAAGCGATGGTGCCGACCATCCAGGTGGTAATCGCCGAGAACACCAGTGCGATGGCCAACCAAACCCGGCTATCCTTGAGGACGCGGGTCTGGACACGAAGTGGAATTACGGCACGCGGATGGTTGAGTTTGCGAATCTCCCGCTGGACCACGCGCCCGAGCACCAAGATGCGTGCAAGTTTGATGCCGCCGGCGGCGCTGCCGGCGCTGCCGCCAATCAGCATCAACATGAGGGTCAAGATTCGCAAGGCGTCCGGCCATGCCCCCGTCCCAATTGGGTGGACGCCGCTCGTGGATACAATGCCGGCCATCACAAGCGCTGCTTGCCGGAGGGCCACCAGCGGACCTTGACCGATGAGCCACAGCGTCAAGGTCCCGACGGCCGTAGCGCCGAGCCAGATACCCACTAGGGCTCGCCATTCGGGGTCGCGCCACACGGAGCGCGCGTCGCGCTGCCAGAGTCGTGCATGCAGGATGGCACTTGTGGCGGCGGCGAGGGAAGCGGCTATGACAATGAAATCAACCACGGGGTCGCCCAGTTGCAACAAGCCAATATGGCCCCGCAGTCCGGCGGTGGACACGAGCCCCAGCGCGCCGAAGATGGCCTCTCGGGCTGCGGCCACGGCACCAATGCTAGCGTGGCGCACGAGCGCCAGCCAAAGCAGAACTGTGGTTGCGGCAAGCAGCGTCAGGTAGGTGGGCGCAAACGCGCGCACGGTTTGTTGGAGCCGCGCGCTAATCCGGCGTGTCCCAGAGGCAGGTGACGGGGCGCTCATCAATTGGTCGCCGTGGGTAAGATGGGAAAGTAGCGCTACCGCGAGTGTAATCGTGGCAAAACCGGCAATGCCGTGGTGGATTGCACGCCACCATACGACGGATAGCGGGGCCGCATGGGCCTCCATGACGCTCGCTCCCGTCATCGTGACGGTGGCGGCGCCTTCGAAAATGGCGGCGTGCCACGGCATGCTTAGGGCCGCGGCGTGACCCAGTGATGCCGTGAGCCAGGCGGTCGCCCAGCCAACCACGACAATCAGGATGGCGTCTTTTTCGTCGAGGGCCCGGGCGGGGCCGCGGCCTGCCAAGAACCCGGCCAGCAACGCCAAGTCGAGGCAAATGAAAGAGGAGATGAGGAAGCCAGGTGTGGTTCGCGGCATCGCGATGCCCAAGTAACTTACTGCCCGCGGCTCCACGGTCCAGGCAACGATTGCCATGATTGCTTGGAGCACAGCAGCGGCGAGAAACACCGAGGCGACGGTCCGCAGGAGCGGCCGCCGATCCATTAGAACAACCGCTCCACAGCGCCCGCAGCGTGGGTCATGGTGAAAATCACCGCGAGGTCCCCGGCCTCCAAGGTTTGACCGCCGCGTGGAATTAGGACTTCGCCGTCTCGGACGACAGCCGCGACAATAGCGTCGTGGGGTAGGTGAAGTTTCTCGAGCGTCTTGCCGGCCGCCTTGCTGTTTGCACCCACCTTGAGCTCGAGCACTTGCGCGTCGCCCTTGTGCATGAGTTGCAAGTTCTCGGCGTCGGCGTGCACGCAGCGCATGATGGCCCCGACGGTGGAGAGGCGGGGCGACACGGCGAGGTCCACGCCCAATTCTTCCACCATGGGTTTGAGTTCGGGTTGTTGGATCATCGCCACTGTCACTGGCACGCCCAGCCTGCGAGCGATGAGGGCACCAAGGACATTGTATTCCTCGGCGTTATGGCAACCAATGAATGCGTCAAAGGTATCCACGTTTTCCTGGATGAGCAAATGCCGGTCCGTCATGTCGCCGTGCACCACGAGGGCCCGCTGCAGTTGCTCGCTTGCCTTGGTGCACCGGGGCAGGTTGCGCTCCATCAGCAGCACATCGCGCCTGGTTTCCAGCATCCGGGCTAGGTGGATTCCGACGCGTGTTGCTCCACCAATCATGATGCGCCGCACTTCCCTGCCGGGGTCGAAGGAATGCGTCTTGCCGATGTATGGCTCTACTTCCTTCACGACGTCCATCGAGGTCACGGCCATCAATAATCGGTCGCGCGGCAGGAAGCGGGTTGTGCCGCGGGGAATGACAACGTCGTCTTCCCGGTAAATTGCCACCAAGTTGAAGCCGGCGGGGGGCTCGATGTCTTTGACTTGCTTGCCCACCACGAAGGCATTGTCTGCCACCCGGCCTTCAGCGATGAGGACGCGGCCCTGGCCGAAAACGTCGCTCGCCAAGAGGCTGGGCTGTGTCAAGAGTCGGCTGATGCGGATGGCCGCCACCAACTCAGGGCAAACCGCCACGTCGATTCCCATGTCGGCGTAACGGTCGGAATAAGGTTCCTGGAGGTAGTCGGTGTCGTTGATGCGGGCGACGGTACGGCAATCGTGAGCCTTGGCCAGCGCGGCGGCGACCATGTTCACTTCGTCGTCGCCACTGACGCCGATGAACAAGTCGGCGGTCTCAATGCCGGCCTCTAAGAGGTTGTCGCGGCTGGCGCAGTTTCCCTGGATTGCCAGGACGTCGAGGTCGGCTAGGCGCTCCATCCGGTCTTCGTCCGGCTCGATGACGGCCACGTCGTGGCCTTCGTCACGAAGCGCCTTGGCGACGTGGAAGCCGACCTCGCCGGCGCCTCCGACCACGACATACATGCACTCGTTGCTCCGGGTGGCGCGATTTGACGGTTCCGGTGTTGTGCAGCCGTCCGAGAGGCGCTAGTGTCGGAACTTTCGTGGCGCCTGCCTTAGGCAAAGGGTGGCTTGACCACTTGGGCCGGTTGCTGGCGGCCGCGAACGTCAACTGCGACGGCGTCGCCCACTGCCACGTCGGCGTCTAGGTAGGCCAGGGCAATGCCGGTTTGCAGCGTCGGGCTTCGGGTGCCACTCGTTATGGTGCCGACGGCTTGCCCTTCGCGCTTGACGACGTATCCCGCCCGGGGGACGCCTTTGGGCTGCACGAGGCCTCGAAGGCGCGGATACTTGCCGCTGGCTTTGATGGACCCTAAGGCTTCGCGGGCTGCAAAGGGTACGTCCCAGTCAATGAGCCAGCCGAGGCCTGCTTCCAGGGGGTGTCGGCCTCCAGCAAATTCGTTGCCTGCCAGTGCGTAGCCCTTCTCGAGGCGCAACGTGTCCCGCGCGCCAAGGCCGATGGCGCGTAGGCCGTGCGGCTGGCCTGCGTCGTGAAGACGGGTCCAAACGGCTTCGGCGTGTCGCGCCGGGACGTACACCTCAACGCCCTTTTCCCCGGTGTAGCCGGTTCCACTCACCCGGCAGGATACGCCCGCAATTTCCATGTCTGTAATGCGATGAAACTTCGGCGGGTCACTGGAAGTTGCGTCGCCAAGAGCCTCGCGGGCGCGCGGTCCCTGCAACGCGAAGATGGCCCATTCTGGAGTCACATCGTCGATGTGCGTGCTGCTTGCGCCACTACCCGTCGAGGCCGCCTGGCGCAGGGCTTGGGCTACCGCCGTGTTTTGGCCGGCGTTGGGAATCACCAGGAACGAATCTTGGGCCAAGCGAAAAACGAAGCAATCGTCGAGGATGGTTGCATCCTCCCGCAAGACGACCGTGTATTTCCCGCGACCGAGCTCCAGGTCATCTGCCGCAAACGGGCATGCCATGGACAAGGCCGCCGCAGCCCCCGGCCCGGATACCTCCACGTTGCTCATATGCGATACGTCGAACAGGCCTACTGCCTGCCGAACCGTATGGTGTTCGTCGTTGATACTGCCGTAATGCACAGGCATGTCGTAGCCAGCGAACTCGGTGAATGTGGCCCCATGGGCGGCATGCCACGCGTGCAAAGGAGTGTGGTGCACCTGGCGGGCCACGGGGATGCGCGGTTTGAGTCTGGCGGCCGCATCAATTTGGATCTGGCGGCTAGCGCAATTGGAGGAATGCCGCCAAAGCGGCGCCGTGGTCGGCGACGACGGGGTCCGCGCCCGCCGCACGAAGGATGGCCTCCGGGCGGGTGGTGGAGATGCCTAGGACGTGTGCATAGCCAGCGGCCCTAGCTGACGCGACGCCCCTTGTTGCGTTTTCTAACGCAGCCAGGTGATGCGGCGCGCATGCCAAGAGCTCGGCCGCACGGGTGTAAGGTTCGGGGTGCGGCTTGTCCTGGGTGTAGTCTTCCTGTGCGACGAGGATTTCGAATAGGTCTGATAGCGGGCCCAACAGGCGAACGAGGTTTTCACGTCGTGTCCCAGTAACAACGGCCAACCGAAATCCGCCCCGTGCCAGGCCTCGGATCAGCGCCGGCGCCCCTGCATACAGCGGTGGGGTGCCGAGGTTGCGAAAGGCGTCTTGCTTGTCGTTGGCCAATCGAAGGATTTCCTCCCTTGCCAGATGGATCCCTGCTCCGTCGGCCAATTGGGCGATGATGGTCTCGCTTCGGGCCCCTTCCATTTCGTAAACGCTCTCGGCGGCGACGGAAACGCCCCTGGGGGCCAAGGCTTCCTGGTACGCTTGGACATGCTGGGCCATCGTGTCGCCGAGCACACCATCAAAGTCCAGCACGGCCGCTTTGATGTCTGGGGCGACAGGCACGCGTCCTACCTATCCGCGCCACTGATGGGCCTTTCGTTCCGGCGTTTGCCCTGGCAGCGACCGCCTTTAATCTGCGGCGCCTGGTGGGCGACCATGGTGCCCCCGGACCCTGACCGTCGCCCCAAGGGACTCTTGGACGTCTTTGACGACGATGACGAATCAGACGGGGGGAATGAGGGTGCGAAGGCCGCCGCGGCCAAGGGTTCTTCGAAGGGTGCTGCCAAGGACGCTGCACGCTCCAAGCAGGACGATGATTTGGACTTGGATGGAGTCTGGTCGTAGCTTCCTAGCCGCGGCGGGCTAGGGTTCGTCAATGGGGTGGACGAGCGCTTGGACGGCGCCGCATTGGTTGCATTTGCACGAACCGGGGTCATCGTCCATCACTGTGTGGTCGCGAATCTCTTCACAGGTCGTGCAATAAGCTTCCACGACACGCAGTGTGACCATGGAACATGATGCACGGTCCGTCATATGGGGCTTGAGGCAAACGGCCAAAGCCCAGAAGGCCAGCTTCGTGTGGAACGGCGCTGCCCGGATTGTCAGCAGCACACCGCCCGACCACCCAGGCCGGCACGTTTCCAGGGCGATTTAGCGGTCCCGACGCGATTCGAACACGTGTCAGTAGCTCCGCAAGCTACCAGGATATCCAAGCTACCCCACGGGACCATAGGTAAGCGGCCGCCCGGGCGGCCAGCGCCCTTCTGGGGGGCGCAAAGCCGCCGACCTAGGCCTCGTACTTAACCGCAGCGCGTCGTCGGTGTGCGTCGCGCCGGGGGCCGGCATGCGCAGATTAGCGTGCCAATGTCACAGCGGCCACAGCTTCCAGCACCAAATCCATGTGCTGAGCCTCAGGAGTTGCGAGGCGGCGACCCTCGGGGATTCCGAATGCAGCCAGCTTGGCAGGCGATGCGGCTAGCAGCGCCTCATCTTCCTGGGCGCCGAGGTGGTGCAGAAAATACGCTACGGCGTCCGGTCCCTTGGCACCCAGCGCCACCACGACTCCGTCCCCGCCATCTGCGGCTCCCAAATGGTCCAGTGCAGCCCGGATGGAACGCTTGCCCGAAGCAAAACGCAGCACTTCCAATTCCGGCTTGTCGGCTACGGCGGTTCCGCGCTGCTGCGCCCGGTGTGCATGGAGAACGGCTGCGGCCAAGTGGTCTGGCCCGACCACGCGGTCGGCGCGCATCACTTGTAGGGGAGCAATGCGGTTCGCTTTGGCCGCTGTGAAGAGGACGTCGTCCAAGACCAGCGGCCCCCGGATACCAGTAGCGGCAAAGCGCGGTTCATCGTGCTGGAACACGGGTTTGCCATGCGTCGCGGGCTCTTGGGCTTGCCGTGCGGCGTCCCGCAAGCCGCCGGGGATGCAGAGGGTCATGCCTTTCAGCGCGGCGGGAAGTCAAGCCCCCGTGAAGCCGTGGCGGGACCCCGTTGTGGTCGTCGGAACATTGGCGGTCTGGATTGCAAGCCTCGTTGCCGTGGTAGCCATTCGAATCCGTGTCGGGGCCTTTGCCTACCCGCTAGACGACGCCTACATCCACATGGCCACGGCGAGGCATTTGGTGCAAGATGGAGTTTGGGGGGTCACGCCCTATGGCTTTGACCACGTGTCATCATCGCCCCTGTGGACCTTGCTGGTAGCCCTTGCGTTTGCCGTCACGGGCGTCCATGTTCTCACGCCGCTGATTCTGAATTTCCTCTTGGCGCCCGTAGCCATCTGGGCCCTGGCTGGCCTCCTTCCTTCCATCACTCGACGACGCGCAGCGGACGGCGCCTGGATGCGCGGTCCAGCCTGGTGGCCGAAAGCTGCGGTCGTGGCGGCGATTGGTCTTGCTGCGCCGCTGTCGACCATGGTGGTGCTTGGCATGGAACACACGCTGCACATTGCCCTGGCCTTGGTGGCTTTTCGGCTCGTTTGCCAGGTGGTGGAAGACCCCGGGAAGGCCGTCATTGCCGATGCGTCGGACAAGCAAGGCGCGGCCAAGGAGGACGCGCCCATCGCCGCCACATGGCGGGCCGTGCTGGTGCTGGCCGCCGTCTTCGCGCTGATGGTGGCCACGCGGTATGAGGGCCTGTTTCTCGTGGGCATCGGGGCGGGGCTTCTGACGCTTCGACGCCGCCCCCTGGCCGGGGGACTGGTGCTGGTCCTCGGGATGGCCCCTCTGGCGGCGATGGGAGCGTACGCCATGGCTCAGGGCGCGGGATTCCTTCCCAATGGGGTTGCACTCAAAGGCGATTCGCTGCCTGCCTTGTCGTTCTCGGGGGCGCTAGATTTGGCCATTCGCCTGGTGGTTCGAGTGGTTCGTCAGCCCAACGTGCTGACGCCTTTGGTGTTGGCCGCCCCCGCCTGGTGGCTTTATCGCGCATCGCGATTGGGCGGTGGACGGACGTTCTGGAGTGCCGGTCAAGTTGCCACCCTCGCTTGGTTCGGCATGGCGTGTGCCCATCTGATGTTCGCGCAACTGGGCTGGTTCTACCGCTACGAAACCTACCTGTTGGTGCTGGCCGCCGCCATCGCTGTGGGCGAGGCAAAATCGTGGCTGGATGAACGGCGCGCAGACCCGGCAAGCCGGCAAGGGGCGCGCCGGTTTGACCGCCGGCACCTTGCGGCGGTTGCAGTCGTTCTTCTACTGCTCCTTGGACCCATGGCTGCGCGTGGCTTGGTGGGGGGCGTGGCGCCTCCGCGAGGATCGGAGTTCATCCACACGCAACAGGTTCAAACGGGGCGATTCCTAGCTTTGCACTACGAGGACCAGCCAGTCGCCATCAACGATATTGGCGTTCCAACGTTTCTGGCGGACCTGCAACTTCTTGATACGTGGGGATTAGCCTCACAGGAGGTGGCAGACCTGAAGAAAGCTGGCGCCTACAACACGACATGGCTGGCGGATGAAGCGGAGCGGCGTGGTGTGCAGGTTGCCATCATCTACGATTTCTGGCTGGATGGATTTGGTGGAACACCCGAATCCTGGGTCGCCGTAGGCAATTGGTCGGTTCGGGAAGGCCCCGCGCTACAGCAGTGGGTGAGCATCTACGCCGTGGACGAGGGGCACGCGGACCTGTTGATGAGTCGCTTGTGTGACTTTACACCCGAATTGCCTCGGCAGGTCACCGTACGCGGCGCGTATCTGGACCACGCCAAGTGCCAGGGCGTTGAGGCGCGGTCCACTGCCACGGTCGTGCATCATGAGTCGTAATCAAAGAGCGTCGTGGCGGCCCGTGGCGCCGCCGGCTCTGGCTTGATGCTGGATGCGCTTCCGGGTTCGTCGCCCACTTGCCGCAGTAGCCGACGGGCCAGTTCGGGGCCGAATCCTGGCAGGCCGGCCAGCCGTTCCAGCGGGACGCCGCGCAAGTCGGCGGGCGACCTAAAGCCGGCAGCTAGCAGTGTTCGCGCCCGGACCCGTCCAACGCCATCCAGCGCAAGAATGGCCAAGGCATCCTCGCGAACGCCGTGTTCCACCCGTTTGCCCAGGCTCAAGATTGCCTTGTGCCACGTCGGGCGAAAGGCCCGAGCAAACTCGGCGTATGCATGCAGCAACCATCCGGAGGCATCAACCCGCAATCGAACGTCGCCGGGACCAATCTGGAATTTTGCCTCCAAATCCTCCTGACGCGTCTCATCAATCCAGTCGGCAAGGAGGGTGGCAGTCTTCGTCCAGGATAGCGACTGCTCCAAGTCTGGGTCCTCGGGTGTCAGCCGGTTTTCGTAGCCGGCATAGTACTGCGCCTGGACCCAATCATAATCGTTCTTGCGCATATACAATGGGTACACTTCCGGGCACCCAGCAATGGCCTCGAGGACGGCGAAGGCAGGCGGTTCTGCCAAGTCTGGGCGACTGTCCAGGCTTACACGAAGCCGCAGCGCCGACAGCGGGTCAATGTAGAGGTCACTGGTGCGCTTGCCAAGCATGGTGGCTGTCAGCGTGTTGCCGTCGCGTTCAATGAATCCCTGCTCTTCAAGAAACCAAACCACATCTTCGAGGCGGTCGCGGCGAATCCAATCCTGGGTTTGCTGACTCCACAAAGTACCGTCGAGCCATGCCTCCAGTTCGGCGTCGTTTTGGCAATACCCTGCGGCGATACTGGCCAAGGTGTGAATGCGAAGGGCCGCTTCCCCGGCTAGCTTCGATTGCACGTCCTCCACCTCGCCGTGCAGGTAGGATTCCACCACCGCATCCTCCATTTCCTGCGTCTTTGTGATGATAATGGCCTCCCCGTACGGGTCGTACCGGGGTCGCCCCGCGCGCCCCATCATTTGGTGCACCTCCATTACAGGCAGCGGATGATTGCCGCGCCCCGGTTCGAAACGGGTGACGTCGCGGATGATGACGCGGCGCGCCGGCGTGTTAACGCCCGCGGCTAACGTTGGGGTGGCGCAAATGACCTTCAGGTCCCCGCCACGAAAGCGGTCTTCGACGAAGCGCCGTTGCCGGGCGTCGAGGCCGGCTGTGTGGAAAGCCACTCCTGCTTCGCACAGTTTTCTCAGCTTCTTTGCTAGTAGGCCGCGGTCGTCTGCCTGGCGAGCCCCTAGCCCGTCGTCGCACAACTTCGCCAATTGGTCTAGCGCATCCTGGTCCAACAGGTCTCGTACGACCGGTGCCAACCGGCCTGCTGCCGCTTCGGCACCCCGACGAGTCGAACAAAAGACTAGGCATTGGCCGCCGTCCAGAACCGCTTCCTCCACCAGTGCCGCCACGGGGTCGCCGCCGCTGTCGAGGTGCCGTGGCGGCTGTCCCTCCAATGTCAGCGCGTCGCCAAAGTAGGTGCCCCGGTGCAGTTCTACGGGGCGCCAATCACTGGTGACCAGGTCGGCCCCAAGCCACCGGGCCAGTTCGTCGGTGTTGCCAACCGTGGCGGAGAGCGCGACCAACTGGGCGTCGGGAACCAAGGCGCGAAAGCGGCTCAGGATGACTTCAAGTGTCGGGCCGCGGGAGGCGTCGTTGACGAGGTGGACCTCGTCAGCCACGACGCAGGCCACTTCCCTCGTCCAGGGGGCGCCGTGACGAAGCAGCGCATCGGCCTTCTCACTTGTGCAGACGATGATATCCGCTGCGGCGGCCCGGGTATCTTTCTCGTCAGGATCGCCGGTGGCGAGGCCGACCTTGAGGCCTAATTCTTGGAAAGCGCGCAGTTCGTCCGTCTTTTCGCTGGCCAAGGCGCGTAATGGCACAATGTACAGGCACTTGCGGCCGGTGCGGAGCCATTGGTGCAGAATGGCAAGGTAGGCGATGAGGCTCTTTCCGCTGGCGGTGGGAATGGCTGCGACGACGTTGGTGCCCTTGCGGATGACGTTCCATGCCTCTTCCTGGGGCGGATACAGGCTCGTGATGCCTTGGCCTTCCAGTAGCGCAGCGACACGCGGGTGGAGGTCGGTCGGCAGGCTCACGGCCGCGGCCAGCGTGGCTGGGCGTTAAGGCGTGCCGTGCAGGTGAGTGGACGTTGCGCAGTCCTTGGCATCCGCAGATCCGCGCGTCCGCGGGCCACGTCAGAGGCCCCTTCGCCTTGGCTGGGCGCTGAAACGCGATGTCTACTGCCGGCGCCGCGCGACGACGAGCGCTGCCGCCACCGCTGCTGCGACCAAGACGAGGCCCGGCCCGGGTGTGTCGGCGCTGTCTAGCATGGCGGGAGCCTCGCTTTGCTGGGGGTCCAGGGGGGCTGCGTCGCTGGCATCGGGAACGCCGTCGCCATCGGAGTCGGCATTGCCGCCTGCCGGCTGGATGGTCGGGGGCACCTCCCGTGAGGTCGCAATGGCGGGGTCCATGGGGGCTGCGTCGAGGTAATCGCGCACGCCGTCCGAGTCGCGGTCCCGACCCAGTTCCAACCCCGGCCACGTGAGGGCTAGGGCCAGGGCCGCCTTTGCATCGAGAAGGCCGAAACCGTATTGCTCATGCCACTTGGCATTAATCTCAGGCGCCGAGGGTTCCTGACCGGGGAACGGCACGGCGCTTTGGTGCAGAATTTCGCGCACATCGTGGACCGTTAGGTTGGGATTGGCCTGCAACAAGACCGCCACGGTGCCAGCAACGAACGGAGTAGCGGCGCTAGTGCCACCAAAGTAGGTTGAGCAGTGCAAGGGCGTGGACAGGAACGGGTTAGCATCTGCTTCCAGGCAAAGGACCTGGTATTCGCTGCCATCGCCGACGCCTGCATTCGTGCTGATGACGTTCATGCCGGGGGCTGCGACATCGGGCTTCAGTTCCTCGTAAGGGTCGTCGTCGCCGTCGTCCGTCCGGGGCCCCCAACTACTGCTGGTAGCAATTTCGTCATCGTCGCGGGTGATGGTCCGGTGGTTCCAGGCATTGGCGATGGACAATGCGCCGTCTGCTCCGGTTGGGCAACCGAGGGTGTTTGCCTCTTGGTTGCCGGAATTGCCCGCCGAACCAAGGACAATGATGCCGGCTTCGGCCGCCCGGTTCGCAGCTTCGCAAACGGGGTCCGAGCCATCCGTTCGGTCATTGGGGCTCCAGCTCATCGTGATGATGTCGATGCCGTCGTTGGACGGGTCGTCGTCGCCCCAGTCGTGGTCTCGGTGCTCGATGGCCCAATCGAAGGCGGTGACCATGTCGGCGCTCGTAGTCATGGAGGGAATGTCCTGGAACATCACATCAACCATCCAAGCGCAAGGCGCAGAACCGAGGCGGGCCTCCTCCGGCCAATCAGGCCGGTCATCCGGCGCGTTGAAGGGCATGCCAAAGTGGCTCGCCGCCATGCCCGCGACGGGCGTCCCGTGGGAGCCAACTAGAGGCTGAGGGTTGCCGCCATTGGCCAGCGTCCACAGAGTCTGAGTTGCGGTCACGTCCACGCCGGCCACGACCTTACCGTCGAGCCACGGGTGGCGGTCGTCAACACCGTTGTCGAAAATTGCGATGGTCACGCCGCATCCCATGTAGCCTTCGTCCCAGACGCCGGGGCCGTACTCATCCGAGCCGCGTAGGAAGGTTCCCCGCGTGGCAACTTCAAGGGCTGAGGCCGCAGGGAGGGTTGCAGCTAGGCTGCCAAGCATCAGAATCGTGGTCACAAGTAGGGCCTTACGCATGTGCCGCCAGCTACGGCGCATGGCCATAACCGTTGGGGCTGCAAACTAGGGGCCGTGAAGTTCAAGGCGGGGTGCCCGCGTCGCGGCGCATGCATCGTTGTTCCAACGCGAAGTGGATGATTCCCTGCTTGGTTGCCTTGAGCCTGGTTGGCCTGGCCGGATGCCTTGGCTCGAATTCTCCCGGCGCCTCGTCGGCGCCCGACGACGGGACCTCACTGTCTTTTGACCCGCTTTGGTACGAGAAAGCCCTCACCGGCGGCGATGGTCATGACCACGCCGATTTCCAAGCACACGCCGAGCTGTCGACGCCCAACTTTGACATTCTTGGCTGGGACCCCCTCATCACCGAGTACGGTACCAGTCCCGGTGGCGTCAACTGCGGCGATGCGGCACAAACCCAGGACGGTCGCCGCATCGGGGCCGTCCAAGCGGACGACGGTGCCGGCATCGTGCTTTCGGACCTGACGGATCCGGCAGCACCCGTGTTCTTGGGTGAACTGTATTTGACGGGGACCAACATTTACGATGTGGCGGTCACCAACGACGCCGAGCACCTGGCCATTGTGACGTGGAGCGCGGATACCGACCGCGTGCCGATGCCTGCGTGGGCCAGCCAGATCCAAGCCGGCACGGGGGCGTTACCGGCGGACGCAGGCCGAGCCGAATCCCGCAACGGACACGGTTTCTTCATCGATGCATGCGGAGGGCATCACCCAGTCACCAGCTCCGTTCAGGACCCCATTCCTCGACCCGTGAGTGTGCTCCTGGTGGACATTGCCGACCCTGCCAGTCCCGTGATTGTGGACCAGAAACCAATCCAAGGCCTTGGGCACGGCGTATTTACGACTGACATCGCCGGCCAGGAATGGGTCTTGACCATCACCGAGAATCTGATGGAAGGGGCCCGTTTCTTCACGCTCTTCGAGATTGTCCAGGATGAGAGCCTCGGCGACCGTCTGGACCCTGTCAGCGTCTTCCAAGACGCCCTCAGTCCAGACCACGTGGTCAGTGCCGTAGGCCACAGTGACGGATGGCTTGACCTCCATCCGGTCACGGGGGAGATCACAGGATACTTTGTGGCTGGCACGAAAATGCTGCTAGTGGACTATTCCGACCCAAGGCTACCAACGCTGCTTGGCTCGTGGAGCGACGTACCGGAGCAATTGGCCGCCGACCACAACCTGCATTCCATTCACACCGAAGACTTCCTGCGGGGAGACCGCCATTACACCTTCTTGGGCCCCGAGAATGGACCCATGGACGAAACCCCGACGGGCGTGGTTTGGGTCATCGATACGACGGATCCGACGCAGCCGTTTGAGGTCGCGGCGTGGACGTTGCCCTACGACGTGGACTGGTCCGGGGCCAGCTACTCGCCCCACTACCTCACGGTCGTCAATGACACCCTGTTTGTTGCCATGTATCATGGCGGCATCTGGGCCGTCGATGTCAGCAATATTGCGCTCGGTACGCCGGAGGCCCCGGTCCTCCTGCCGAGCATTGGTGCCTTCCTGCCCGCTAACGAACCACCCGCCCGGCCAGAAGGATCCCGCTACAGTCACACGGCGCCCCACATCTTTGAGGTGTTTGCCTTCCCTGACGGCTCGCTGGCCACCTTTGAAACCAATTCTGGTGTCTACACATTCCGCTTTGACGCCACGCAACCCGCGCCGTCGCCTGAGCCGTGGCCGATCGAACCGGTTTCCAGCTAAACGGAAGCCTGCGGTTCCTCAGCGATGGGGCCGAGCGTGGGTCCGGTGGGTCGCCCAGCATGTGCTTCGCGTCCAGTGGCCGCATCCGGCTACTTTTCAAGGGCCGCCGAGTCGCCGAGGATGTGAGCATGCGCGTCGCGGTTCTCCTGGAGGACCGGTGCCAACCCCGCAAGTGCAACCAGGAATGCATCTCCTTCTGCCCCCCCGTGCGGTCGGGTCAAACGGAGACCATCTACATGGGCGAGCACGGTAAGCCGGTCATTTCCGAGGACCTGTGCATCGGGTGCGGCATTTGCGTGAACAAGTGCCCCTTCGACGCAATCCGCATCATCGGCCTCCCGGAGGAGCTCGAAGACGACATGGTTCACCGCTACGGCAAGAACGGCTTCCGCCTGTTTCGCCTGCCGGTGCCCCGCGAAGGTGCCGCAACGGGCATTCTGGGTCCCAACGGGATTGGCAAGACCACCGCAATGAAAATTCTGGCCGGCGAGGAAATTCCCAACTTGGGTGATTACGAGAATCCGACGCCCACCTGGGACCCCGTGCTTGACCACTTCCGCGGCACCGACATTGGCCAATACCTCAAGACCGTGGTGAACGACGGCATCGTGACGGCTCGCAAGCCGCAGTACGTGGACCAGATTCCGAAGGCGTTCAAGGGACAAGTCAAGGAATTGCTTCGCACGGTGGACACAGATGGCCGCTTCGATGAGGTGGTGCCGCGCCTCAACATCGACCACATCCTTGGCCGCAGCATGGAGCAAGTCTCGGGTGGCGAACTGCAACGCATTGCCATTGCAGCGACGCTTCTGAAGGAAGCCGATGTGTACTTCTTCGACGAGCCCTCAAGCTACCTAGACATTCACGAACGGATGCGTGTGAGTCGCGTCATCCAAGACCTGGCAGCCAAGAAACGCGTGTTGGTCATCGAGCACGATTTGGCCGTGCTGGACTTCCTCACAGACCAAGTGCATCTTGCCTACGGCGACGAAGGTGCCTATGGCGTCATCACGCCGGCCAAGCCCGTACGGCACGCCATCAACACCTACCTCGAGGGCTATCTGCCGGAGGAAAACATCCGGGTGCGCGATGAGGCCATCAAGTTCGAGGCGCGCCCGCCGCGAGCCAGTGCCGAACTGATTGAATTGCTCACGTTCCCTGCCCTGCGCAAGGACCTGGGGTCCTTCGAAATCTCCTGTGACCCCGGCACCATCCACCACGGCGAAGTGGTTGGGGTGGTCGGAGCCAACGGCACCGGCAAGACGACCTTTACCAAGATGCTGGCCGGCGTATTGCCGCCAGATGAAGGCGTGGTGGACGACCAGGTGACGGTGGCCTACAAGCCCCAATACGTCAAGGGAGACTTCGATGGCAGCGTCAAGGACCTGCTGCATACGCAAGCGCCGGAGCTGCTGCAATCAGGCTTTGCCAAATCGGAAATCGCTCGGCCCTTGCAGTTGGCGGCCTTATTCGAAAAGGAAGTCAAGCGGCTCTCCGGCGGCGAATTGCAGCGCCTCGCCGTTGCCTTGTGTCTCAACAAGGACGCCCACATCTACCTTCTCGACGAGCCCAGTGCCTATCTGGATGCCAACCAGCGCATCCAGTGCGCCAAGACCGTGCGACGCGTCATGGAGAAGAAGGCGCGCTCGGCGCTCATCGTGGACCACGACGTCTACTTCTTGGACTTAGTTAGCGACTCCATGATGGTCTTCGGCGGGGAGCCCGGCGTAGCCGGCCATGCCACGGGCCCGTACTCGCTGCGAGCTGGCATGAACCGCTTCCTTGCAGGCGTCGATGTTACGTTCCGGCGCGATCAGGACACCAAGCGCCCGCGTATCAACAAGCCCGGCAGCCGCTTGGACCGGACGCAGCGCGAAGCCGGCGAATACTACTACGCACCCGAATAGACCACGAGTGCATGCAGGTCCAATCACGGTTTGGTCGGTTTGACTCGAAGGGCCCTTAAGCCAAGGCCAACGTGGCCGCCCCCGGGCCATTCTATGAATAAGATTCTCATGATTATCGGCGGCGTCGTGGTCGCCGTCCTGGTTGTTCTTGGCGGCATGTACGCATTTGACGCGCCCATTGGTGCAACGATTACGGACAAGCGCTGCTTCTCGGCTGAAATTGACATCAAGACCGACTTTGGGGCCAGTGTGACGCTTCCCGACGTGCCGCCACAACAGTGCGGCGCCATCCAAGAAGACAACTACGTCAAGTATCACATTCGCAGCGGCCGCACGGAGATTTTTGAATCCAAGGGCGGCGCTTGCATCTGGGACACCGAGCACGGCGTCAACGGCTGCGGATAAGCGTCGCCGGCCGCGGCAGGTTACCGCGTCCATTGGCTGTGGATTGAAACGGCGCACTATGCGGTAGCACTGGCTAGAAGCGCGGCATGGGCTTTGGCTGCGGTTTCCCATGTGAATTCATGGGCGAGTCTGTGTCCGGCCTGCCCTAGAGTCCTAGCCCACCCATCGTCTGTGGCCAGGCGGTCGATGGCCTGCGTCCAGCCGGGTTGTTCCTGCGGGTCGAGCACCACGGCAGCGTCGTTCGCCCATTCGCTGACGCCGGCTCTGCTGGATACAACCGTGGGGCACCCGCACGCCATGGCCTCGAGCGCCGGGAGACAAAACGATTCGGCCAGACTGGGGAACAGCGCCGCCGTGGCTGCGCGGTACCAAGTTGCCAACTCCGCCTGTGGCATCCAGGCTTGTACATGGACCCCCTCGGGGAGTTTGCGCGGCAATTGGCCTTTGGTCACGAGCACAAGGTCCGGCCGGGGCTGCGGCAAGGCAGCGTAGGCCGCAAGCAGGCCAGAGAGATTCTTGGCTGGTTGAAGGTGAGATGCGTGCAGGAAGAACGGTCGTGGATGGTTGGCTTTGGGGCCTGCCGGTGAAAACACAGCGGGGTTGATGCCGTGCGGGATGACGTGGAGGCGCTCGGCAGGCACGCCAAGAAATCGCTGCGCTTCCTGGGCTGTCCACTGGGAAGGAACAATCACCACGTCTGGCGGGTGTCGCCGCCAATCACGCCGGGTGCGCCGCAGCGCTTCTAGGTGCCGAATGCCACCGCCACTGGCCCAATGCCAGGGTCGCAGGCCTGCCATGGCTAGGCCATGCATCGTCGCGACACGAGTCCCCTGAAACGACTTGTAGACTGGCGGCATGGGCCGGGCGCCGAGACCGGGGTCCCACAGTGCGTCAAGGCGACTGGCCACGTCTCGGCCGTCGGCCTCCGGCGCCACGCGCTCCATGGTGGACGGCACGACGCTTCGCCGATAGGTGTCAAGGCTCGACACGTCGTTTGGTCGATGCACCACGCCCCAGCGCACGCAGTCCCACCGGCGCACCTGCTCAAAGACCCGCCGAGCCAACCCGACCCCCTTTTGCCCGCCATCGGCTCGGAGGGTCGTGACCTACCAGGCGTCCTTTGCCCACGGCACCGCGCACCAGCAACAGGTGGATGCCGTGCCCGGGGGCTCGACGGTGTTGGAGGTGGGCTGCGCCAGCGGCTACATCGCGAGCGCCTTGGCGGCCAAGGGATGCACCGTGACCGGCATCGAGCAAGACCCGGCTGCCGCAGCGGAGGCCCGGACCTGGTGCCTTCGCGTTGTGGAAGGAGACGCAGACGACCCTGAGTTGGCCCTGCCCGACGGCCCCTTTGACGTGGTGCTATGCGGCGACGTGCTGGAACACCTGCGCGACCCCAGTGCGTTCCTGCGGCGGCTGGCCGCGGCGTACCCCGGGGCGAAGCTGGTGGCCAGCATCCCCAACATCGCCAATTGGCGCACCCGCGCATCGCTCTTCATCGGCCGTTGGAACTACGCCGACGAAGGTCTGCTGGATCGCACCCACTTGCGTTTCTATACGCGGCGCACAAGCGAGGCACTCCTGAAGGAGGGGGGATGGATCGTAGAGGACATCCAGCCTAGCACCGGGTTTCCGGTTGTGCTTGCACTAGGCAGCCGACGCGTCGCGCACGGCCTGACCCGGGCCTGGCCGACTCTGTTTGCCCTACAATTCGTTTACACGGCAACGACGGCCGCAGTGGCCGGGGGCGCCGAATCGGGCGCGTGACCACGCACCGAAATGCCCATGACGCGGGGGAACGCCTCCCCTCCCATGGATGACAAAGGATTCGGCATCATTGCCGCCATCCTGGCCGCAGCGGTTGGTCTGGTGCTACTGGTCGTAGCGATGGCAGGCGCCTTCTATCTCAGCGACATGCCCGTGGGGGCCACGGTAACCGACAAGTCGT
Source organism: Thermoplasmatota archaeon (assembly GCA_041623215.1). Classification (GTDB taxonomy): domain Archaea; phylum Thermoplasmatota; class E2; order JACPAO01; family JAHFTW01; genus JBFJXH01. Next base: position 44,747 of record JBFJXH010000001.1, read on the forward strand.
GCGCCATCGGCATCGGGGCCCGTAGCACGCTTGAAGTAACCACGAAATTCCCGGTGCCTGGAGTCACGCATGTCATCACTGATTTCGACAACCAGCAATGCCACGGCCTGCGGGCGGGCGACAACGGCAACTACGCAGAGCATCACCTGCGAAGCGGCCGGACCATTCTGTTTGAATCGCAGGGTGGCGCCTGCATCTGGGACTCGGACAAGGGCTTCATCTGCTGACGGCGCGCGGCCCGCGGCGGCCAACGCTTAACAATCCCGGCGGCTGGGCGCGGCCCATGAGCTTGCCCGACAACGCCGTCGTTCGCTTCGACTACAACCTCTGGGTCGAAGGCAGCGACAAACTCGCCGAGACGAGCATGGAAGACGCCGCCAAGGAAGCTGGCATCCATCAGGATGGACGCCCGTACCGCCCCCTCACTGTGGCCTTGGGCCACAAGCGTATCATCGCTGGCCTCGAGGACCACATCAAGGCGCACGCTGAGTTGGACAAGGCAGTCACAGTTGACCTGAGCGCCGAAGAAGCCTATGGTCCCCGCGACCCTAAGGCCATCCAAGATGTACCCATGGCGCAGTTCAAGAAACAGAAGGTCGAACCCAAGGTCGGCCTCGAACTCAACATGGGCGGACGCCGCGGCATCATCACGCGCGTTACCGGTGGCCGCGTACGCATTGACCTCAACCACGAGTTGGCCGGCAAGGGCCTTCGCTACGAATACATCCTGCGCGAAGTGGTGGACTCAGACGAGGACAAGGTGCGCGCCGTCCTCGACTCGTTCTTTGTTCAAGGCGGCTACCAGACCGAATTGACCGATGAAACGCTCACCATTGAACTGCCCATGCAAGTCAACTTCGACCAAAACTGGGCACAAGGCAAATTCCGCGTCCTAGAAGAGCTTCGCACGCTCGTCCCCGGCCGCAACATCAAGTTCGTCGAGACGTGGCCCAACATGCCTCCCCTGCCCGAAGGCGACGAAGTGCTATCTGCGGGTGCCGCCGGCGAAGAAGAATAGCCCCCATGCGCGTCGGGGCCCACAACTCCATTGCAGGCGGCCTGTGGAACGCCGTTGACGAGGCGGTCAGCATCGGCGGCGACGTCATGCAGATCTTCTGCAAGAACCAGCGCCAATGGAACGCCCCACCGCTAACAGATGAGGACGCCGCACGGTTTCGCCGCGCCGTCACAGAGGCAGGCCTGGGGCCAGTCATGGTCCATGACTCTTACCTCATCAACATGGGCACGCCCGAC
>JBFJXH010000002.1:0-45052 GCA_041623215.1 Thermoplasmatota archaeon
CTGCCCTCGTCATCATGCCAGCAGGCGCCCATGAAGAAGAGCCGGAACCGGTGACGCCGCAACAATTGGCCGACCGCTTTACGCCGCGGGCGCCGGGCGTTGAACGAGAGATGACCTTCTTCTATGGCCCCTTCACGATTCCGCCAGGGCAGGACATCAACCGCGTGACCGCCGATGTCCCGGTCCAAGGCGGATTCCTGACGGATGTTCAGGCGAATCTCTATGACGTGGAGACTGGCGCCCGCCCCAGCAATCAGGACATGCATATCCATCACGCGCACTGGTTCCGCACCAGCGAAGACCCCAACGATGCGTATTACGTGAGCGACCCCTCGGAAAATGTCGGCATTGCCTGGGTCTTTGGAACCGGCGAGGAGCGGACGCGTGGCAACCTCAACGGGCGAACCGCGGCTGAGTCTCAGGACATTTCTTACGGTATCTTCGTGGAGCCCGGCCAGCCGCAGGCGCTCATCTACATGCTCCACAACAAGAACGCCGTGACGCGCCACATCTATGTCGCTCTCGATGTGACCTTCGTCTATGGCAGCGCCGACGAGATTGCCGCTGCCGATGACTGCGGCCTGTTGCCGTTACAAGAAGGCGAAGTGTGCCGCGCCGGCGAAGACTTCCATCATTTGCACGGCACCCTTTGGGGCAACACGTTCGACGTGCCGCGAAACTTCGACGCATGGAACCTTGGCCAACCTTCGACCTACATTCGCGGACCTAGCATCGTTGCAGTAGCGGAGCGCCCTGTTGCCGAGTACTACGGTGCCAGTTCATCCATGGCCTTCGAGGCGCCCACAGACGGCGTCAGTATCGGGACGGCCGGCCACTTACATCCCAATGGACGCGAAGTGAGAATTGCCAATTTGGGCTCCGAGGCGCAGCCTTGCGGCGACCTTGACAACGATGGATTCCCCGGCATTACCATTGCCCGCAGCGTCAAGATCGAGCAGGTTGCGGGCGCCTTCCCGTACTCGGAGGAGTTCCAAATGGGCGCCACCAAAGATGCCTGGCGCGCTCCCGTCCGCGAGGGCGATCGCATCGTCCAATTCGGCATCTACTCCAATGACCGCTACGCGTCCTACGAAGCCATGAGCTTTGCCGGCATCTACGTGGACCGGCAACAGGAAGTGGCGCCTCGCGGCACGGCGGGTTGCACCATGGAAAACACGGCGGCGTACTTGTTGGATGCACCTGCCGCCACCTGGAGCGAGGTCACGGAAACCACCATCAACGATGATTGGGACGGCCGCGTCAGCCACGGCCACTGCGGTCTTGCCGCTGATGACTTGTCAACCGACCATGACGACGAGAGTCGGCCATGTCATGATGCCTCCAAGCCGGTTCCAAGCATCGGCACCGGGAAGCCCGCACCAGAGAATACGGTCCACATCGCCAATTTCCTGAACATTCCCGGTGACCAAAGTCTCAGCGGCGACTTGGGCGCCCCGGTGGCAGTCACGAAGGGCGATGTGCTACGGTTTGTGAATGAGGATGTGGCCATTGGTGTGCGCCATACGATTACCAGCTGCGAAATGCCATGCAACGGTCAATACGTGGCCAACTATCCGCAGCCAGACGGCCACTTTGATTCGGATAAGATGGCGAATCTCGACTACATTGACGGCGGGCTTGCCGACCCCTCGGGCGACCACAGTGTTGCCCGCATTGAGGGCACGGAGTACAGCGGGCCTGGTATTGACGACGCGGCGTACCCGCACTGGGACTTGGAAACCGCAGACCTTGATGCCGGCCTCTACAGCTACTATTGCCGCATCCACCCGTGGATGCGCGGCTGGGTCGAAGTGGTGGAACCCACTGCCTAGAGCCGTCGCCCACTACTGCCTCACCCCCTCTTCCTTTCCCCTTCTTGCCTCAATACTGGAGATCAGCGACTGGCTGCGATGCGCTCAAGGCCGGTTTGAATTCGTTCGCGGCTTGTAGCATAACTGAACCGGAGGTGCCCGCGGCCCATGGCGCCGAAGGCCGAGCCCGGTGTTCCGGCCACGCCTGCCTCGATGAAGCGCTTGCACAGGGCATCATCGTCGGCTGTGCTCCACACATCGGGGTCGAAGTGCGGGAAGACATAGAACGCTCCTTTAGGCTCGGGGCAGGTGACGCCGGGCATGGCGCGAAGCCCCTCCACCATGAGTTGCCGCCTGGCAGCAAATTCACGTCGCATAGCCTCCACCTCGTCCCACGGGCCATTGAGCGCGGCAACCGCGCCGTGCTGGGCAAAGGCAGTGCAGCACGTGACGCTATGGGACTGTAGTTTGTTGATTTGCTTGAACGCCGGCTCGGGCGCCACCAGCCAGCCAATTCGCCAACCAGTCATGGCAAAGGACTTCGACAGGCCATCTAGCGTAATCGTGCGCTCGAAGGCACCCTCAACGCTGGCCGGAGACAGATGCGGCGCATCATCATAGCGAATTTCCTGGTAGATTTCGTCGCTAACAATCCACAGATCATGGTCAATGGCCAGCTCCACGATGCCACGGACATCCTCAGGCGTGTTGATGCCGCCCGTGGGGTTGCTGGGACTGTTCATCAACACCACCTTGGTCCGCGGCGTAATCCGTTCGGCGACGGCTTCTGGCGTCATGCGAAAGCCTTCGTCCGCCGTGGTGGGTACGGGCACCGGCGTCGCATGGGCCCATTGCGTGATGGGGTCATACGATACCCAGGCGGGATCAGGCAGCAAGACTTCATCGCCTTGGTCCACCAGGGCTAGAAGCGTCATGGCAACCGCTTGCTTGGTTGGGCTTACGAGCACATTCGACGACGAGCACGGGATGTTGTTGCTGCGCGTGTGGTAGTCTGCCACCGCCTGGCGAAGCGCCGGAATACCGGGGCCAGGCGTGTACTTCGTTTCACCCGCATCAAGAGCGGCTTTGGCCGCCTCCCGGACGTGGGCTGGCGTGGTGAAATCAGGTTCGCCGACGCTGAAGCTCACCATATCGACGCCTTGCGCCTTCTTTTCGGCCACGAGGTTGGCAATGGCAACGGTGGCACTTCCAATGACGCGGTCCATACGGGGTGCAAATCCAGGCACGCTTCCGCCACCCGCGCGCTCCTTATGGCGTCACCGACGCAAAACCCCAAGAGCATCGTCCTCCACGGAGGCATGTGGCCCACACCTTCACCGTCGTCAAGACCGAGACTTGCCCGTTTTGCATTCAGGCCATGGCTTTCCTGAAAGCGCTGCATGAAGCTCGTGGCGATTTCACTGTCAAAGTCATCGACGCCAACGCGAACCCGAAGAAGGCGCGCGCCGTCTTCGAACGCGTAGGCCGCAACACAGTACCGCAGATCTTCATCAACGACCAATACGTGGGTGGATGGTCCGAATTGAGCCGCGCCGCCGGGTCGGGCAAATTGGATGCCTTCCTGGATGGCGCCGAATGGAAGGAACCAGAACGCCCACCCAAGACCAGCGCTTGGAAGCGAATCTTTGGCAAGCGTGCAAGGGCTGAGTCAACCAGCGGTTAGCAAGCAGAAAGCTTGACGAGACCAGCACACGGGCTGCGCCCACTTCAAAAGAGGGAAAGAGAGGGAAAGGGAGAGGTTTCAGGCTGTGCTTACAGCAGGATGCCGCCAACGCTGGCGATGAGACCAGCGAACAACAAGCTCACGGTGTTGATGACCTTGATGAGCGCGTTGATGCTGGGGCCAGCGGTGTCCTTGTAAGGGTCGCCGACGGTGTCACCAACAATTGCGGCTTCGTGAGCGGGGCTGCCCTTGCCGCCATGGTGTCCGTCTTCAACGTACTTCTTGGCGTTGTCCCAGGCGCCGCCGCCATTGGCCATGCTCAGAGCGAGCATCAGGCCGCCCGCCAGCACACCAATCAGGAGACCCCCAAGGGCCAGAGGACCGAAGAGGAAGCCCACGATGAGCGGAGCGGCCACGGCCAGGAGGCCAGGCACAATCATCTGCTTGAGGGCAGCCTTCGTGACGATGTCCACGCAGGTGCCGTATTCCGGCTTGGCCTTACCCGTCATGATGCCCTTGATGTCCCGGAATTGGCGGCGCACTTCGTCGATGACGGCACCGGCCGCACGACCGACAGCGTTCATCAGGAAGGCGCTGAACAGGAACGGGAGCATGGCACCCAGCAGCAAGCCGATGAGGACGTAGGGGTCGCTCAGGCGGAACACAGCTTCACCATCATGCACGGCGCTAGCCGGCAGCGTGGTAACGTCCAGGCGGTGCACGTAGTCGGCAAAGAGGGCCAAGGCGGCCAGAGCAGCACTGCCAATGGCGTAACCTTTGGTCACGGCCTTGGTCGTATTTCCGACCGCGTCCAGCGCATCGGTGTTCTTGCGCACGTTGGCGGGCAGTTCGGCCATTTCGGCGATGCCACCGGCGTTGTCCGTGATGGGGCCGTAGGTGTCCATGGCGACCACCATGCCGGTAATCCCGAGCATGGCAACCGCGGCGATGGCAATGCCATACAGGCCAGCCAGACTGAAGGCACCATACGTGGCGAGGGTCAAGACGATGACGGGCAGGAACGTGGATTCCATGCCGACCGCTAGACCGCTGATGATGTTGGTTGCCGCACCGGTTTCGCTGGCCTTGGCCGTTGCGCGGACTGGCCGGTAGTTGGTGCCAGTGTAGTACTCGGTGATGAACATCATGGCAATGGTTACGACCAAGCCAATGAGGGCCGACAGGAAGACATCCAGCGCCGAGACGCCGGCCATGCCGACGCCCACGAAGTCAAAGTCATTGAGCGTCAGCAGCGTCACGAAGTAGAAGCCAATGCCACTCGCAATCGCGCTGGCAAAGACACCCTTGTACAAGGCCCCCATGATGTTGCCGCTGCGGCCAAGGCGCACGAAGAAGATGCCAATGATGCTGGCAAGCATGGCCACCGCGCCCAGGTAGAGCGGGAAGGTCACGAGCGCGCGGCTCACTTCGATGCCGCCTGCGGGTAGCAAGAAGCCGAGGAACACTGCCGCGATGGTGGTCACGGCGTAGGTTTCGAACAAGTCTGCGCCCATACCGGCACAGTCACCGACGTTGTCACCGACGTTGTCGGCAATCACGGCTGGGTTCCGGGGGTCGTCTTCAGGAATGCCTGCTTCCACCTTGCCCACCAAGTCTGCACCGACGTCGGCGGCCTTGGTGTAAATGCCACCGCCCACACGGGCGAACAGGCTAATGAGCGAAGAACCGAAGGCGAAACCGACAAGGGGCTCAACCGGGTTCTCGTAGCCAAGTACTTCGTCAAAGAGGAAGTAGAAGCCAGCCACACCCAGCAGGGCAAGGCCAGCCACAGCCAGACCGCTGACGGCACCGCCGCGGAACGCAATCTTGAGCGCTCCTCGCAGGCCATCGCGGGCGGCATGCGCCGTGCGCACGTTAGCGCGCACAGCGATGTTCATGCCAATGTAGCCGCTCACAGCGCTAAACAGCGCACCGACGGCAAAGCCAACAGTCGTCCACCACCAGGTGGTCGCCTCATGGCCTTCCTGGAAGGCGGCAATGGTGGCCAAGATGCCCGTGATAATCACGGCCACAATGGCGATGGTTCGGTACTGGCGGTTCATGTAGGCCATAGCGCCTTCCTTGACGGCGGTGCTGATCTCGACCATGCGCTTCGAGCCGGTTGCGGCCTTCAGGATGCCGAGGCTCAAGATGCCGGCGAAGGCAAGGCCAAGGATGGCGGACAGGGGGGTCAGATACAAGGGTAGTTCCATGATGTTTCCTCTGTTCGTACAGGAGTGAATGCAAAGTGGCGCAGGGCCTACAAGTCAGCCTCGAAGTCGTCCACTTCCATGGTGAACGCTTCCCGGTTGGCTAGCGTGCCACGGGCCATCAGCGTCTCGCGGGTCAGCAGCCAGTAGAGAAGAGCTAGGCTGCGGCGACCCTTGTTGTTGCCGGGGACGACCATGTTGAGACCCTTGGTCTCGTTGTTGGAGTCGCAGAAGGCGATGATGGGAATGCCAATGTTGGCCGCTTCGCGAAGTGCCTGGGCATCGCCGAGGGGGTCCGTGGCGACGATGATTTCAGGTTCCATGAAGTTCGGCGTCACCGGGTTGGTCAGGGTGCCGGGCGTGAAGCGGCCGGCGATGGCCGTGGCGCCGAGCGCCTTGGCGCATTCCTTGACGGGGGTCTGGCCATATTGGCGCTGGCTGACGAAGAGGACGCGCTTGGGGTCGTAGCGCTTCAGCTTCTCGGCGGCCGTGCGGATGGCGGCGTCGGTCTTGGCGACGTCCAGCACGTAGAGGCCGTCATTGCGCACACGGAAGATGTACGGCTTCATGTCGGCGTTCTTGTGCTGCGTGCCAATGTGCACGCCGCTCGTCAGGTATTCTTCCTCGGCCACCAGGAGCTCGGTGTCACCGGCGCTCGACTGTTGGTCGGCTTGCGTCAGAAGGGATTCTTCGCTCATGCTGTTCACCTAGGCTGTGGTGGTCCGTTTGACCGTGATGGGCACTGCGCCCGCATCGTATTCTTGGATGGCCACTTGCACCGGGTCGCGCATGTCTTCGGGAACTTCGATGAGCACCGGAGCGCCCATGCTCAGTTGCAACGCACGCGCACCGATGATGCGGGCCTTCTCGAACCGTGTGTGTTCCAAGGGATCACCTGGGAGGCGACTTTGCAGTCGCCGGTTGGGTCGCGGCCACGTGGAGGGGGTCATAAAGGCTTGGACGGGGAGGCCGACCGCTGTCTCTGCAAAATGGAGTCGTTCCCGCCCGTGAGGGCCGGCATCCCGCCTGCGTGGGATCTGCTCCGTAGCGAGACGGAAATTGCTGCCCCATTTGAGCGCTGCGGCGGGTGGCCGCCGGGAACATCGGAGCCGCCACAAGCCCTGGTAGGCGGGGCTGGCCGAGCAACCGCGCCTACGGGTCTAGCAGGATGTGGAGCGCGTCGGGCCCAGGCCGGCCGACGGCCGCCTCGTCGCCGCGAATCAAGATGGGTCGCTCCATGAGAATCGGGTGCTGGGCCATGGCTTGTAGCAGCTCCAAGGGCGGAGCCTGCCGGTCCAAGCCGTGCGCTTCGTCTTGGCCCCAGCGCAGCCATTCGGCGGGCGGGCGGCCGAGGCGCGCCTTGAGAATACGCAACTCGTCCAAACTGAGGGGTTGCTTGAGGTACTCTCGAACCTCGTGGTCTACACCCCGCTGCTGCAACAGCGCCAAGGCGGCCCTGCTCTTGCTACAGCGGGGGTTGTGTAGAAGGATGAAGTCGGCCATGTAGGCTCAACTGGTGAGCAGCAGGGGTTCGAGGCCGCGAGGCACTTCGCCCTTCGACAAGGCTTCGCGCACTTCGGCGGCGTTGACGCCAGCCTGGAAGAAGCGCTTGGGCGACTGGTAGTCCAGGGCCCCGCAGCGGCGAAGGTAGCCGTCCAAGTGAGGAATCGCTTCGCGTTCAAGGATGACATCCATCTCGCGGATGCTCATGGTCTTGCCCCCGTCAAAGCGCTCGGTCAGTTCGTCGATGATGCCGATGAGGCGGTCGGCGAGTTCCTTGTTCATGGCGTTCGCCACGCGCGACCCGTATAAAAACCTCCAGCGGGAAAAAGGTACCAAATCCAAGTCAAATCTACCAGAAGGATTTGAGAAAACCCAAAGAAGGACCTACCTTGGCAAGCGTCGGAGCTTGCGCTATGAACCGTCGAATCGCCACCGTGATGGTCGCCATCTTGTCCCTGTACCTCGTTCCCCTGTCGTCGGCAGGGACCCAGGGCGCCCCCGAAGTCACGGACCCGATGGGCGACCAAACCATTGAGGACGACACCCCTGGTGGCTTTGAACAAATTAGCGGCAACGTCAACGAGTACCCCTTTGACGAAGTGGATTTGCTGGCCGGATGGATGACGGATAACGGCAGCCACCTGCAGATTCACGTCGAAACCAACGCGTCCATCTCGGGCGCTGACACCAACACCTTGCTGGAAGCGTCGTTCCTCGTAGAGAAGGGACCAACCAGCGTCTTCGGCTCCACCGCCAACGGCGTCCAATGGACGCTGGTTACCGACAGTAACTTCACCACGGGTGGCGCCGACAACCTGAGCGTAACCTATGACGGTGTGATTACGACGTTCCACGTTCCGCTGGCCGACCTTGGCGCAAGCGGCGGGGACCTCATTACGAACCTGCGGCTCCAGACGGTGGCCAGCCATCCCGTCCAGGCACCAGCCGACCCCTTCGTGGGCACGCAGTCCCCCTTCACGGTCCAGGAAGTCTACGACAACCTGACCACCTTGAAGGCGACCGACATCGCCCCCAACAATGGCACCGCCGACAATTACACGTTGAGCCGATTCCCCATTGTTCCTGCGGTGGCTCTGCGCGTCGAAGGCGAGGCTCACCGGGTGACTGCTGACCCTGAACACGCAGCCGCGTTCATCGTCAACATTACCAACACCGGTACCGACGTAGATGGGTTCAACCTCACCCTCACAAGCCCCGCAGCCGGAGTCAACGCCGACTTGCAACCGATGCGCTTCATGCTGGACCCCGGCCAAACCGGCCGCGCCTTCCTGACGGTTACGTTGAACGGAACCGCCGTGGGCACCAACCATTCCTTCGCCGTAAGCGCCATTAGTGACCGGGGTGCGACCTCGTCCACTGCGGCATCCCTCACCCTCCGCGCCGTCGTTCCCGGCTTCGAGCTGCGCACTGATGACGCCACGCACGTCACCGAAGACCCCAACGCCACCGTGACCTTCGACCTTGACATCACCAACACGGGCAGCGACGCCGACACCTTCTTCCTCGACACCCCCACCGTAACCGGCGCGGCGCTTGTTCGCGTCGAACCAGGCATCTTCGAATTGGACCCTGGCGCCTCCGCCAGCGCCACCGTGACCGTGGAACTGCAAGACGCTGCTGACGGCGATGTCTCCGTCCGCATCTCCGGCACCAGCGACAACGGTGCCACTGCCGCAACAACGCTCACCGTCACCGTAGACCGGCCTTTCGTCATCATCCCCCCCAAGGACGATGTGCGAGACCCCGTACTTGCCAGCCCCGCCTGGCTGGTTGACCTGGCCGAAGCGCTGGGCTTTGACTCCGTCTTCGGAGACTGGGCCGAACTGGTCCTCCTCGGGCTCATCTTGCTGCTGCTGATTCTACTCATCTTCCTCATCATTCTCCTCATCCGCCCTCGCTGGGTGGACGTGGAAGTCGATGAGCGCAAGGCCACCGGACGCCCCGGTTCGCAAGCGGAATTCCACGTCACCATTGACAACCGCAAGAGTCGCCACCGCCGTGTCAAGGCGCGCCTGACGGGTGCCGAGCCTGGCTGGCTTACGCAACTGCAACTGCACCAGGAAGGCGCCGACGGCGACACTCACAAGGTCAGCGACGACGGCGAACTCGAGTTCGACCTCGCCGCGCGCAACAATGTGGCAGGCCGGTTGGAAGGCATTGTCCGCGTGGATATCCCCGACCACGCCGAAGACAAGGACTTGACGCGCCTCGCCTTGGATGTCGTGCCACTCGATGACGCTGGTGTGGAGCGCCCCAAGAAGGGCAAGACCACCAACCTAACGGTACAAGCGGACACCGCCATCTACGGCGAGCCCATTACCCTGGGTGAGGTGATGCACGACCCCGCCGAACCGGAAGAAGGCCAAGCGGTCACCACGACGGCCACCATCGAAAACCACAGCGACGAAGCGTGGGACCTCGACATCCACTTGGAAGTGGACGGCGACCTCGCGGACCAGACCGCTCTGCACGTTCCCCCTTACAGCACGGCCACGGCGACCTTCCATTGGACCGCCGACCGCGGCAACAACAAGGTCTCCGTGCAGGTTTACCCCGGTTCATAGGCGGGGTGACACTCGGCGAGGGCGCTGACGCGCTGGCAAGCTGAGCGGGAGCCCTACGGCGCGATGGCGCCAACGACGACGCCTCGCTTACGCTAACGGGAAAGACAAGAGACTGTTCCCGGTCGTACCGCCAGCTACAGCCGGCCCATTTCGACCAGTTCGACGCCCTGGACGTTGTCGAGACCCATGAGGGCAGCTTCGACCAGGTCGTTGTTGCCTTCTTCGTCTTCGACGACGATGGCCGCCTCGAGCACCTTGAGGCCGAAGGCAAACGGCTTGGCTTCGCAGGCCTGAATGGTTGCGCAGGCAGGCAGGGCCGCCTTCATGGCAGCCTGGAGGCCGTCAAGATCCACATCGGGACTTTCGGGCATGACACGGTAGCGGATGAACACTTCACCCATGAGGCGCGCCGACTTAGGTCCCCTATATCACCGTTCGGGACCCACAAGCCTTTGATGCGCGGGGCCGTCGAACGGGTCATGCCCTTCTGTGGAGACTGCAAAGCCATGGTGTACCCCGTAGGTGGCAAGCTGACCTGCAAACGCTGCGGCTGGAGCGATTCGAAGGCGGCCGAATCCAAGATTGTCGACGTCAACAAGGCCAGCGGCCAGGCCGTCGTCGTACACGAGGAGAAGCAGGAAGCGCGCCCGATTCAGGACGCTGAATGCCCCAAGTGCGGCCACGAGAAAGCGTACTTCCATTTGATGCAGACGCGGCGCAGCGACGAACCGCCGACCGAAATCAACGAGTGCGTCAAGTGCGGCCACTCGTGGCGCGAGTATTGAGCCCAGCCCCCGCTTGAGCCAGGAAGCCGAGTGGTGTTCCGGTGCGGTTAAAGTCGAAACGCCAGTGGCCGCGCCCTAGGATTGACCATGTTCAAAGCGACCGTGAAGGCGGAGACGCTCAAGACCGTGCTCGACGCGGTCCACACCCTTGTTGACGAGGCGAAGATTCACATCACGCCCGAAGGGCTCAGCCTGAAGGCCGTGGACCCCGCCCATGTCGCCATGGTGGACCTGTCGCTGGGCAAGGGGGCCTTTGTCTCCTACGGCGCCGATGACATGGAGTTGGGCATGGACCTTGACAAACTCAAGGACATTCTGAAGTTGGCCGGTAGCGGCGACGAAATCGGCCTCGAATACAAGGAAGACAGCCACAGACTGGTGTTCAAGATTGGTCACTTGACGCGCCGCATGGCCCTGGTGGACACGACCAACATGAGCGATCCCAAAGTGCCCAATTTGAACCTCCCCAACCGGGTCACCATGAAGGCGGGCGAATTGCAGCATGGCATCAAGGCAGCCGAGTCGGTGAGCGACCACATTGCGTTGGTGGCCCACGGCGATTCCTTCCAACTCAGCGCCGACGGCGACACGGACCAGGTCAACCTGGCCCTGTCGGGCGAGGACATCATCAAGATTGAGGCGCCCGAGGAGTCGCGGAGTTTGTTCAGCCTGGACTACTTCAGCAACATGGCCAAGGCGGTCCGCAGCAGCGAGGCGGTGACGCTGCACTTGGGCACCGATTACCCCGTGAAGATGGAATTCGACATAGCCGACGGCGGCGGTCACATCATGTACCTCCTGGCGCCGCGCATCGAGTCCGAATAATCGCGCACTCCACCGCGGTGGGGCTGCTACGCCAGCGTGGCGCCAACGTTCATATTGCCGCAGGCGGCGTGCTTGGTATGGCTGCACGTTTTGCCATGCTTGCGTTCCTGATTGTTTCCTTGCTGATGGCGGGGTGCACTGCCAGTGGCGGATCGGCCGCGGTTGCCTTCCAAGGTGCCGGAGCCAGCGACCGCACGGCGACGACCGATTGTGATGACACCGGCTCCGTTGCAGTCGGAACCCAAGGCGCTGGAAGCGTCACGGTGACCGTCACCGACGGCAAAGGAGCGGTGGTCTTTGAACGCACCTTCCAAGGCGGTGGCCAAGAGGGCCGCGTAGATGACATCAAGGGAGAGCCCGGTGAATGGATGCTCCGAGCGCGCAGTGCTAGCGGTTTTTCGGGCCAATATGGCATTACGCTGTCGTGCTGACTTGAAGTAGCACGCCCCACTGCCGCAGCGTGGCCGACCTCGTCCGCCTTGCCTGCTATCCATTCTTGCCCGGCGTCCGCGATGCCGTGCGGGAGGAAGGGCCGGACCTGACGGAGTTGCTCACTTCGCCCATGCTGGAGGGGACACGGCGCCGCGGCGTCAAGCGTGTCATGGGCGCAATCGCCGGCGAGCCTCCCGAGCCAGGATTCGCCACCGATGAGCGCGGCGCCCTTACGGACTTAGTTTCGTACGGCTTTGCCAAAATGCTCCTGACTGTGGTTCGCGACCGCCATTTGCTTCGGCGCTACTGCCACCGCGAGGCCGCCCGCGTCGCCGCGCTTCTCAAGGATGACGTGGACGAATCCTTGAATGCCGCCTCTGATGCTCTCCAAGTTGGCCTAGATGGCCCGGTTCGAAGCGAGGCCCGGCAGGCCGGTGTGAGCGGCGGCGTGGAGAGCCATGTCGAACAGTATTGGCGCATCCACTTTGCCGATTACATCCGCCACGCGCCAGGCGACGCCGGCTGGAAACTGGTGGAACGAAGCCTCGACGCCGGTTGGCTCACGCTGACGCGGCCCGACGCGATTCGCCTGGTGGAAAACGCGTGGGCCAAGCACCTTGAAACCGACATTGGTGTCGGACTCGACGCGCCCGCCCCGGAAGACCTCGTCGCCGCCCTGCATGGATACGTAGCTGATATCCAACCGCTTCTGGAAGAGGCGCGAGAGTCCTGGAGCACGGGCGACTTTGGCCCCGTCAAGCGTGAGTTGTTCCCGCCCTGTATCACGGAGCTCTTTGCCGCCATGGTGCGCGGCGAAATGGTCCCTCATCACGGACGCTTTGCCATGGCAAGCTTCCTTGCAACCATCGGCATGACGAGCGACGACATCATGCAGTATTTCCGCGAGATTCCCAATTTTGATCCGGACAAATCTCGGTACCAAATCACCCACGTCGCGGGCGAACAGGCGGTGGAAAAATACACCCCCCCTGGCTGCTCATGGATGCAAACCAACGGTGTTTGCCCGCTCGAAAAGCGCGATGGCTTGTGCTTCAAGATCAAGCACCCACTATCCTACTATCGCGCCCGAATTCGCTTCCAAGAAGATGACAAGAAGGAAGCGGGCAAAGTGCTGGCCACCAAGGAAATGGGCAAGACGCACGCCAAGGTGGCCCGGGAGCGCGGAGCATGAGCCAAGCCGGGCAAGCGGACAAATCAGCCGCAACGGCTTCCACCGCCGCACCAGGGCCAGCAGTCACCAACAAACCCACCAAACCCGAAGCCCCAGCCTCGTTCCCACCACCGGTTCGTAGCACCATTCATTGGCTGCAGGACCGCTTCCGACAATACTACCGCGAGCAGCCACCGGAGCCTCCCGAACGCGCAACCCGGCGCGAATACGGCTACATTTTGTGGCCCAAGCGACCGGGACCGCCGCCCTTCGTCCGCCACAAGGCGTACCGTGACGGCGCGGCCCTGCAGGCTGATTTAGCACGCACCGGCCCCCACTCGGCCTACTACTCCACTGCCTATTACCGCCGCCCGGGCGAACTGAAAATGGCCGACAAGGGCTGGCTTGGTGCCGAGCTCATCTTCGACTTGGATGCCGACCACTTAGACGAAGTGGAGGCGGCCAAGGACGCCGGCAGCGAAGTCCCTGTTGCCCGCCAATTGGCGCTGGTCAAGGAACAATTCAAGCGCCTCCTGGACGAGTTTCTGCTCGGCGATTTTGGCCTCTCCGAGCGTGACTTGTTCATTACGTTCAGTGGCGGCCGCGGGTACCACTGTCACGTTACTCAGCCCCGTCTGCAAAGCATTGATGCCCGAGCGAGACGGGAAATCGTCGATTACGTCACTGGCAAGGTGCCAGCGAAGCGAGGGACCAATGAGCCGGACCTGTCCGCCTTCCTGCGGCCTCGGGTCGTCGGCGTCGAAGGCCGCGGCCGCTTCGCCAAGAAGCAGACCACGTACGACCTAGCACCATCCGATGCTCCTGGGTGGCCCGGGCGCCTGACCCGTGGCCTGGTGCAGGCACTGCGAACGAACGTCTTGCAAGCCGAAGACCCCGCCGTTGCCAAGGCGTGGCTAACCGCCCTGGACGGGATTGGCGACAAAAGCGCCGATGAATTCCTGCGCCGCCTTGACGAGCCAACGCTGGAGCGCATTGCACAAGGGCATGCATTCCAAGGGCCTGTGGTGCTCCGCATCTGCCGCCAAGTGCTGGGCCAGGCAGCGCTGACATTGGCCAAAGGCGAAACAGACGAGCCTGTCACAGCCGATGTCAAGCGCCTCATCCGGTTACCGGGCAGCCTGCACGGCAAGACGGGGCTGAGGGTGGTCAGCTTGAATCGGGACGAATTGGACGACTTCGACCCGTTGCGGGACGCCGTGGCCTTGGGGATGGAGCCGGTATCCATCACGCCGCGATTTGATGACGCCATGACGCTTGGCGGCGAGACGGTCCACGTGACCGCTGGTGAAGCAACGGAAGTACCGACGGCGCATGCCGTGTGGTGGTGTGCTCGCCAGGCCGGGACCATCATTCGTTGATGGAGCCGCCGCGCCACCAACCGTTAAGCGGGTCGCCCACGTCGCCAACCCGTGGTCGATGGCCCGGTGACTTACGACGTCGTGCAGGACCTGTTACGGTCCGAGCGACGAAGCAACCGCCTAGTCACCGTACCGCCGCGATTTTGGCGCGATGTGCGGCAACTGCTCACCGACTTGGAAACCGCGTTTCGAGAGGGCCAGGAGAAAGATCCGTTCAGCCGGCGCGTCATTCGACTCACGGACGAAGTCAAGAATGCCCGCAACGCAGCCGAAGGCTTGTGGGCGCTTCGTGAGCGAAAGCTGGCGTTGCATGCGTTGGCCTCTGAGCCCAAGCCCCCAGAAGGCATCACGGGTTCAGAGCAAGCGCTGTTCGACCAATTGGTGAAGGCGTTTGCCGATAGCCGGGCAACCGTCTTTGAAGGCACATCGGCGGAGGCCGTCGCGGCTGCTAAACCTCCCGCCACGGCGAGCCCCCCATCCTCAGCGCCCACCCAACCAAGCCCATCGCTACCCGGTGCATCGGCGGCCCCGCCTGCGACGCCGAGCACGTCTGCAACGGCCACTCCGGTCAAGGCCGCCGCAGCAAAACAGGAAGCCCCTCCCGCAGCCAAGGCCGAGCCCCCTGCGGGCGAGGCCACCCCCGCCGGTGAGCCCGCACCCGCTTCCCCGGCGCCGGTCGTTACCGTCCCGCCCGACACCCCCGGCGATGACAGCGTGTTGGTGCGAGCGCTGCAAGATTTGCCGCCCTTCGTAGGCCCGGACATGGTTACCTACGAACTCATGGAAGGTGACGTGGCCAGTGTTCCGGGACGGATTGCCGCTCTCCTGATTCGAGGAAATCGAGCCGCCGTTGTGGACGCAGCCTAGGCGCACAACCGGTACGGTGCCAGCACGCCTCTTAAGAAGAGGACCCAAGTCGGCCCAACCATGGCGGCCCTCACCATCCGTCGCTTCACCGAGGATGACATCGACGGCATCAGCGAATTGTGGGAACAATTTGCCAGCCTCCGCGAGGGCATGACCCAGGCGCAAATCCTCAATGAGAATGCGTCCGATTACTTCTACGGCTATGCGACGGGCTTGCTCAACCGCAAGGACACCCTGACGCTCGTGGCCGACGCCGGCGACGGCGAGCTGGCCGGATACTTGATTGCCAGCAAGCAGCGCAAGCCCCCCATTTACAGTCACACACGCATCGCCTACCTGAGCGATGTCTTCGTGCGCGAAGACTTCCGCCGGCAAGGCATCCTGAAAGAATTCGTGGACGAACTGAAAGCTTGGTGCGACCGCGAAGGCATCACCGCCATTGATGTGATGTTGTTCACCAGTAACCAGGTCGCTCGCGATATTTACGCGGCCATGGGCTTCGAGGATTACCGCATTGTCATGCGGCAAACCTTGAGCGACCCTGCCATCAGCGATGAAACGTAATCCGTTTCCCCGCCGCGTCCAACCCGAGCCGACCTAGGCCACGTCAGCGGGAGCGTCCACTGCTTCATTGGCGGCAGCGTCCGCTTCACCGTTCTCTTCGCGCGGAATCCACACCGTGTCGATTCCCTCGGGGAAACTTTTGATCATACCCCGACACGCCCGAAACACTTGCTGCAAGTTGGCGGCTTTGACGCGGTAGCGGCCTTCGAATTGCCGAATCACCAATTGCGAATCGCCGCGCACCGTGACACCCTTGGCGCCCCACGCGGCGGCTTGTTGGAGCCCCAGGTAAAGCGCGTGCCATTCGGCCTCGTTGTTGGTTGCGCGGCCCAGGCGCTTTCGAAGCACCATGCGCTTGTCGCCCATGGTGACGATTGCACCGGCGCCAGCCGGACCAGGATTGCCTTTGCTGGCGCCGTCAAACCAGACGACTGCTTGTTGTGGGTCGGTTGCCATGTCACTGGGTTGGCTTGCTCTTGCCAAGACCCTTTCGCTTGCCCGGCGTGGTTACTTTGGCTTCTCCCGTCTTCAGTTCGATGATGAGGTCGCGTAATTCGGCAGCACGCTCAAAGTCCCACGACTTGGCCGCCTCGGCCATTTCCTTCTCCAATCCCTTGATGACACGATCTTTCTCCTGCTTGTCCAACAGGCCAAGACTTTCCTTACTGACTTTGGGTTCGGCGGCCCCTACGCGCTTGCCATCGATTTCAATGCCCTTGATGCTACGCTTGACGTTCTTCGGCGTAATGCCATGCTCCTCATTGTACGCCTGCTGCTTAGCCCGGCGAGCAGCGGTCAATTCAATGGCTTCCGTCATCGCGTCCGACATCTTGTCCGCATACATGATGACGCGCCCGTTCACATTGCGGGCGGCGCGACCAATGGTTTGAATGAGGCTGGTTGAGCTGCGAAGGAAGCCAATCTTGTCAGCATCGAAAATAGCTACCAGACTGACTTCCGGCAAGTCCAAGCCTTCACGCAGCAGGTTGATGCCAACCAAGACATCAAACACCCCGGAACGAAGTTGCTCAAGGATGATGACCCGGTCCAGCGTTTCCACATCTGAATGAAGGTAGGCGACCTTCAACCCGAGGCCCTGGTAATAGGTGGTTAGCTCCTCGGCCATGCGCTTGGTGAGGGTGGTGACGAGGATGCGTTCGCCCCGCGCCGCAACCTTTTGGATTTCGCCGTACAAATCGTCCACTTGGCCCATGACGGGACGGACCTCCACCTGTGGATCCAGGAGGCCGGTCGGTCGCACCACGGCTTCGATGGTGCGTGTGCTGTGTTCCCGTTCGTGCGGTCCTGGCGTTGCACTTGTGAAAATGATGGGGCCTACCTTGCGTTCAAACTCGGGAAACTTGAGCGGCCGATTGTCCAGCGCCGATGGCAGGCGGAAGCCAAAATCTACCAACGTTTGTTTGCGTTGGCGATCACCATTGTACATTCCACGAATCTGTGACACCGTGACGTGGGACTCGTCGATGATGGTCAGAAAATCCTCGGGGAAATAATCCAGCAGACACCAGCCAGGGTCGCCGCGTTTGCGACCCGAAAGGGGCTGACTGTAGTTCTCGATGCCTGAACAGTAGCCAATCTCGCTCAGCATTTCCAAGTCGTAACGAGTTCGCTGTTCAAGTCGTGCCGCCTCGAGAATCTTACCGTCACCTCGTAGTTCGCGAAGCCGTTCGTCAAGCTGCGCTTCAATCCGTGCAATAGCACCGGCCATTTGCTCAGGCGGCACAACCCAATGTTTAGCGGGGAAGATTGTGAGTTGTTCGTGGGCGCGAAGAACGGCACCCGTGACGGGATGAATACGGCGAATCGCCTCGATTTCATCACCCCACAATTCGACGCGAATGGGTTCCTCGTCGCCGGGCGGCAAGATATCGACCGTGTCGCCGCGGACCCTGAAAGTGCCGTGCTTGAGGTCTGCGTCGTTTCGTTCGTAGTAAATGTCCACAAGTTGCCCGAGCAGGTCGCGGCGTTGCACCTCTTGCCCGACTTTGAGCCAAACATGGCCAGACCGATAATCCTCGGGCGACCCTAGGCCGTAGATACAGGACACGCTGGCAACCACAACGACATCGTCTCGGCTCATCAGCGCCTGCGTGGCTGCGTGCCTAAGTTTCTCCACCTCTTGGTTGACGTCGGATTCTTTGGCAATGTAGGTGTCCGATTGGGGCACGTAGGCCTCAGGCTGGTAGTAATCATAATAGGAGACGAAATAATGCACTTCGTTGTCGGGAAAGAAGGCCTTCATCTCTTCGTAGATTTGCGCGGCTAGGGTCTTGTTGTGACTGATGATGATGGCGGGCTTCTTGCCCGCTTCAATCGCTTTGGCCATCAGGAAGGTCTTGCCAACGCCGGTTACGCCTTCCAGCGTCACCCGTCGCTCCCCAGCAGCCAGAGCCTGCATCAGCGCCTCAATGGCGGGGCCCTGGTCGCCAGCCGGCTCATAGGGGGCATGGACGCGAAGCTCAGCCACGACCCGCCAGCCGGGCACGGGTCCAAGAGGCTTGGGGCCAGGGGGGTGAGACCACCAAGTCGCTTCGGCAGTTGGCAGTTTCACCGCCGAGCCGCAGGCCAACGCCGGCGCCTATTCAAGACCGGCTGGGCCAATGCGAAACCGCGCCTGGCGACCATCGGGAATGCTTCGATGCTTGAGAATCGTCGCGCGGCGGCTGCCGTCGGGCCTTTTTTCGAACCGCACCATGGCTTTCACCAGATGCTCCATCGTACGGCGGGCAAACGGCATCGTGCCGTCCTCTCCGTCATAGACTTGCCCGGTGACGAGCACCGGCACATGGTGTCGGCGGGCGAAGCCCATTAGATGATGCAACTGCCGCAGAAGCCGGCGCGTCGCCTCCCGTTCGCCTTCGCGTCCGTCCATGACCATGCGATAGTGGAGATTAATGGAGTCTACCACCACGAGCCCCAAGGAGGGCATTCTCGTTGCCTTCTCAACCAGCTGCTCCTGCTCGGAGAAGTCATACGGCGTGATGAAGCGAAGCGCCTTGGAAAGCTCCTCCATGGATCGCCCGGGGTCTTCGTCGAGGGCGGCCGAGAAGATTTGCTGCAGGCGGACAGGACTTACCCCTTCCGTGTCAACGAAGGCGACCGTGTGGTCCTCCAGAATGGCTTGCAACGCGCACTGCAACGCGAGGTTGGTTTTGCCGCTGCCGCCTTCCCCAAACACCAGCGTCACGGCGTCTCGCTCAAGGCCACCATCCAGCAGCCGGTCCACGGCGTCACAGCGCGTTGATAAGGTAAGAAGTGGAGCCTCCAGCGGCGACGCGACCTCCTCGCTCGCCTCGCCAAGATTCGCGGGCCTTGCCCCCTCGTCCTGCGAAGCGGGCTCTGGGTCCACAGGTGGCGCCGGCAAATCCTGGGTCTCGTTGGCTGGCCGAATTTCCGAGCCTTCCGTCGAGTCCGGTTCCTCGACGGGCTCCTGGTGTACTGGCTGCTTTGTTGTCGCTAGTTGACTGGCTGCCACGAAATCCGCATCGCCCTCTGGCTCGTCACCGTCGCCGGCGTCCATGGTCACAAGCGCAAGTGCCCAAGGTCGCGTGACGGGACCCACTTGACTTTGGTCGCCAAGAGTCTGTCTTGGGCGTCGGCATCAGCCTCATCGCAGACAACCAATCCTAGATCTGCATCCAATGCATTGGCGGTGGCCACAAACGAATCGGCTAGCCCAGCATCCAAGCGCATGGGCAGGATGGCGATGAGTCGCTCGGGGAATCCTTCTGGTCGTTCCGCTGCTACTTCCACGTGGTGGCCAGGCACGTTGGGGTTTTCCAGCAGGTCGTAGCCAGCTTCCTCAAGGCGCTCCAACAAGCGGGCACGCCCGGGGGATGGAAGCATGGTCGAGGTGGCTTGGCCCGCCACGCCGGCCGTAGCTTGGTGGGCTCCGCGCGTCACTACGGTGGTATCAGCCTGGGCAAGCGGGCGCGGCGGCAACCGGCTGGCTTCCATATCTTGTGCCCGCGCAACCACAGAACCGGCGTCGCGCTCGGCGCCCGGCATGTGCCCGGATGGCGTAATGCCGCGCGTCGCGGCTTCGCCTCCCAGCATCGCAGGCTCGTAGCCCGGCTGGGCAGCAAAGCGCCGCGCTCGCTCTTCGGCCTCGGGGTCAACGTAGCGCATGCCCGGCTGCTGGCTTGCCCCTTTCGCCGCCGTGCGATCTACATTGCCAAGAATCGGTGCTGCTGCCGCTCGGCTGCGAGCTTCACCGCCAATGATGCGGTCGATGTCTCGCGCTTCGCGCTCCCAGTCCGGGTCCCGTTCAGCACGCGAAAGATGGGTGGGTCGCACCGTTTCGTGCCCAACGCGGGAGCCAGGTGGACCCTCCTGCGCGGCGGCGCCGGGGGAAAATCCGGCCTGGGCGCCAAGCCCGCCGGCCGCGCTGCCTGCTAGTCCATACAATGCCCCTTGGCTGCCAGTCAAGCCGGCGCCCAGGGCTGCGCCTGCCGTTTGGCGGCGCAGGCCGTGTCGGGTTTCAAGGTCCTTGAGAAGGTTACGTCGCTCGGACGCCTTGATGCGTTGGATGCGTTGGCGCTCTTCGGCTTCGCGCGCCAAAAATGCCGCCGATTGCCAACGGCCGAGCACTTGTTCAAGAAACTCGTCGGCCCGCATCCGGACATCGTCGCCGCGGCTCACAAGATAGACGCAGGAGATATCCACGAACCGTCCTGCTTCGGCATCGGGGCCCAGCATCTTGGCCATGGTATCCAGGGCACCATCGTCCAACTCCGCCAATCGATCAACGGGCGCAAAGACGGCGAGGCGAAGGTTCCGCCGTGCGTCACCGCGGGCCCGGAAGGCTCGGTAGCACCAGGCGTGGCCACTGCCAAAGCCGTCGTCGCCTTGCCGGCCAATCGTCGTGCCAAGACCTGTGCCCTTGCCCCCGCCTCCTCCGCCCAAGTCCTGGCGGATTGCGCGACATTGGGCCTTGTCGAAGGCGACGCGATCCGCCATCAGGTCCCTAAAGGGCTGGACGGGCACTACGTGGTCAACACGGTCGCCCATCAGAATGGCACTGTCAATGTTGTCCACGTCGCCGGGGCTAATGGCCTCAACGGCGGCCTCGACGTCGTTGACGATATCTGGGGCATCCTTGGGCACGCGGACAAGGAGAATCCTGGTATGACCATGCTCCCAGACCACGGCCCCATGGTCGCGGGCCAGCTCGTAGCGGTACGCCTCCAATTGGTCCCTGGAAATAGGAATCTCCGTCATGCGGCGTGCACCCATGGTATCGGCTACGAAACGTGACCGGATAATCGTTCCTTTCTCCTGTTGGGCCTACCCGGGGCAAGAAAGCAGTGTTTGTGGTTAGACGATGGAAATCATGGCCAAGTCTTCTTGCAGCGGCTTGGGGGAGGCCGTCAGAAGAGAGACTGGGGCCGTTTCTGGAAATCGATGAGCGGGCCTCCGTCCATCTACCAGATGAATGGATGAGGAAAACCTGAAAGAGCAAATGTTGACGGGATGGGGGAGACCCCTTGATTGCCTGTAGAACACCGAAAAGGACTGGCGGACGGGAATAGACGTGAGAAGAACAGACAAGCTGTTGATTCGTGAGGAAGAACAGACCCTGGTTGTCTAGCGAGCCTTTTGACATAACACTACGGACGCCGCACTTGCGGCTTTTTCCCCTCGGCCACTCCCTATATTCACTCCAGGCGCAATCAAGGGGTCTCCCCCAGCAACAGGTTGCAAATGGTCCCAACCAAGTCCCAACCTCTGCCCAACGGGGCCGTTTCGATTTGTGCCTACGTAGCGCCGAATTCTCCTGGTGACCAAGCGTAATCAGCGTTCTTCGTGCCTTAGGATTCCGTCGCTCCAGGTTGCAAGGATTGACCACTCCGAGGGATGGGAATCCGGGTCGTGGAGTCTGCCGGTACTCAGCAGCACCAAATCAGCGCATTTGCCTACTTCGAGGGTGCCCACGTCGTCTTCCCAATGTAGACTCCATGCGGCCTGATGGGTGTAGTGCCAGATGGCCGTGGCCGCATCGAGGGCTTGGCCAGGCACCGGATGGTCAACGGCGGCAGCGATTCCGACCAGGGGACCAAAGGGCATGCCATCGCTGCCAAAGGCAAGCGGGACGCCCGCGGCACGTAACCGGCCGAAGGGATTGTTGTGTATGATTCGCTCCGGCCCCAAGCGTTTGGCGTACATGCTCACATCGTCCGGGTCCTCGTCGGGGCCAGGCGGCCGGCTCCATTCCCCCACAAAATTCGGTTGGCTGCTAGCGACTGCCCCACTAGTGACGTGCTTAGCGATGAGGTCAGCTGGCAGGATTTCGTCATGCTCGATGCGGTGACGAAGTTGCGTGCGGCGGCGCTGGTCCAGTGCTTGGATGGCATCGAGCGCCGCTTCGACGGCGGCATCACCGATGGCGTGTAGGTGCAGCTGAATCCCGGCTGCATGGGCCTTCGTCGTCAGGCTGTCAATGTCCTGTTGGCTCCAATTCGGTACGCCAGTGGGGTGCGGGTGGTCGGGCGGTAGGTCGGCGTAGGGCTCGCGCATCCAAGCTGTATGGGCTCCGAGACTACCATCAAGGAAGATCTTCAGGCCCCCATCTTGGAGCCACCTGCCGGCCGCTGCGCTTGGGCTGGCTGGAGCGACCTCCGCATTGCCAAGGTCATGGCGTCGTCCAGTTTGGAAGCCAGCCGCAATTTCAGCCTCCAACTGTTGAACGTAGACGCTGCTGGATGTGCGCACGGTTAGGCGACCAGCAGTTGCGGCCCGTTGCAGGGCGCGTCGGTAGGGTGCTTGGGAATAGTCGCCGACGGTTGTTACCCCGCGTCGGTGGGCTACATCACAGGCCTTCTGCAAGGCGTAGTCCAGGTCCGCGTCGCTGGTTGGCATCACTTCGTTGAGGTAGAGGCTGGCATCTTCGTCGAGGCGACCGGTATCGAGGTTGACGAGCCGGTCGGTGTCCCAATGTCGTCGCACCAGATTCAGGGCAGCGGTGTTGGCGTAGGCAACATGGCCGCAAATGCGTCGAAAAACGAGTGGCCGCCCCGTGGTGGCGGTCACCTCGTCCAACTCTTGGATGGTCGGCGGTCGGCGGTCGTCCACGGGCCAGTCCGCCTCGTCCCAGCCTTCGCCGATGACGCCACCTCCTGCCCCCGCGGCGTCAGAGTCCGCTTCGGCGGGGTGCTCGTGCAGCCATTGGCGGATGGCGGCTAGGCAGGCTTGGCGGCTTGTCAGACCTCGAAGGTCAGGACGGAGCCGCTTCACGCCGACATGTAGGAAGTGGGTGTGGGCATCGACGAAGCCGGGGATGACCACTTGCTGGCGCGCGTCGATGGGCTTGATGCCGGCGGCCGCAGCGGCAGCTGCCACCTCGGCGGTGGAGCCCACGAGGGCGATGCGCCCATGTTTCCAAAGGAGGGCTTCGGCTTTCTGGGTTGGGTCCACCATGGTATGGACCACGGCATTGATGATGGCGCCGTGCCGGGCCTCGTCGGGGGTGGTGGGTGAGGCGACGATGTCTGGCTCACGTCGAGGGTTGCGGGCGGCCACGGTGGGCACCGGCTCCTGGTCCTCATGACGCTTGCCAACTGCGGCGCCAGCAGGCCAAAACAATGCAGCTTCCGACGGCTGTGTCCGTTACTGTACAAACTTGTGCAAACCGAAGGCGACGAACAGGAGATTTGTTACCAATTCCGGGGCCGCTACGACCGGCTCCAACGGGCCCACAGGAACCATCACCGGCTATCTGTTACCAAAGCGCACTAAATCCCCCTGCCTCGTCTCCCACCTCCCCGCTGCGGCCTGGTGCTGCGGCGGGTCCGGTGGCCTCCAAACACCGGGATGGGATGCACAGGGCGAATGACGTGGCCCGACCGCTACCGACGCCTTGCACCCCACCCCCTGGCCCCACTTCTGCATTCCACCCGAGGGGATATCATGAGTCACGACACAATACCAGATGGCACCCAAAGCGCCCTTTTGGACCACGAGGCCACGCGCGCCGAGGACAGCCCCGACACAACGATTACCATGACTCCAGACGGATCTCCACCCCAAGCCGCCTCCCCGAGTCCGGCCGCGGACAGCAGCGCGGACGTTGTCACGGCTGCGCCGCTTCCTGGTGCGGACGCTGGACAAACTCCTCCGGCCGCTACCGGCGGCGTGGACGAAGCTCCCGCTGGTCGAGGCCTCACCGTGGCCCGCCGGTTCACTGAGGTCGGTGACGACCCCTTCAAGACGCTAGAATGGACGACACGCCGCAGTGTCATTAGCAACCCCGATGGCAGTGTCGTGTTCGAGGCGGAAGCGGCCGAAGTCCCAGCCGACTGGTCCCAGTTGGCCACCGACATCATTGTCTCCAAATACTTCCGCAAGGCAGGCGTGCCGCAACCGGACGGGACCACGGGCGCAGAAACCAGCGCCGCCCAGGTGTGCCACCGCATCGCTAACACGGTGCGCTGGTACGGCGAAAAGCAGGGCTATTTTGCGTCGAAGGAAGACGCGGACACGTTCGAGGATGAACTAAAGTGGCTGCTGATTACACAGCGCGGCGCCTTCAATAGCCCGGTGTGGTTCAATTGTGGCCACGAACATGTGTACGGAATCACGGGTAGCGGCGGCAACTGGGCCTGGGACCACGAGGCCAAGGAAGTCCGCCAGGTCGAGAATAACTACGCCCGGCCTCAGTGCAGCGCCTGCTTCATCCAGAAGGTCGAGGACAACCTGATTGACTCCAAGGGTATTTTCGAACTCCTGCAAGCCGAGGCGCGTTTGTTCAAGTACGGCAGCGGCACCGGCAGCAACTTCTCGCAGATTCGCAGCCGCTATGAGAATCTCAGCGGCGGTGGCACCAGCAGCGGCCTGATGAGCTTCCTCAAGGTGTTGGATGCCGGCGCCGGGGCAACCAAGAGTGGTGGAACAACCCGCCGCGCCGCCAAGATGGTGACGCTGGACATGGACCACCCTGAAATTCTGGACTTCATTACTTGGAAGGTCCGTGAGGAGGACAAGGCGCTCATGTTGATTCGCGCCGGCATGGACGCGGACTTCAATGGCGAAGCCTACGCGACCGTGAGCGGCCAGAACTCCAACAACTCGGTGCGCGTAACGGACACCTTCATGCAGGCGGTGGAAGCCGACGGTGAATGGCAAACCGTGATGCGCACGACGGGCGAGGTCCATGAAACCTACAAGGCGCGTGAGATGTGGAACCAGGTCGCAGATGCGGCGTGGCGCTGCGCCGATCCTGGCCTGCAATACGACACCACCATCAACACATGGCACACCTGCAAGGTGACCGACCGCATCAACGGTTCCAACCCCTGCAGCGAATACATGTTCCTCGACGACTCGGCCTGTAACCTGGCAAGTCTCAACCTGCTGAAGTTCCTAGACGCGGAAGGCAACTTCGACGTGGAGGGCTATCGCCACGCCATCCGTGTTTTCTTCATTGCGCAGGAAATTTTCGTCGATCTATCCTCCTACCCAACAGAGGACATTGCCCGCAACTCCCACGACTACCGGCCGCTAGGTCTTGGCTATGCCAACCTGGGGGCCTTGCTGATGGTGAAGGGTTTCGCTTACGATTCACCTGAGGGACGAGCCGTGGCTGGCGCCCTGACGGGCATTCTTTGCGGTCATGCGTACAAGGTTAGCGCCGAGATGGCCGCCGTCAAGGGTCCGTTTGTGGGCCTGAATGTGGAGGACGAAACGGGCCAAAGCAACTGGGACACCATGGCAGAAGTCATTGGTATGCACCTTGACGCCGCAAAGCGTCTGCGCGATACCGGCAGCCCGCTGGAACAAATGGAGGGCTGCGACATGGCGACGCCCGCCATCGCCAACGGCCCCTTCGCTAGCATTTTCGATGCCGCAGTCCAAGATTGGGATGCCGCGCTGGAACAAGGCCGTGTAGATGGCTGGCGCAACGCTCAAGCGACCGTGCTTGCCCCCACGGGCACCATTGGTCTTCTCATGGATTGTGACACCACCGGTGTCGAGCCCGATTTCTCGCTTGTCAAGTTCAAGAAGCTGGCCGGTGGCGGCTACTTCAAGATCATTAACCAGTCCGTGCCGGCAGCGCTCCGGAATCTTGGCTACTCGGAAGAGGAAATCCGCCTGGTCGAGCAATTCGCTATCGGTCACGGAACGTTGGAAGGTGGCCCCGTGGACAAGGCCATGTTCCTGGACAAGGGCTTCACCGAAGACCAATATCAGGAAGCGTACGACGCTGTGGTGCGCGAGAAGGCCTTCAATGAGTACACGCCAGGCATCAGTCCGGCTGCCATGCGCAAGGCCGGCTTCAGCCGCCAGGCGGTACGGGAGCTACAAGCGTACGTGGAAGGCCACCAAACCATCGAAGGCAGCCTCGTTCGCGAGGAGCACTTGCCCATCTTTGATTGCGCCAACAAGTGTGGCGATGGCCAACGATTCATTCACCACACGGGGCACATCCGGATGATGGCGGCAACCCAGCCCTTCTTGTCGGGTGCCATTAGCAAGACCATCAACATGCCCAACGAGGTCACCGTCGAGGATGTGGCAGAGGCGTACATGATGGGCTGGAAGTTGAACCTCAAGGCGGTCGCCCTGTACCGTGATGGCTCCAAGCACAGCCAGGTCCTGAGCAGTGGCGGGAAGGACGACGAAGAAGGCGAGGAAGCAACCGTCCAAGTGGTCGTGAAAGAACCAGCCGGCCCCAAGCACGGTGAAATTGAACGGCCGCCCCGCGACAATGACCAAGGCTTCAAGCGCACCGTGACCATTTACACGGCGCATGGCCCCGAAAAGGTCGACATTCACGTCTGGGAATACAATGACGGGCGCCCCTGTGAAGTGTTCGTTTCCGCTCGCAAGTCCGGTACTTTGACGGACAACTTCCTCAAGGAAGTGGGCAAGAACTACTCGCGCACCCTGCAACTTGGCATGAGCCTGGATGAGCTCACCAAGAAGATGGTGAACGAGCACGGGCCTCTGGCCGGTCAAACGGACCACCGCTACATCAAGAGCTGCCTGGGCATCCAGGATCTCATTGGCAAGCTGCTACGCTACGAATACTTCGGCGAGAACCAGTTCCTCAGCGTCCAACCCGACCCCGAGGCACCTGACTACGTTCCCACCCGCCGCGAAGTGCTCGAGGCCCTGCGCCTGGCTCGCCAACGCCCCCGCAACGAAAAGGCGCTCACTGACTTTGCGCCAGCTGAGGAAGCGGAGGAAGACGAGGGTGAACACAGCTTCGACAAGGCGCTTGGCAAGACCAGCGACGACCCGAACGACTTGCTCAAGAGTATGGGCGGCGACGCGCCGAGTTGCGATTCTTGCGGCCACACGACCGTTCGCAACGGTGCTTGCTACAAGTGTCTGAATTGCGGCAATTCGATGGGTTGCTCCTGAGGCGGCCTGGCCGACCACTCCTTAATCCAGCCCACCCATAGAGACAGCGTGGACCTCGCCCCGGGCCCCGCCCCGCAGATTTCCGTTGAAGGCTTCGCGGCTCGCCGCCGGCGCGTCGCAGCTGACTTGCCGGAGGGCGGCTTGTTGGTCGTGGCCACCCATCCAGAGGCGGTGTTCAGCAATGATGTTCATCACCGGTTCCGGCCCCAATCCGACTTTTGGTATCTGACGGGCTTTCAGGAGCCAGGTGGCATTCTGGCCCTAGAAGCAAGCGGTGAGAGCCACCTATTTCTTCGGCCGCGTAAACCAGAGGCCGAAGTGTGGGATGGTCGGCGCCTTGGCATTGAACGCGCGGCCGAGGCGCTGGATGTGGATTTTGCTCATGACCGCGACGACTTCTCTCGTTGGCTGCGCGAGCGCCTAGCCCCTTTGCAGGGAAGCGGGCGTCGGCGCACCGGCAAGGCCGCGTCGCCTCAGGCTACGCCCGTTCTTGCCATCACGGAGCATGACCCGTGGGTCCATCGCCGCTTGCGAAACGCCTGCGAACCAGCGGATGGTCGGCCACTTCTGGCCAAGCATCGCGTCATCAAAGATGCCCGAGAAATCAAGCTCATCCAGCGCGCCATTGATGTGTCCGTCGAGGCCCACGAAGCGGCTCGCGAAGTGGTTCGGCCAGGATGCAAAGAATACCAAATCGAAGCCGCGCTCCTGGCCAGCTTCCGCAGCGCCGGCTCCACGGGTCCGGGCTACCCGCCGATTGTTGGCGCTGGGGATAATGCCAGTATCTTACACTACATCAGCAACCAGGACCGGGTTGGCACGTCCCAGACGGTCTTGATTGATGCCGGCTGCGAGTGGGGATACTACAATGCGGACATTACACGCACGTGGGCAAGCAGTCCCCTATCTGATACGGCAGCGCGCCTTCATGACGTCGTGGTTGAGGCGCAACGCGCGGCTGTTGCAGCCGTAGCTCCAGGGGTGCGCATCCGCGAGGTGCACGAGGTAGCGTGCCGGGTCCTGGTGGAGGGGCTACAAGCCGAGGGGGTGTTGGATCCAAGCGAGGACGCATCCACCTTAGTGGCAAGCGGCGCGCACCGGCCGTACTACATGCACGGCACCAGTCACTACTTGGGCCTCGATGTGCATGATGCCGGTGACTACCGCGATCCAACGGACGGAGGCGGCCACGACGCTGAGCGTGGACCCAAGAGCCGCCGCCTCGAGCCCGGCATGGTCATCACGGTGGAACCAGGCCTCTACTTCAACCCAGATTTTGCGCCCGCGTCGCCTCGTCAGATGCGAGGGCTGGGCGTACGTATTGAGGATGATATCTTGGTCACCGAGAGCGGCCGACGAAACCTTTCTCGCGCCTTATCCGTGGACGCTTAGCGCTCACCAGAGGGCTGGATGCCAGGTGTCGGCGCTTGGTCACGTCGAGTGAATCGTTGCAGCCGTTACTTCTTCCTGTTGCGTGAAGGAAGGAACCAAAACCCTAATCCCTGTGACGGCGACGAAGACATGATGCGCCGAACGCTGGTAGCGCCGCTGATGGCCCTCATTGCCATCACCTCGCTAGCGACGGCGCTACCGTCGGCCTCGGCGGCCATCAATGACGAGCATCCCTACCAGGATGTGGTTCCGTTCTCACGGGGCCTTGATGACGTTCAGACCTTCTTGTCCGGTCAAGTGACCGGCA
This sequence comes from Thermoplasmatota archaeon, assembly GCA_041623215.1. Taxonomy (GTDB): domain Archaea; phylum Thermoplasmatota; class E2; order JACPAO01; family JAHFTW01; genus JBFJXH01. The sequence goes on from JBFJXH010000002.1 coordinate 28,898, forward strand.
CCTTCCAAGCGGCTGATGCCACGCTGGGCTTCATTGAGTCGCGCGATTTAGCGGTCGTCGGCCTAACACGGGCCTGCTGGCAAGAGCCTGGCCTGGGCAACCGATGTGAAGAAGGCGACGAGGTCCGTGTCGAGGTTGCTGATAGCGGCTCCATTGGCATTGCGACCGAGGGCTCTTCCTCGCTTCGCGTGGAAGCGGACCACGCCCTCAGCTTGCTGGTCGACTTGGGTAGTCGGCAGGATTTGGGCGGCCTCGATGTGGGGCCTTCCCTCGTCTCCAGTAACATCAATGGGCGTGTCTCGCAGGTCCGCCTGCCACCGGCGGACGGCATGCCGATTGCCTCGCTGTCCGAGAGCACCACGATACACATCATCGTTGATGACCGTGTAGTCTCGACGCTTGAGGGCAAACGTGCCGTGATTGTGGATGGCGACCCGCTCATCGGGGCCTTCCGTTCGGCCGTAACAGTCCTTCCGCTGGGCACCGGCTCCCAGGTCTTGTTGGAACCGGCCGACCCGCAACTCGTCGCCGACGGTTTGGACCCGCTGCGCATGACGCGGCTGATGGAATCTCTCAACTCCGCGTCAGCGGGCGAGCCAAGTGACAACGGCGACGTGCAGTTGCCGGATGAGCTTCGAGAGCTGATGGCCGAGGTCTTCGATGGCGCCCTTCTGCGGGTGGACCTAGAGGGCGAGGGCGGCAACGACTTACTCTCTGATTTGACGCTGGTTCGCTTTAGCACCCTGCAGATTCGTCCCGACGGAACTGGCAAAGTGCTTGTCCGGGGTCCAAGTCCGCTGCAAGTGGAGGGCGGTGAAGTGGCGGGCGCCTCAGCAACCCTAGGTGTTGGCTTGATTCAGTTTCCGTGGTGGAGTTGGGTCTTGCTTGCGCTGGGTGTGGCCCTTTGGGTGGTGGCCCTCACCACGCGTGCGCCCAAGCAAAACGAGCAATGGGACCGCTTCCGCTTCGTCGGCTGGATTAGCGCGCCGCTGGCCCTCATCCTGGTTTTCATCCTCTGGGACCGCGAGGTGGAGGCGGTGTGGGGAACGAGTCTCATGACCAGCGGTGGCAACGGCGACCTCGTCCTAGCCGGCGGCCTGGTGATTCTTCAGTTGGGTTCCCTCATCTATCTCATCCTGGCCGTCGTCTGGCCCCTACAAATGGTGCTTCGTAACGGCCTGCGTCTTGCCCGCCAAGGGACGTTCATGGGCCTCTATCGGCCCATTGGCATGGTGCTTGGCTTCCTGATTGGTGCACCCCTTTTGCTGGTGTTCCTGGAATTGGTACTTGGTCGGCTTGTGGAGCAACTTGCCGGCGCGTGAATCTGCGGCTGCGAGCCACTGGTCTGATGTGCATCCCCAGTTGCGTGGTCTGCTGGAAGCTGATGGCTGGACGGGGCTAACTCGCGCGCAAGAAGCTGCCTGGCCAACCATCGCCCGCGGGGCGCATACGCTCTTGGTGGCACCGACGGGCCACGGCAAGACGGAGGCGGCAGTGCTACCCGTGCTGAATCGCCTCCTTGCGGAGCGTGAGGCGCTAGACGATTGGCCGCTCGGCTTCAAGGTCCTGTACATCACCCCCCTTCGCGCGCTCAACCGAGACTTGCTTGGCCGCTTGGAGGCCTGGTGCAAGGCGCTGAACTTGCGCGTCGGTGTGCGCCATGGCGACACATCGCAGTCCGAACGGAGTCGGCAATCGCGGCAGCCACCGGACCTTCTCATTACAACGCCTGAAACCTTGCAACTGCTCCTCTATGGCGATCGGCTCAGGAGCCACCTGGCCACAGTGCGCTTTGTGATTGTTGACGAAGTGCACGATTTGGCCGCTAGTGAACGGGGAGCCCAGTTGTCCGTGGCCTTGGAACGCCTGGAGGAAGTGATTGCGACCGCTGCGGGGATGCAGGGCCAAGTGATTCCGGCGAAGGAGCGGGTGTGTCCCGCCTCGCCCTCGGCCCGGCCGGCAGGGGGCTTTGTTCGCATCGGCTTGTCGGCGACCGTGGCTGACCCACCGGCGGTGGGCCGTTTCTTGGCGGGCTCCGAACGTCCCGTTGCTATCCCGGTCGTCGAGGCTGCGAAGGATTACCGCATCCAAGTGGTCGCCCCAGCAGCAACGGCGGCTGATGCCACCACGGCCGGCGACCTAGCCATCGACCCCGATGCAGCGGCAGAACTGCGAACCGTGCGCCATCTGGTCCAGCAGAGCACCAGGGCATTGGTCTTCGTCAATACACGTGATGGCGCCGAACTGCTAGTTAGTCGCAGCCATGGACTGGACGATGATGGCTCTGAGGCGCTGCTGGAGTTGCATCACGGTTCGCTGGACGCTGACCACCGCCGTGACGTTGAGCTTCGCTTCAAGGCCGGCGAGATTCGTGGTTTGGTTGCCACAAGCAGTCTCGAGTTGGGCATTGACGTTGGGGCCATTGACCACGTTGTGCAACGGCACTCTCCACGAAGCGTTGCACGGCTGGTGCAGCGGCTCGGGCGCGCCGGGCACCGTGTGGGCGCCACGAGCCATGGGACCTTGGTGGCAGATGGGCCTGAAGACGCCATGGAATGTGCCGCCGTGGCGCGTATGGCAGCGGAGGGGCGGCTGGAAGCCATTCGGGGCCGCGAAGCACCGTTGTCCGTGTTAGCGAATCAAATCGTGGCGCTGGCCAATGAATACCAAGATTTGGATCCTGAATGGACACGACAGCTGGTGGAGCGAGCCGCGCCCTTCGCGGAGCTGGACGCCGCTTTGTTTCACGCCACGTGGGAGGCGCTACTTGATGCAAAGACGCTGTTTCCTTCCGAAAAGTCCGCCCACCGCCTGGCTCGTGGCGGCCGTGCCCGCCGCCATTTTCTGAATCACGTCAGTCTCATTCCTGATGTCAAGACCTACCGTGTCATTGACGAAGCAACCAAGCGCGGCATCGGCTCCGTTGACGATGCCTTTGCGGCGGCCAGCCTTCATCCCGGTGCGGTTTTTGTGATGGCCGGACGGGCCTGGAGGGTGCTTGAAATTGAGGCGGATGAAGATGCACGGCGGGTACGCGTTGCTGGTGTGCGGGATGTCGGCGCGGTGCCCCATTGGTCCGGCAGCGATTTGCCGGTAAGCTGGCAGGTGGCCCAGGAAGTTGCCAAGCTGCGCGGCGCGTTGGCTGCTGATGACCGCCGGGCGCTGGCACATTATCCGCTGGACGACGCAGCTTGGCGCATCGCCCGGGGGCCCATCGAAGCCCATCTACGCGCTGGCTTGGCGGTCCCGACCGACCGATTAGTTACCATTGAGGAGGGCGGCGGAGGAACGGTGGTGACCGTCAATGTGGCGCTGGGCACACGGGGCAACGAAGCGCTCGGCCGCGTGACCTCGGCCTTGCTGCATCAACGCCTTGGCGCGCCCGTACCTTGCGACTGGGACGCGTACCGAATCCACTTTCGCCCGCCGCGGGGAACGCAGCTGGACTTGGTCAATTTGTGGGATGACATTGACCCGGAGGCCCTCGAGGTCCTGGTGGGATACTTGCTGCAGCAGGACGGGGCCGCGAAGTCGCACCTGGTCCAAGTGGCCAAACAGTTTGGTGCCCTGCCGGACGACCTAGACCCGAACCGTTTTGGTCGCGCCAAGGCGCAGGCGCTCATGGCCCAGCAGGCTCTGCAAGAAGAAACACTGGCACGCTTGCTCCATGAACGCCTGGACCTGGAAGCTGTGGCAGACTTTCTTCGCGCCCGTGAGGCGGGCACCGTTCGCTGTGTTCGTCAAGCCCGCGGTCCCATCAGCACCCTGGCCGAAGAAAGGCGGCGGCGCTACCTGGCTCCGCCGAGGGCCAACAAGAAACTGCTGCAAGAAGTACGGCGCCGCATTGAGGGAACGGACGCTTGGCTGGTCTGCGTGGCCTGCACACACACATGGCAATCGACCGTCGGCGACTTGCCGCCCCGGCTCCATTGCCGTCGCTGTGGCAGCAACCAAATCGCCTGCACAGGCCCTTGGGCCAAGCCCCTGCTACCGCTGCTACGCCCCGGCGGCCTAGACAAGGCGAATGCCGACGAGAAGCGAGAGGCGGCGCGGCTGCGGCGAAACGCAGCCACGGTCAGCGGCTTTGGCCGGACCGCTTGTTTGGCCCTGGCAGCCCGTGGCATTGGCCCTGATGGTGCTGGCCGCCTGTTGCAAAAGTGCGCCGACCCGGAGTCGGACCAATTTTGGCGCGAACTCTTGGTCATGGAGTTGGAGTTTGCCCGGACGAATGCCTTCTGGCGGCGTTGACCAATTCGTCCCACAACCCTCAAACGGAGAGGACCCAAGCCCGGTCCGTGGCCCTTGGACCATTGCAGGCGTTTGTGGATAGTGACGCGGGCGGCGTCTTCCTGTCATTCCTTCACACCGCTGGCGCCATCCTCTACCTCGGCGGCATCCTTGCCTATGGCATCTGGCTGTCCAACGCACGTGCTGGCTCCGATGACCGACGCGTCCGCGTCGGCGCCACTGTTGCCGTGTATTTGGCGATCCTCATGAACCTGCTAGGGGGCATTGGCCGCACCTATCAAACAGGCCACCCCGGTTTGGCTGACGTGGCACATTCGCCGTGGGTCCAGATCATGTTGGTCAAGCATATCGTGCTGCTGTTTGGCATGTTTGTGGCGGTGTGGCTCTTGGAGCGCCTGGCGCCCCGCATGTTGCGACACATCAAGGGCCGCGGCGACGGGGCCATTAAACAAACGCATCGCACGGCGCTATGGTTGGTCGTTGTGACCATCTTTGTTTCGGCCGCGCTGGGAGCCGCCAGCACCACGGCCACACTGGACACCCGCCAGAGCAACGACGACGATGATGCGGCGGGCCGCGGCGATGACGCGCAGCCGGGCGCGACGCTAGCTCCGGGGGACCGCCATTACGCCTTCTCGGGCAGCTTGACGACGCACCCTGCGGCACCCCGGTCGGCCACCGGGACATTTGACGTGTTGACTGGTACCAGCGAGCTAGCTGCTCGGCTTGCCAGCGAATCGCCGACGCCACTCACCCTTACCCTCATCGACCCGTCGGGCAATGCAACCACGGGCAATGAGCAAAGCGTCCCCGCGCCATTGGCGGGAACCTGGACCTTCGAAGTGGCCGCCGAAGCCGCCTTCGATGCGGTTTGGGAAGTGACGGTTGACCTTGGCGGGCCCCGCGAGAACCTGCTATCGGGTTCCGTTACCTTGGCGCCCAACTTGTTCTTCGAAGTCAACACCGACATGGTGACGGACCAGACAATTCATTGGACCTGGCGGACACAAGATGGCTCGGACGTTGACTTCAACTTGCACACGCACGACGATGCGGGCAATGTGGAATACCCGGTCGAGTTGACTGCGTCGCGGCACGCCGGCAATCACACGGCGACCTACGATGCCGGTTACTCACTCATGTGGACCAATCCCAACCCGGTGCCGGTTACCGTGAGCTGGACAGCCTGGGGCGAATACACCTTCCACTCCTACACGCCGTGAAGCTGTAGAATCGCGTCGCGGATGGCGCCAAAGTTCGCGGGTTGACCCACATCCACTGTGGCCTGGGACGCCACATCCGGCTCGGCAAAGACGGCGACGCCAGCGCCAACCTGCTGCCAGACCTCAGCGTCGTTGGCGCCGTTTCCGACGTGACAGACGGCGGCGGGTTCAATGCCCCAGGACTGCAGGCGCGTGCGAAGATTGGCCCATTTATCGAACCGGGCATCAATGTCCACGATCACGCCGTCTTCGGTTGCGACCGGGCTACAAATGGCGGCGTCGAGACCCCAGCGGGCGGCGAAATCGGCAGCCAAGTCTGGCTGGTCGGTGAGGATTGCTACGTGTCCAATGCCGGCTGCACGTAGGTCCGCCACGCCAGCCTCAATGCCGGGCAGCCAAGGCGCGCGGCCGAGCGCCCGGCTAATGGCCTGGGGAGATAACCGCGCAACTTCGCCCCACTGCTCCCAGAAGCACGCTTCAAGGCTGATTTGACCACTGAAGAATCGCGCATCGGACTGGGCGACGAAGTCCGACTTGCCGTGGGCGCGGAGAATGGCTTCAAAGGCGGTTGTGCCAGGAAGCAGCGTTCCGTCGAGGTCAAGCGTGACGACTTCGAAGGGCGTGTGGGGAGGGGTCATGCCGGAGTCCCCCGCCGGAGGTCGAGTGCATAATGCCCCGTTCCCGGAGCGTAGGTGCGTACATGGCGGGCCGTTTCCACGTGCCAGGGACCATGGGTGCGCTGGGCCAACTGCTGCACCAACTCGCCTTGGCGAGCTTCCAATTCCCCATCATCCATGATTTCGTGATAATGGAGACGCCCTCCGGCCGCCACCAAGGGAGCTGCCGCGTCAACAAACTCCATGGCCCCATGGGGTAGGTTCATGACAACGTGGTCGGCGCTTTTGCCGGAGGCGGCTAGGTCGGCGGCAAATACTCGGGCATCGGCGCACGAGATGGTTGCGGTCACATCGTTGGCGGCTAGATTCTGCTTGGCTAGTTGCACCGCAGCAGGGTTCAGGTCGCACGCGGTCACGTGGGCACCGGCTCGGGCGGCTTGTACCACGAGCGGCCCAATGCCGCAAAACAAGTCGATGACCGAAGCACCCGCTGCGAGTTGATTGAGGAGGCGTTGGCGCTCTGTTGCTAGTCGTGGCGAATAGTACGCCTTGGTTACGTCAATCACTAGCTGCGCGCCGTTTTCGACGACCGTCGTTTCTGCTGTGCCGGTGCCCGCCAGGCGTTCCAAGTCACGGCAGCGATATTCGCCCTTCACGCCATGGTCGTGGAAGACGGCGCGAGCCGACGTAAACTGGGCCAAAGCATCGCCAACGTCGGCGCGGCGTTGCCACAGGTCCGGCGGAATCTTGATGATGCAGATGTCGCCCAATTGTTCGAAGGCACGTGGCGCCTGGTCCCGGTCTGCCTCGGACCATCCTTCCAGGTAGCCCGTGTAATCCACCGGCCGGACATCGCGAGCCACAAACGCGTAGGTGCCATCGGCGGCTTCCTTGGTGGTGACTGGGAAAACGACGCGATTGCCGTCGCGTGCCACTGCCAAATCGCGCCGCAAGGATCCTTCGGCAGCCAATCGTCGCCGGACGGCCTCAGCGTCGGCGGCTGGAACGGCGAGGCCGGGAGCTTCAGGCACGTTGGTGGGCAGGGGGATGCCGGTGATGAAGGCGGCGGGCGGGCGGCAGGGGACCAGAGACGCCAACAACCAAGTGGACGGCGGCCTTTGGTCTCGCGTGGACTTTCGCCTGGCCCTTGCAGCGCTGGCTGCTCCGTTGGTTGCGATGCTTGCCATTTACCCAGCAAGCTTGTTCGGGATGCCGTCCTTCGATGGCCACATGGCGGGCATTGAATACGTGGCCGTGGCTCTGGTCGCGGGCCCCATTATGGCCGCCGTAGTTCTGGCCGCGCTGGTGGCGGCCGCAGCGCCCGCGTCATGGCACCCTAGTGCGGCACGTGTCGCCTTCTGGGTGAGCATCACCGCTGCGGCGGGATGGGCAGCGCTTGTGCTGGGGGCCATGTTTGTGGACTGGGTGGAGGACGGGAGCCTGGGTTGGTATGGGATGTTCATCGCGTTCAATCTCTTTGTTGCAGCAAGCTTTGCGCTGCCGGCCTGGCCAGCCGCCAGACTTAGACGAGAGGCGGCATCGCAGGCCACGTGACCCTGCACCTAGTGGGCCTTGGCCTGCACGACTGTCGCGATATTACGGTCAAGGGACTGGACGAGGTCCGGGCCGCCGACATGGTGGTCGCGGAGTTCTATACCGCCATTTTGGCTGGCACGAATCACGCCGAGCTGGAGGAATTTGTGGGCCGCCCCATCGAGGTGCTACCTCGGGAAGGCGTTGAAGCAGGCGGGCGGGACCTGGTGACGGCTGCGGCGGATTCCGATGTGGTGCTGCTGACGGCGGGCGACCCGTTGTCCGCCACGACGCACACGGAATTGGTTCTCCGGGCACGCGAGGCCGGTGTCCCGGTACATGTGGTGCACGCGCCTAGCATCTTCACTGCGGCACCTGGGCTTCTGGGCTTGCAACATTACAAGTTCGGACGGACCACAACCTTGGTGCGCCCCGAGCCCAACTGGCTACCCACGAGCCCGTTTGACGCCGTGCAGGAAAATCATGAGGCGGGGCTGCACACGCTGGTCCTCTTGGACATCAAGGCACATGAAGAATACTTCATGACCGCTAACGAGGGCCTTGAGTTGCTCCTTCGCCTTGCCAAGGAAACGGGAGCGCACTGGTTCAACGAGGACACCCCAATCGGCATCGTAGCGCGTGCAGGCGCCCGTGAACCATGCGTGGTCACCGGCTCGGTTGCGGCGCTTCGCGCCGTTGATGTTGGCCCGCCCCTGCATTGCCTGGTGGTTCCGGGTGACTTGCAAGTGGTTGAGGAAGAGGCGTGGGCAAGTCTAGCCGTCAAGGCCTGACGGCACGAAGGACGGCGTAATCCGACTCGGTGGCCGTGCTTGCATCGCCAGCTCCATTAGGGCGCGCGGACCTCGGCTGCCGTGCGCGGCATGGTGATTGCAGGACTCGTCGGATTGGCGGTCCTTTTGGCCATGCTGGGTCGGGCGGCGGAGCTTCGGGGGCTGTCGTTTGCGGCGGGCCTTGCCCTGCTCGCGGTGGTGGTCGTTGTCGTCTGGCCGCGTTTGGCCGGTCGGCCGATGAGTGGATTGTTCCCCGGCGGAGCACCCGGACAAGCGTGGTGTAACGGATGCGGCACATGGCAGGAAAAGACGAGCCAAATGTGTCCTGCCTGTGGTGAAAAGCGCCCGCCGCGGCGAGTCTGGCGGCCCAAGTCCAAACGCTCATAACCTCCTGGCGCCGTTTTCGTCGTGGGGATGCACAGCGCCGCGCTCCGGCAGGTCGATGACCGCCGAACACACCTCATCACACGCGGCAATGTGGACGGCATCGTTAGTGCCGCCATGTTCTTGGCCAGGAGGCCCGACACTCGCGTTTCCTTTGTCGCAAGTGGCGACTTGGCGGTGGATGTTCTACGGAAGGACATTGGCAGCCACGACTTCTTCTTGGTGGACCTGGGGCTGACGCCACGCCTCACAAAGACGCTCAACCAGAAGGCCAAGACGCTGCAACAAATTACCTACTTGGATCATCACCAGCAGTCCTACGATCATTGGCGTGAATTGGACCATCGTATTGGCGGTGTGGTCAAGCAAGGCATCAGTGCTGCAGGCGTTGCCTACGACTACCTCGGCCTCAATGGTCAGCATCGTCACCTAGCTGCCTTGGCTGACCTGGTAGAGTATTGCCACACGGACCGCCTGGCGGAATTGATGCGTGAGCACGGGGAACCTCGCATGACGGAGGAAGCACGCATGCTGGACTTTTCGTGGCGCTGCCAAGTGGATGACGACCGGTTCCGCTACCATGCTGCACGACAATTAGCGGGTGGACGCTGGCCCAGTGAAGTGGACATCATCAAGCGCCGCTACTTGCAAGTGGTCAACGAAGGCCGCTGGGAGAAGGCGCTTGCTCGGGTGCGAGAACGCGTCGAACTGCAGCACAACGTCGCCATGCTCCGTTTTGGTCGCCGCAAACCCAGCCTGTTTGGCTTTGGCTCGCGCGCGCTAACGGCGGTGGCGAAAGAATACGGTGCGGGCGTCGCGGTCCTACTCAATCGACGCAAGGAACTGTCGAGCCTGAGTCTGCGCCGGACTACCAGCCGCCCCTTGCCGGGCGCCCTCAATCTCGGCCGCTTTGTCGAAGATTTCACGCTCCAACATGGCATCGTTGGTGGTGGCCACCCGATGAGCGCCGGTGCCAAGATTCCAACCCGTTCTGTTCCTCAATTCCTGAAGGAGGTGGTCTGCCTTGCCTGACCCCGATACCGAACTAGAAGCCATCATGCAGCAACTTGGCGCCGCAGCAGCGGCGTAGGTCCCCAGACGGACCTTGTGACCAATGCGGTCGCGGCGCAACAGGCGGAGCCGTCACGTTTCGGCGCGCCTTCGATTCATGGCGATGAAGATGGGAATGGCCAGGGCGGCCAGAAGCAAGTTGCCCGCCAAGGCAATGTAAACCCGGGTCCGGTTCTCTGGCGGCACCAGTTGGGCAAAGCCGAGCAGACTCACGGCGGTGGCGACGGCGAGCGCAATGAACAGGAGTACAATGGTGCGGCGGCCAGAGGCGGTGGCGCTCATACTACAAACAGGGGAAGACCGGCGAAGGAAGAAGGAAGAAGAATGCCTGACGGCTTGTTCAACTTTCAAAGACGTTGTCGTACTCGCCGGCGATGAGCTTCTTGCTCACTTCGCGGGGGTTGACGCCTTCGATTGTGACGCCCATGCTGGTGCAGGTGCCGACGATTTCGTTGGACTTGGTCTTCAGGCTGGCACCCTGCAAATCGTCGCCCTTCATGCGCGCGATTTTCTTCACTTGGTCCCATGACAGGTCGGCGACAAAGGTGTCGGCGGCGCTGCCGGAGCCGCTCTTGATGCCGGCTTGCTCCTTGATGAGGGCGGATGCGGGTGGCGTTCCGACCTTAATCTCGAAGTTCTTCTTGTCATCAATGATGACCTTCACCGGCACTTTCATGCCGTTGAATTCCGCGGTCTTCTCGTTGATGGCGGCGATGACCTGGCCGATGTTCACACCGGCTGGGCCAAGGGCTGGTCCGAGCGGCGGCCCGGCGCTGGCTTTGCCACCGTCAACGATGGCTTCAATGGTTTCTCCCATAGTTTGGTTCTCCTACCCGTCTTGCCGGCCGAAGCCGACTCCCGTGTTAGGCGTCCAGAGGGGCGCCAGGGATGGAGGGCAAGCTCCGGTGAGAACAGGTTCTATATGAACAGAGAGGGCCGTGGCGATGTGGGGGCAGCCACGGACGCTTGGTGGGCAGGTGTTTCCTCAGGCGTGTTCGTGGCCGTCGTCGGCTTCTTCGTCATGCGGCATGAAGTCGATGGTCCATTGGGTGTGCCAGGTGCCGGCTGCACATCCGCTGGAAGGCCGGTAGCCGACGCTGTAGCTGCCTGGGGCCGGGTTGGCAATCTTGCGCTCTTCGTTGATGTTGAGGGCAATGGCGTTGCCGTTGGGGTCCAACAGGTCCACAATCATGGGGCACGGTCCAACGGCGTCCATGCCGGCCGTGACGTACAGGTGCGTGGCATTGCTGGGCACGCGGAAATCGTGGTTGATGTTGTAGTCGCCGCCGGTGAATTGGGTGTTGATGACGGCGGCAAACGGTGTGGAGTCGCTGCCAGTGATGGGCTCAGGGATGGTTTCGGGTTCGGCCATTTCGACTTCGTCGAGAGGTTGGTTGTCGGCGTCGTCGCCGAGGCAGCCGGCGAAGGAGATTAGCAACAGGGTTAGTACAAGGGACCAGCGCATGATTGGCGCCAGTGGCCGTGTGTTTTAGCTTCACCGCTGTGGGGAGCTAGAAGTCGGGGTGGATGTCGCCCCACGGCGCATGGGGTGGCGCTTGGTCGGCCGGGCAGGCGACTTCACTGTAGTACACGTCGTCGCCGTCTTCTCCATTGATGTCGATGATGATGTAGCATCCATCCTTCCAGCCCGGCATGTCGTCCGCTTCGTACCAGTGCACCGTGGCGCTCGCGGCGTCGTGTTCCACGTCGGCAAAGACGCCGCGCACGTCGCCGTTGAACCACCACATCTGGTAGCATCCTTCGTAGCCACCGGTGGCAGCGTCAAGGCCTGTCATGTCGTCTTCGGCTCGGACGATGTTGCTGCCGGCGTAGGATGGGTCATCGTTGCAGTGATGATGGTCCTCGTCGCCGCTGGATTGTTGGTAGCAGGTATCTTCCGATTCATCCGTGCAGGTCTGGGTATCTGAGCTGACGGGCCAAGCGACCAAGAGCATGGCCGTTGCAAGAGCAACGATGAGGCGCATGGATTGCTCACGAAGGCGGAGGTTCTTGAGGCTTAGCTATGGGGTGAAGGTGTGCTTGAGAGCCGCCGTTTGGGTTGGGGTGGTGCCACAGCAGGAGCCGACGATGCCGGCGCCGGCCGCGACCCATTCCCGTGCGGCTTCCACATACTCTTCGACCGACACGTCCCGCCCCTGCTCCCAACCCATCACAGGGTCAGCGGTGCCGATGTTGGCGTAGGCTCCCCAGGGGCCATACCAGTTCTCGGCGATAATGGGGGCGGCGCGGGTGACGGCGCCGATGGGGCAACAATTGACCAAGAGCGCGTCGGGCCGGGCGTCGCCGAGGTCGCGCATGGCTTGGATGGCCTCGGGCAGGGGGGTGCCATCCAGCAGGTCACCACTCGCATCCAGCACAAGGCTCGTCCATACCTCCAAGCCAGTCGCGGAAGCTGCACGCGTGGCGGCCACCGCTTCGCGGATGGTGTTCATGGTTTCCACCAGCAGCAAATCAACGCCCGCTTCCACCATCCACGCGGCGTGCATGGCATGTTCCTCCTGCAACGCGCCATCGCCAGGAACCAGGTCAGGCCGGTAACAATCGGCCACCGGTGCGAGGCTGCCGGCGACGCGCACCATGTGCGAGGCATCGTTTGCCGCGGCCTTGGCGGCCTGAACGGCGGCGGCGACCATGGCGGGGCCATGTTGGAGGAGCCCGGCCTGACGGAGGGTGCTCGGATTGGTGCGAAACGTGTTGGCGGTCAGCACCTGCGCGCCGGCGGCGACGTAGTCCCGGTGGATGTTCTCGAGCAAATCGGTCGCGTCGAGGTTGGCCCCGGCAGACCACAAGGGCAGGCGCGTTTCGTAACCGCGGCGATGTAGCTCCGTGCCGGTGGGCCCGTCGAGAAGAAGGGGGCGGCCGTTTGCCAAGGGCGTCAGCACGTCCACGTTTGGCCATGGTTTGGAGGCCAAGAACCCTGCTGCGGTTGCCTTACAGGTCCGTGCCTCGGTGGCGAGGATGACGATGCCGCCGCTGCACCGGCGCCAAGGATGCGGCCGGCGAGCGGCCCCGCGACGGGCACGCTGTATGCGGCGCGTGTTTCGACGAAATGCAGGACCAAGTCGTCTTTTCGAAGTTCGATGGTGTTGCCTGCTACTGGGCCAGCAAGGGTAATGCCTGCGCCCTAGAAGATGACGGCGTCGTTGGGTGCGTAGACGTTGCCTGCGTGCCACAGGCTCCATGGCCCATGCTTGCGACCAACGTAGAAAGTCACACGAAACGGCCACTTGCGGGCGATGCAAACGCCGACAGCCTCAGGGCGAGGCTTGCGCAATCGTGAGTGTCTCAACCACGGTTGAGCCTGTGCCGTGGACACGCCATTCAAGCACGCGGGCATTGGGCAATTGCGAGCGTTCCCCTGCAAAATCCACGACTAAATCTCGGCCGAAAATCTCCTTCGAGGCCAACTGCAACGAATATTCGTCAAACACCCGGTCGATTACCCATTGCACCGAGCCATTGTCCATGACAATGTCGGCTGACAAGATGGGGACATCGCGCCAACCCTCGACGCGCAATGTGTCCGGTCGCGGCCCCACCTGCCCCGGTGCTGCCGGGTCGACGACTCCTGGCGGTTGGGTGCTGCTTGTGTCTTCGCTCGGCGCTTCGCCCGGGTCTGGCAGGTCTTCATCACTTGAATCGGAATCGCGTTCTGGGCGGGCGACCGGATCGGGTTCAGGCTCAACCAGGCACCCAATCAGCAAGAAGGGAATGAGGAAAGGGGCAAGCCGCATCATTCCAACCCAGTAAAGACGATGGTCGTGTCAGCACGCTGGTCCTGGGTTGGGCGATATTCAAACGAGATTTTGTTGTAGTAAAAGGCGACTTCTTCGGTTGGCCGGTCGTCGGCATCACTCGCGGAGGAACTGGACAAATGGTAACTGCTCACAAGGGCATCCTCCATGCGAATCACAAGGTAGGCTTCGCCGTAGCGGTCGGTTGTGCCAAGCTCCACGCTACCCAGCGATTCTCCAGTGGCCATGCTCTGCATTAGTTTCGGTGATGCGTGGTCCATTTGTCGTACCACGACGATGTCACTGACGCGGTTACGGCCATCTCGATCTTGCGTCGCCGTGAACGACCACGACGCGACATCATCGGAAATCGACGCTCCGCCATCGGTGCGGTCCACTGCCTCCCCCTTGATGTCGCCGATTTTCATGTACGCTGCGCCGCTAACTTGTGGCAGCACCAAGGCAAAGGCGACGATGCATAGCATGAGTACGCGCATGAAGGGATGGTTGGCGAGGGTTCGGGGTAAGGGTTTGCCGATGGTGGTTCGGCCCATGGTCCAAGGGCCCGGTGACTGCCGTAAGGCGCGTCAGTGGGCGGCAGGGGGTTCGAAAAATCAGCAGGTGCTATCGAACCAGTTCGATAACATTGGCCATGGTCCTTAAGAAGGGGCCTCGGTGGCCCGGTTCGACACCATGCCCGTGACTGTAGCGTACCAGCCGCCAGCCATCGAGCACCTGAGCATCCTCGACGAGCACGGCAACGTAGACTCGAAGTTGGAGCCAGACGTTCCGGAGGAAGACCTTGTAGAACTCTACGAGACCATGGTCCTGTCGCGTGAACACGACCTGCGCCGCTTGAAGCTACAGCGCCAAGGCCGCATCGGCACCTTCGCCCCGGCCCACGGCCAAGAAGCCGCCCAGGCCGGCACCATTTACGCCGTGCGCGACGACGACTGGTTCTGCCCCGCCTTCCGCGAATCGGTGTGCTACCTGTGGCGCGGCATGGACATCGCAGACGACCTGCTGTACTGTGCCGGCTTCGAGGAAGGCATGAACATCCCCGACGGCGCGCACACCTTGCCCATCTGCATCCCCATCGGCACCCAATACACGCACGCGCTCGGCGTCGCGTGGGCTGAAGTGCTACAAGGCAGCGACCGCGTCGCCATCACGTACGGTGGCGACGGCAGCACCAGCGAAGGCGACTTCCACGAAGCCATCAACATGGCCGCCGTGCAAAACATCCCCGTCGTCTTCGTCATCCAAAACAACCAATGGGCCATCAGTGTCCCGCGGGAAAAACAAACCAAGAGCGAAACCATTGCCCAGAAAGCCATCGCGTACGGCATCCCCTGCATGCAAGTGGACGGCAACGACATCCTGGCCGTCATCACGGCTGCCCGAAAAGCGGTCGAACACGCCCGCAGCGGCAACGGTCCCTTCCTCATCGAAGCCGTAACGTTCCGCATGAACGTCCACACCACGGCCGACGACCCGCGCAAATACCGCAGCCCCGACGAGGAAAAATCGTGGGAACCCAAAGATCCCCTCATCCGTTTCCGAACCTACCTTGAAGGCAAGGGCCTATGGGACGAGGACAAGGAGAAGCGCCTTCGCAAGGCCATCAAGAGCCGCCTTGACGACGCCGTCGAACGCTTCGAGGCTCGCAAAAAGGAACTCGAACACGACTATGATGCCATGTTCAACTACGCCTACATTGACGAGCCGCCGTACCTAACAAAGCAACGTCGGGAAATGGCCGAACACTTCGAATCCGTCGGCGGCGCCAAGACCGAACACGACTTGCACGACGCGCCGCACGACTTGCAACGCCACTTGTCGGGAGGTAGCAACTAATGGCCCGCGGCAACACCAAATTCGCCACCAAGCACGTGACACGGCCCAAGGATCCCCTGAAGCCACTGCACGACAAACCCCTCCACAAAATCAACGAGGCAGGCAACTACAACCTCAACCTCATCGAGGCCATGAACCTCGCCTTCGACGAAGAAATGGCACGCGACGAACGCGTCATGATTCTCGGCGAAGACGTAGGCCGTGACGGCGGCATCTTCCGGCTGACCGACAACCTCATGGACAAGTACGGCGAGTCGCGCGTCGTTGACACCCCCATCGCCGAAATGGGTATCGCCGGCGCCGCCACCGGCTTGGCCATGGCTGGCATGCGACCCATTGGCGAAATGCAATTCTCCGGGTTCAGCTACCAAGCACACCACCACTACGAATCCCACATGGCGCGCATGCTCAAGCGCACCAACGGCCGATTCAAACTGCCCATGGTCATCCACATGCCCTACGGCGCCGGTGTACACGCACTCGAACACCACTCTGAATCGCGGGAAATGTACTGGGTCCACACGCCCGGTCTCACGGTCGTCATGCCCTCCACGCCCCGCAATGCCCGCGCCCTATTGCGGGCCAGTATTCGCAGCGACGAACCCGTCATTTTCATGGAACCAAAGTACCTGTACCGAAAGTACCGCGAAGAGTTCCCCGCAGATGACGACATTGC
>JBFJXH010000003.1:0-39481 GCA_041623215.1 Thermoplasmatota archaeon
CAAGCCCCAGAAGCCCTGGACCATTCCGGTGGAGCAAGTCTATTTGCGCCATCTCAAGGAGCAGGACGAGCGGGCCTGGTATGTTGTCCGCCATCACTTGATGGTGGAAGAATATCGTTCGGCGATGGACTGGTACTACGCTTACAAGAAGGCCACAAAGGGCGAGCGGACGCAGGAGCGCGTGGTCCTACAACTCGAGGACAAGTACGAGCGGCGGGAATTGCGCTGGCAGCGGCGTCTCGATGCCCCCATGGTGGAGGTCGAGCGCTTCGCCGACAAGCTGCAGGCAAAGCTTGACCGGAAGGACCGGCGCAAGCTGGCCAAGGCCCAACGCAAGCACACCGCCCAAGTTGGCAAGCTTGAGGAAGCGTACGCGAAGACGCAGGCACGGCAAGCCAAGCGCCATCGCGTCGCCGTGGCGCGGGCGCGCAAGCGGGGCGAAGCTGAACCGGCTGAACCTGAAGTTGCGCCCTTCGAGGCTCCCCCCGAGCCGGAGCTCGTTGCCACAGAACTTGCTTCGCATCGGTGGCAGCGACGGGTTGACCGGGCGACTGCTCGCGCCGAGCGCAAGGTTGCCCGCATCGAACGCAAGCATGAGCGCGACGAGGGGCGCTTCCTGGCCAAGGCTCGCCGCAAGGTAGGCAAAGTTGCCAAGCGGCTACAGGATGAGGAGTTCATTCGGCAACACCCCTTGCTCTTTACCGATGGGCAGTAGCGAGCGCAACGAAGCAAGCGATTGAGGCACCCGGGCCTCTAGGCGCGCAAGCGTAGCGCTACGGTTTCGAGGTCAAACCCTGCCGGGCAAGGCAAGGTCCCGCGCTGTGCAATAACCTCATGGCTGGCATCTGGGCGGGCACCCGCCGGATGACACATGCTGTAGCTCGCACATTCTGGCATGCCACAAGGTATGGGCGTCCACTTGACGGCTGTCCCTCGCAACCGGCGCCGTTCGACGGTGGTCACAAGGTCCACCTCTTCGACCGTTACGACGCGAACGCGGTCGTCATCGTGCAGGCCGCATGGGTGCTGAACATCCCGAACTTCATGGACACGGTAGCGGCGTCCCGCTTGGATGTTGTCAAAGCAGAGGCGGCGGACGGGGCACGCGCGGCATGCCTCATCGTCAGTCGGCCCATTGAACGTGAACGCAGTTCCCGGCTTCGCAGCGTATTCGGGAACCAGAGTCAGCGCCACGATGCGGCCAGCCTAGCCTGCTTCTTGATACTTGCCGGGATGGGCTCAAAACACGCCCGTTTCCTTGCATACGCCCATGGCTGCCTGCTTCGTGAGGCCGCTTTCGCCCAGAATTGTGTAGCGCTCCGGGCGCAGCGTGTGACACGTCGTGAGTGCCTCGATAATCTTCTTGGAAGGTATGCCCAACTCTTTGGCAGTCACCGGGCAGCCTAGGTCGCTCAGGGCTTGCCGGAGGCCCTGCCAGTCGCCGCCGTGCAAGTGCATCATGATGATGCTTCCTACACCCACTTGCTCGCCGTGCATCGCCTTGCCCGGTGCCAGTCGGTCAAGGCCGTGGCTAAAGAGGTGCTCAGCCCCGCTGGCAGGTCGGCTGTTGCCAGCGACCGCCATGCTGACGCCGCTTACAACGAGGCTCTTTACGACGATCCAACTGGCCTCTTCGCGGCCTAGCCGAATCAGGTCACGATTATCGATAATCAGGTCGGCTGCCGATTTGGCGAGGGTTGCGGCGAAGCTGCTGTATTCTTCGGCCTTGAGGCGCTTGGCAAGGCGCCAGTCAAGAACGGCGGTGAGATTGGATAGCACATCCGCGCACCCGCTGGCTAACATCCGATACGGTGCCTGGCTAATCACGGAGGTGTCTGCCACGATGCCAATGGGTGGCTTGGCTTCCATGCTGACGCTGCCCTGGGACTCTTTGATGCTGGCCCGGCCCGAGCAAATCCCGTCGTGGCTGGCGGCCGTTGGTACACTAATGAATCCTGGTCCATGGCGGAACGCGGCTAGTTTTGCGACGTCAATGACCGACCCCCCGCCGGCGCCCACGTACAGCCCGGCGCCCACCTTCTTACCGAGACGCGTCGCCTCCTGGACCGATTGCATGGTAGGTCCTTTGGAAAGATACGTGTGGGTGGCGAAGCCTTCGCCGTCTAGGCTCGCTAGGACTTTGTCACCCACAAGCTGCTTGGTGGTCTCGTCCATCACAACAACGCAGTTGGCAAGGCCGTCCAATTCCCCGGCCACTTTGCCAAGGCGGTCAATTGCCCCCGAGCCAACCAGCACGTTGCGGGGGAACACCATTTGCTTGATGCCTGTGATGCGGTCGTCCACGGCGCTTCCATCCACCGTGGCATTATAAGGGTCGAGCGCCACATACCGACCGGTGCCGTCAAGCGTCCATGACCTTGTTCGCCGCTTGCCGATGCAGGATCTTAGCGATGATGACGCCGCCATGGCGGCGGTCCTGCGCACGACGCGCACCATCGCCATGGTCGGCGCGAGCGCCAATGCGTCCCGCCCCAGCCACGGCGTCATGCGCTATTTGCTCGATGTCGGCTACACCGTCATTCCGGTGACACCTAAGCCTGAGCCCATCCACGGGATCAATCCAGTGCCGTCGTTGGAGGCGGCGGCCAAACAGGCGGGTGGGTACCTGGACATGGTGGATGTATTTCGCGACCCATCGGCGCTGCCCCAGGTGGTGCATGACACGATTGCCACGGGGGCCGCCATCTTGTGGACCCAGCTCGGTGTCGTGGACGAGGGGGCCTTACACCGCGCCATTGCCAACGGCATCGGGGTAGTATCGGACCGGTGCATCAAAGTGGAGCATGCGCGACTCATCGGCGCGCCTTGAGATGGCTAGGAGACGTAGCGGACGGGGATATTGATGGACGCTGCTACGCCGTGTCCGTCGGTGACGCGAATCATGATGGTCGTGTCACCTTGCCCGCTTGGCAAGTCAAACGTCCGGGTAACCGACGTCGGCCCGTTACTAGCTTGGTAAATGATGTCGCCCGTACTAAGCGCGATAGAAATCCAAGCCACTCCGGCTGGGTCACTGGCACTCAGGGAAATGCACCCTCGATCGATGAAGGTGGGGTTGAACTGTGCCGGTGACGCAAAGGGAGTTACGCGGGAGCATCCGACGTAGATGTGGCCGTCGAGAGGAGACGCGATGACCACCTCCGGGGGTGTCCCGTCCGGCCGGACCTCTATGGTGTGAGTCGCCGCATCAGTGCCCGTGCTAGCATGGGCATCCAGTTGCAGACTCATGGACCCTGTTTGGCTGTACGTGTGAGTCACAGCGTGCGTCGATCCTGCCGACCAAGTCCCACTTGCAGGAAGGCGTTGGACGCCTGTTCCGTCGCCCCAGTCCAAGAAGGCCCAAACCGGTTTGCCTGCCCCTTCGTCGATGCGAAGCGTGCATGTGGCCTCGTACTGGACATCCACCTGGGTGGGGCAAGAAAAGAGTGTGATGCCGGGTCCCGGGATGTGTTCCGGCTCGTTGAGCTTGATGAACCGGTTGCGTTGATGGGCGATATTCCAGTAATTGGCCAAGTAGGACCCGCGGGCGGGGTTGGCATGGAAGTAATCGTCGTGATTGCAATCAAACGGCTCGCCCGAGCAATAGTTTCCCGAATAGAGGTTGCCGCGGGGCCCGTCGTCATCATAGCACATGATGTCGCGGCCATCAAAGCAATGGCCTGCTCGGGTGCTGTGGGGTGCGGAATCCTGGACGGCGCCCATGTTATGCCCCAGCTCATGCAGGCCGACGGTCCAGTCATAGCCGAAGTTGACGCCAAAGAGGGCTCCGCCATTACCATTGTTCCAGTTACTTGTGCTCGCCCGGTCGTCCACGTACATGCTGCCCTGGCCGGCGCAGCCGCAGGCGCCGGGGTCATCGTAGAAGACCCAGTGCTTGACGCGTCCACTTGTGTAGCCTAGGTTGCGCAGGTCCTCGATGATCGAGCCAAAGTTTGCGGCGCCCTTGCTCGTGGGTAGCACTTCGTTCCGGATGTCTAGGAACCCATCAATGCAGCGGAATCGGAGGTCGACTCCGGCTCCTGTTTGAACGCCCTCGTCGTGCAGAAGCCCATTGGCTTCAAGCACCTGGTTGATGAGCGTTGAGCGAAGCGCGTCAAAGCGATCGGCATCATTGTAAGCTCGGGCATAGATGATTTGAATCGCGTATTGACTCCCGTAGGATGAGTTGGCACATTGGGGGTGCCGTGCTCGTTCGCTGACGGCAACGTCCTCGCCAGGAGCTTCGATGGGGGCCGCCCCTTCTGGCACGGGGTCGGGGCCGTGCAAGAACCCCAGGAAGTCACCGTCTGCGGTGTGCAGGGCCAACATGCCGTCGGCGGTATCGCAGACCCATCCAACGTCATCCATCCACCTTGCGTCGCAGGGAATGGCTGCCGGCGCTGCGGCGTCGCCGGGGCCGGCCCCCACAGATGGCAGTAGGCCTACCGCGAGCAGAAGAACGATGGCGCCGATGGCCCGATGCATGTGCGGCCAGACTCGCGCCAGGCCTTGAGAGTTACTCATCGAAGTGGCCGCCGAAGCACGCGTTGCTGGCCTTGAAGCGGAGCCTAGAACAGGTGGTCGGATACCAAATGCGCCGGGCCGGCAGGTCGAAGGCGAAGCACGTCCGCTACGCCATCAAGTCCGGCCATGGTTGCCGCGACGGCTTCGAGGCTGGTCGAGTCGGTGTTGAGATAGGCGGTGGCACCGGTATCAATGCTGAACCAGACGCGGTGCCCTTCGGCGCGAAGCCGCTTGACCGCCTGCATGACCGCCACGGTGGCGGGTTGCCAGGTTAGGTGGCCCGATTCGCCGGTCATGGTAATGGCGTGCAAGTTGAGCGTATCGGCCTCGGCGGTAGCGCCGATCGCTGCAAGGTCCCTGTCATGGCAGGCGTTTCGTAGGCGATCAAGCGCACCGGGGATGTAGGCTACGCGTGCATCAAACAGCGGGCTTGTGAGAACTTCTTGGTGGACGCCTTCCGTTGGTTCAAGGTGATTGACCAGCGGAACGACAATGTGCCAATCCAAGGCGTCATCACTCAGGATTTGACGGCTATAGCTTCGCTCGCCCTCAATGACCCATTCCGAGACGCCGCCAGTTACGGAGCGGCATGCGGAACCAGCGCCCAAGCGTGCAAACTCCGACAATTGCTCCAACGGCATGGCCAGCCCGTAGGCCTCGGCAGCGGCCATGGCCAAGGCCGCAAAACCGGATGACGACGAGCCGAGCCCGACGAATTGTGGAAATGAATTGCGACTCTCCATGTGGAAAGGCCGGTCGTCTTCCGCGTGTTCCTGCAGAGCCCGCACCACGCTACACACACGGTCCCATGCACGGCCTTCCACTGCTTGCCCGTCGATGGTGGCGGACGACCGGGCGTTGGCGTCGTCGAGAAGCGCAAACGTAGTGTGGGTGTGCGTGGGGCCGGTGCACACGCTGATGCTGCCATGAAAGGGAATGCGGCGAACCGGGTCGCGTAGGCCGTGGTATTTCACCAAGCCTTGGATTGGATGAGCAACCGCGCTTGCCTTCGACGATGCATCCGTCAAGGTGGCGCTCGAGGTAACCGTTGCCGCCACATCCGGGGGGGCCATGAGCGTCGCAGGAGCTTGGCTTGAAAGAACCCAACGGCCTCGCCAAGCGCTGCCAGCTGCCTGCTGCGCGGGCCTTTTGCCGCGTCACCGAATGAAATCGATGCCGTCGGCCGCCGGTTCGGGCGGGCCGCTGCCGCCGCCCCTTGCTGGCCGCTTCTTGAAGCGGCCGCCTTCGCCAGCGTAGTCATCGCCTAGGTCCAAACGGCGGCGAACTTCCCGTTTGAGTTGTTCGGACAAATCAAACAGGAGGCCTCCGAGGGTCTTTCGCACATCCAACGCGCCCTCGACGAGGGTGCCCGTGACAATGACGTCTGCGCCTGCTTCAATGGCATCGTGAGCTGCATCCACACTGCGAATACCGCCGCCTACGATGATGGGGATGTTCACGGCCGTCTTTACCGCCCGAATCAGGGAGGGGGCGACGGGCGTCGCCGCGCCGCTTCCCGCTTCAAGGTAGATGAAGCGCATGCCGAAGTACTGCGCCGCAAGCGCATAGCGAATCGCCGAATCGTGGTCGGTAGGGTCGATGAGCTGCGCCTTGCCAACTTTCCCCACGGTGCCACCCGGCTTGATGACCAGGTAGCCCATGGGGATGGGTTCGAGTCCCATACGGTCCACAGCCAAGGCTCCGGCCACTTGCTCGCCAACGAGGAATCGTGGATCTTTGCTGTTGAGCAGACTCATCCAGAGAATAGCGTCGGCATGGGCCGACACTTGGGTGGCTCCGCCGGGAAACAACACGACGGGCAGCCCGCTTGCTCGCTTCACCGCCTTGCAGGTTTTGTCCACCAGCTTGGTGGCATCACTCGTGGAGCCGCCCACGAGGATGAGGTGGCTACCTGCGTCAGCTGCAGCTTTTGCAATGGCCGCCGCTTGGCGGGGCGTCTGGCGGTCCGGGTCAATCAGGGTCCAGTGGAGAGGACCATGGCGCAGGTGTCGGTAGATGTAGTCCTCGACCCACTGGATGCGCGGCCGCCGGCGAAACCTCACAGCGCGGCCAAGAGTGGGGGGATGATGAAGGCAGCGAGTGCCAGCAGCATGGCCAACTTGGACCAGCGCTGGGCGGTCCCCACGTTGCGGAATGCCTGCCAAGAAGCGGCGATAAACACGAGATTGGCAGCCGCCAAGGCCGCCAATGCGGCCGCGGGCACGCTTGGTGAATTTACAACATAGACGATGGACAAACCAACCGCCAAGAAGTAGGCGCCCACGGCGGCAGCTTTGGCCCGATTGGCTCCGACCTGCATCGCGAGTGTGCTACGAAAGCCGCGGTCGTGGTCCAGATCCTCGACGTCCTTCAAAATCTCCCTTCCAAGAGTGGCTAAGGCTGCCATGGCTGCCAACGCGTTCACGGCCGGCGCCTGTAGCAGGGTTCCCTGGACGGCAAAGGCGCCAAACACGAAGGTGCTTCCGACCAGTAGGGCCACCGTGATATTACCAAGCAAGCCCCGTGCCTTCAACCACCATTCGTAAGCCCCCAACACGGCCGCGTTCGCGGCCGCGAAGGCCGCCAGCGGCCAGCCGCCTGCCAGCCGGGCTTCCCACAGGCCGAAAAACATCAGGAAGATTGCAAACATTGCAGCCTGGGGGACCTCAATCGCACCAGATGGCAGTGGGCGGCTCGGGTGAGCCGTCGCGTCAAGCTGTCGGTCGCGAATGTCATTGGCGATATTGCCTGCGCCCGTAATCAAGAACGCCGCCAGCGGGGCACCCAGCCAGGTCCAGGTGGGAATGCCAAGGGCGAGGCCGTTGGCCATAAGCATCCCTGCCAGAACGCCGATGGCCGACATGGATGCATTTCCCGGACGCATGAGCACAAGACGTGCCCGCCAAAGGTCGCCATAGCCGCTCACGAGCCGGCCAATCAGGCCGTCGTTAAGATGGCTGGCGTCAGGTGGTGGCGGGTGACGCTGGCGCCGTGCCGCGGGTTCTCAGAGCGAACGGCAATCCAGCGATGAGAATGGCTACGCCCCAGGTGGCCTTGAGGGACGCCCAAGCCCCTTCCAGCAGTAGATGTACTTCGTGAAGTGCGGCCAGAACTAGCACGGTGGCCGATGCGGCGGCAAAGGCTGCTGGTGCGAAGCGAGGTCCAACAGTGGGGACGCGCAGGCGCAGGGCCGACACGGCGACTAGGAAGTGGAAGATCCAGATGGCGATGCTGATGCCGCCAATCAAAGCCACAAAGGCGTTTTCGGCCAGCAGCGAGAATGCCACAAGATAGCTGGCCCAAAGGGCTTGCAGCCATGTCCCCCGGCCAGGTGCTTGGCGATTGTTTAGTGAGCCAAAAGGCGCCCACCAATCTCGTTGCTTGGCTGCCGCTGCATACAAGCGCGGGCCGGTGAAGGTCATGGTGTGCAGGCCGCCCGCCGCGGCAATGGCAATGACTGCAGCGGCCGCCCGCCCGCCGGCGCTGCCCCAGGCTGCCGCAGCAGCTTCCGCCGCGATGACATCGCCGGGATTAGGGACGGCCAAAACGAACGTTGTGGCTGCTGCCGCGTACAGCAACGTAACGGCTACGATGGCAAGCGTCGGCCCAATGGTCAGGGCATGGCGGCGAGTTTGACCTGCCAAAAACGTCACTTGGCTCCAGCCGCCAAAGGCGAAGACGGCGAGTAAAATCCAGCTTCCAAAGCCGCCCGAAAGCGCGGAACTGTCCCCTCCCGCCCCGGAACCGTGGCTGGATGCAGCACCGTGGTGGCTGCCGGCGACCAGAATGCCGGCAGTCAATAGAATCAGGAGGCCAACCTTCAGCAGGGTCAGGACGGCCTGAACGCGCCGACCGAGTGCCAGGCCGCGTGCGCCGATGGCCGCGGCTAATGCCAGTAACCCCAGTGCCGCCGCGGCCTCCCACAACCGGCTGCCGGTTCCTAATCTCAGAGCGACGGCGGTAAAGCGAACCGTGGTCAGGGACAGCACGGCCAAGGCGCCGCATTGCATCACGGAGAATCGGCCCCAAACATACAATCGCGCCGGCATGGGTCCAAGGCCCGCCGCCAGGTAGCGGTAAGGCCCTCCATCGCCGGGGTGCGCCCGTGCGAGGGCGGCCATGGTCCAGGCGCCCAGTAGAACGGCGGCGCCGGATAGCAGGAACAGTATCACGATGATGCCCAGCGATGCGCCTTGGCGCACCATTAGTCCGGGCGTGATGAAGATGCCAGCCCCCACCATCGCGGAAATGACCGTTGCAGCCACGTCAGTGGCTGACAAGGTGGTGCGACCAGGCGCGGACGCGGCCATTAGCGAATCACGGCGTGGCCATGGTCGGCCCGACGGTCGCCGCTTGGCAGATGAATGTCGTATTGGAAGTAAGCGATTCCCATGTGGTAAGTGAAGCCGGCGCCGGCAACTGTGTCTTGCACAGTCCACTCACCATCTGGCCCATTGGTCTCGAAGAACTGCAGGGAGAATCCCGCTCCGGTGAGGCTGGTAATCCATTCTTCTTCGAGAGGGGTTACGTCGCGGGCTTGGACACTGCCGGGGGCGTCGCCAAGGGTGCCAACGAAGTGCATCATGGTCATTCGATTGAAGCCGCCGTCTACGGTGAGGGTGCGCTCAGCCGGAGAATGAGTCTCGCTGGCCGGGCCAAAGGTGCCGTAGTCGATGGCCGTGTCCTCGCCTCGTGGCACCGTGACCCACCCTTCGAAGCCGTAGCCATGTTCCACAACTTCCCATGACCCAATGCTGGATTCCATGCGAACAACCTCATGCTGCCGGGCGTCGTAGGTCAAGACCATGCCGGTATCCTCAGGGAAGCTTCCCGTGGCAATCATGACTTGGGTGATGGGATCGGGCTCGCCCGTAGGCATGAAGCGGATGGTTGCCGTGTAGTCGTCTGCGCTTTCGACCGTGGCCTCGTACGGGGTCGCTGCAAACGAGGTATCCCATGTTTTTCCTGCTTCGAGCGGGAACTGCACCGGGGAGAACAATTCATTGTGCGTGTTGTAGGAAAGGTCAAAGTTTACGTCGCCAAAGGCGGGCGAATGGAACGAAATCGCTTCCTTGAGCCAACCTTCGTGCGGCATGCCAATGATGTAGCCTGCGTCGTCTACCTCGGCGACCACGCGCACCACTTCCACCAATTCGTCACTAAAGGAGGTCTGATAGCGAATCCGCCACCATTCGCCGGGGATGAGCTCGGGCGCTGCCACTGTAGTGGCATTCAAGTCGGGTGCAACCGCAGGACCGGTTTGGATGTCTGTGAACGTGGTGTCGGGGCGGTCGCCGAGCTGCAACACGGGTTGTTGTTGTGCTTCCGGGGGCGCTTCGCTTGGTGTAGTGCATCCTGCCAACAGGAGGGCCATGCACGCCACCGCGGTGGTCCAGCGCTTCATGCAACCCACGCCTTGTCCATCTTTAAAAAACCAAAGGTGGGCTCGGGGTAGGTAATCCAGGCCGCTTGCTCCACGCAGCCCGTGGGGTGGGGGCTGCGCAGTCTTCCTACCTAACTCCCACACCACGACGAAATAACCGCTAGTATCGGTTCTTGGCTACAGTTTGGACCAAGTAGCCAATGATACGGGTGCTCCCGACCAAGCCTCGTAGCTGGCCAAAGCCTTGGTCAAATCGACGGCGCCGTTGGATGCGGCGCCCAGCGTTTGAATGACGGCCAGCGCACCTCCGTCTTCGGACAAAACGGGGCTTCCAGAGTCGGCGGGTAAACGAGGGGTCTCGAACTCAATGTCGATGGTCCACCCATCCACGCCAACGATGGTACCGATTTGCGCATCAAACGTCTCGCCGTCCGTGCCAGCATCTCGCAGGCCCGAATTGCCGTAAGTGGCAACGGGGTCACCGACAGACACATCGCCGGCCAGACCCGTTGGGCCGCCCCACTTCCAGACGGCGGGGTGCACCAATTGGACCGCGTCCGGGGCGACTTCCAGAAGCGCAAAATCATCCTCGAATCCGGGTCGGATTCCGCCGAGCCCTTGCAGTTCTCGCTTGTCGGTGCAAATCGTCGAATTGTCCGATGCACCCCAGCTACAGTAATGGATTGTCGCGGCGACCTGGCCAGCAATCATGAATGGGCTGCCAACCGACTGGCCCATGAGGCAATGGGATGCGGTTCCGACAAAAACCGCCCCCGTTTGATTGAGAAACACGAAATTGACGGTGCAGCCCAAGAACCGATTGCGCGGTTCCTCTGAATCATCCGGCGCGTACAATTTGCTGCCGGGTCGGACCAAAGCATTGGCCAACTCGGCAAAATGAATCTCGTCAGCGCCGCTCGCTTCGGGGCCGTTGGCTGACGATTCTGGGGCGTCGTTGTCACGGCCTGCTGGCTCTTCCTGCAGACAACCGGCACCCAGCAGGACAAGAACAATCGCTGCCACCGCGATGCGCATAGACCTCAAGGGTCTGGGCCCCAGTTTAAGGATTGTCGAGGCGGTATGGTCGGGACCCCAGCTCGGCGACGTCGCGCTTTCGCGCTGGCTGCTCACCGCCGGGCAGCCGGCCGGCCGCCTGGCCGGAGCCTACGCCGTCAATTGTGCTTCCGCTTGGGCCAGCAATTCGTCCACTTCGTCCCATTCGGCCAGCGCCTGTGCCTCCTCCATATCACGGACCGCCAGCATGTACTTGCGTACTAAGGGGGCCATTTTCGGGAAGTGACGCAGCATGAGCTTCACGAAGGTTGGGAACTTGGCATCGGTCAACTCTAGCACGACGTCGCCATCCAGAATGCTGGCAAGCCGCTCGAAGTCCTTGTCGCTGAGATTCTCCGAAAAGTAACGCAGGCGCAACAGTTTCTCAGTAACGGCTCCTTCTCCCGTGCTCCAATACTCCGTCACATAGGGCTGCAAAGCAGCCTTGGAAACGTCGTTGTTACGCAGAGCCGCGCCACCGACTCGGCTTGCAATTTGGGCGGCGGACATGGCAATGATGATGCCGCCTCCGTGAATCGGGTTGACTAGCTGTGCGGCGTCGCCCACCAGCATGAGGCCATCGGCGATGGGCTCGGGGACGCGGCTTGAAACTGGGATTCCACTGCCATTAATCTCAGTGACCGAAGCCTTGGAAAACAAATCAGGCCGGGATTCAATCCAGCGGTCTAGATAGTCCTGCGCTCGCAGGCCCCAACTGGACTCCTTGGCCAGCACGCCGATGCCTACGTTGGCCACATTGTCGCCTTTCGGGAAGATCCAAACGTACCCCTTGGGGGCGACATCTTCGCCAAAGTAGAGGTGGAGCCATTTCCACTCGTCAATCCCTGTGAGGCCAACCATCTCATATTGGAATCCCGAGTGGTAGTCGCGTACGCGGTTGAGGGTTCGAAGGCCTGCCCACTTGCCTACCATGGAATCGATGCCGTCCGCGCCAATGGTCAGCTTGGCTCGAATGTCAAATTCCTTGCCCATGAAGCTCGCGCGAATGCCTGCGACTTGGCCGGACGGCGCGCGAAGGAGGCCCACCGCCTGTGTCTTGGGCATCAGCTTCGCACCCGCCAAGATGGCATCCCGGGCTAGGTGTTTCTCGAAAATCTTGCGCTCTATGACCCAGCCCAGGGTATCAGGCCCAGTCATTTCGACCCGTTTACCGCTTGGCGCGTAGAGGGCAGCTCCTTCGATGCGGCCGTAGGCCCAAGCCGGGTCGGGCTCAACGCCGCAATGTGCGAGGCCAACGTCGCTTACCCCTTCGGCGCAGCGCTTGGGGC
The DNA here is from genome assembly GCA_041623215.1 of Thermoplasmatota archaeon. GTDB lineage: Archaea > Thermoplasmatota > E2 > JACPAO01 > JAHFTW01 > JBFJXH01. Next base: position 12,250 of record JBFJXH010000003.1, read on the forward strand.
TGCCAATGTCTTGCTTGCGATCGATGCCGAGAACCCGGAAACCTTGGCGGGCCAAGTCCCGTGCGGCAACTAGGCCGCCGGGACCCAGGCCTACCACGAGGGCGTCTACTTCCATGTCCACCGCTCGCGGGATGGTTCCTGGCGGAAGGTTCTGGAGTGGCTTGTCGGTCGTCGTGTCCGCCGGTGACCCGGCAAGCGAGGGCATCTTTCAGGCCTCCACCAAGATGACGCGGTCTGGCTTTGGCTCGTGGCTGCTGCCGTAGAGGTCTCCTTCGGTGAGCGCTCCAACGGGGCAGAATTGAATGCAAAGACCGCAACTAATACAGGGGCTGTCGGCGATGGTCAGGTGGTCCCCCCACAGGGTAATCGTGTCCACGGGGCATACGCCGACGCACCCGGCACAACTGATGCAACGCCCGTGGTCAACGTCGACCTTGGCCATGAGGCTGCGACCTAGGGGCCGCTGATAAGGGCGCGGGACTGCCTCGGGGGGACACGTGGGCGGCGCGGGCCATCTCGTTTGCTGGCGTTCGATTGGCGAAGCTTGAAGAAGGGGTCTGGGGTCGCGGCGGCTACCCCTGGTGTGCCCGCATCTTCTGGTGTTGGCATGTCAACGTATCTCCTGGTGTCGGAGTAAGGCATACACCGAAGAGATACACTTGGGCCCGTAGGGTAGCTTGGTATCCTTGTACCTTGGGGTGGTATAGACTCCAGTTCAAATCTGGGCGGGCCCACTCAATCAGTGGTTGTTGGGCGTCGTAGGTGACGCAAATCGTATCGCGCAGGGGGTGCGCAATCGCCGCCATTCCCGGGCGCGAGGTTGCAAAAGGCCGCCCCGCAAGGCGGTGAACGAACCTTGCGAGGCAGCGTATGGGGTTGTCTTGAGTTGGCTAGTCGCGAATGCCGTCCTCGCAGATTTGTGAGACCGCTTCGCCTTCGGGCAAGTGCGGACTGTCAATGAGTCGGCAGATGCGCTTGCCGCCCTTGGATTTACGTAGGTAGATGCGGAAGGTGCTGGTATGGCCCACGATGTGGCCGCCAATGGCGCGGGTGGGATCGCCGAAGAACGCGTCAGGCTTGGCGCTCACTTGATTGGTGACAATCACGGCGGCGTTATTGAGCCCGGCCAGTTTTTGCAAGTCATGCATGTGGCGATTCAGCTTCTGTTGCCGGTCGGCGAGCATGCCGCGGCCAACGAATTCGGCGCGGAAATGGGCGGTGAGGCTGTCCACCACGATAACCCGGATGGGATGTTGGCGGCACACCTCGGCAGCGCGCTCTGCCAGCAACATTTGGTGGTTTGAGTTGAAGGCGCGGGCTACGTGAATGCGACCAAGCACCTCTTCTGGGTCTTGCCCATTGGCGCGAGCCATTTGTTCAATGCGTTCTGGTCGGAACGTGTTCTCGGTGTCGATGAAGAGCGCATGGCCATTGAGGCCGCCCTCCTCGACGGGACGCTGCACGTTGACGCACAGTTGGTGGGCGAATTGGGTTTTGCAGCTGCCGAATTCTCCAAAGAATTCTGTGATGGATTGAGTCTCAATGCCGCCGCCCATCAATTCGTCGAAGGCTTTGGAGCCGGTGTGAATCTTGTTGACGGTCGTGCGGCGGTGGGCCACGTCGAGGCCGGTCTCGAAGCCACCCACGTCGGCTAGCTTGCGGGCGGCGTTGATGAGTTTCTGGGCTACGCCTTCACCCACGTCGCATTTCTCGGCCAATTCGCTGGGGCTGGCGACGGCGATGGTCATGAGTTCGTCGTAGCCGGCCTCCTTGAGCTTGTCGGCGGTGGCTGGCCCAACGCCTGGCAGGTCGTCCACGGTCATGGTCACTAACTCTTCTTGGGCCGCTTCCGGGGTTGTGCCGTCGCTGCCCGCGCTGGCCGGGTCGAATCCATCTTCGGGCAGTCCCATGAGCGCTCGCGCTTGTTCGATTGTCTTCTTGGCGACCGCGCGTGACAGGCCGCTGAAGGCCTTGACGTCGTCCGGCGTGGACTTGGCAATTGCCTCCACGGTCTCGAAGCCGCCGCCACGCAGCTTTGTCGCCTTGTCCGTGTTCATGCCATCGATGTCTTCGATGGCGATGCCGCCTGTGGCCGCAAGGAGCGTCTTGGCGCCATCGATGATGCCTGCAGCGACGGCATCGGTCATGCCGGCTTTGCTTGCTAATTCACTTGGGGGCAGGTCGAGAATGTCGGCAACCGTTTGGTAACCGGCTTCGTTGAGGCGTTGGGCCTTGGTTGCACCAACGCCGGGGATCTGAGTCAGAGGCAGTTTCGACATGAGCCTTCAACGCAGCATGGATGAAGCCATGGTAAGGGGAGGGGGAGAGGGGCGAGTGAAAGCAATCCTCAGCGAGTGCCGCCGCGGCGGCGCGCGTGGGTTAGGGAGTGTTGTACGGCAGCCACAGCGTCCCGGTTCATTCGGTGAACTTCCCCACGGCGCATAGCGGCGTAGGGCCCGTCACGGGCTGAGGGCACGGCTGACGATGGAAGAGAGAAGGGAGCGTCCTAGAGATAGGCTTCTTGGCCGAGGCGGACGGTGTCTTGGGTTTCATCGTCGGCCTCTGGCAGGCCAGGCTGTGGCATGTGCATCCACGCCAGCATCGCTCTTTGACACTTGGACCTGCTCTTTCGGCTTTGGAACATGGGCTAGAAAGCTTGACCTGTTCACCCGCAGCCAGGCTTCGCGTGGAGGCGTTTTGGGCGCCCATCCAGCGGGGATTACGGCACAAGTCGGCGCGGTGCGGTCGGCCGCGTCGCCTGGCCGCGTGGCAAGCGTCAAGTGGCCCAGACGGTGGCGGCGCCGTGGCCTGCCCGCGCTGCCAGCACCCGACGCAGACGGTGGCCGTCGGGCACCGCCGGGTAACAGCGTGCGCGTCATGTCATCACTTGGAATCCCTGCCCGTCGCGGCGGGCACCCCGCCCTCCTATCGCGACCATGTGCAATGTTTGCAGGACGAAATTCGGGAGGCGGAAAAGGAGGCCGACGAGGAGGCGGTGACGGTGTCGGTGCTGGAGGCAAGCCGAGGCGAAGGAGGCGTCGGCGTACGACTTCATGTGCAGGTCACTGAGGGAGATCCTCGCCGCCTGGCGCGTGGCAGCACGCTGGATGCGCGCCTGGCCCGGGCACCGGCCGGGGTCAAGGAAGAAGCCGAAGTCCGCGTCCACCGGCGAAGCAAGGATGCCGCCATTCTCGACGTTACGGCGGGCTCGTGGATTCGGCTCGGTCGTGGCGTGGAGATTACCATTGCTCCACGTACGTCTGCAACGCTCTATCGCACGCTTCTGCAGGCCTTTCTCCTGGTGTCTCGCTTGGACGCTCGCGTGAGCGATCTGGATGAGCCGAGTCGCGTACCGCGCATTCCGCGCCGCGACCCCAACCCGCGGCCGGTCGATGTCTCGGGGCTCAGGCCCATGCAGGCACGGGCGGTCCAAGGAGCCTTGGCCATGGCTGAAGACGGGCTGATGCTGGTTCAGGGGCCGCCGGGGACGGGTAAGACCACCGTGATTGCCCGCATTATTCGGCATGCGGTTGCGCGCGGCCAGTCGGTGCTCGTCGCCAGCCACACCCACGTCGCCATTGACAATGCGCTTCGAAAGGCCATCAAGGACGACGGTCGTTTGGAGCCCAGAATCGTCCGCATTGGCGATGTCAACACGGTGGCCGGGGACACGGCTCACCTGGCCGCCCGCATTTCCGACTTCGTGGTGGACGAACCCCCAGAAGGCAGCGACCCGGCAACCGCGCCGCCGCTGGTCCCCTTGTGGGATGCCATCTCCAACGAGCGACCTGTGGTCGGCATGACGCTCGACGCACTGGCCAACGCCCTCGTGCACTATCGAGACATGAATTTCCGCCCCTTCGACCTCGTCATCGTGGATGAAGCTGGCATGAATCTCCAGCCGAAGCTTGCCCTGGCCCGAGCCGCCGGGCGCCGGCTCCTCTTGGTCGGCGACCACATGCAGTTGCCGCCCATTGTGCGTTCGCGCCGTTACCAAAACAAGCCCAGTTACACCATGAGTCCCTTCGAGCGGTTGCAGCAAGCGCGGGGTGACCTACTGGTGTTGCTCGACGAACAGTTTCGTTGCCGGCCCGACATTTACGAGTGGAGTCGAGACGCGGTCTATGGAGGGCTCGTCACCGACCAGCGTCCCGCTGGGCCGCCGCCCGCGCCGGAGCTATTCAGTCACCCGGTGACGCGCCCCGTCGCTTGGATTGACACCACCAATGTCCTTGGCGGCGAGCGCCGAGTAGGTACCAGTTGGACGCACCCGGGCAACGTAGCCGTGGCCCTGACCATTTTGCAAGAATTGGTCACCAAGCACGGACTGACGGCCGAGGACATCGGATACATCAGTCCCTTCCGGCGCCAGGCGCGGCTGTTTGAAGACGCATTGGCCGCGTTGCCGCTTCAGGGCATGGCCGGCGACATCACGGCCAGTACCGTGGACGCTTTCCAGGGGAGCGAACGGCGCGTCATCCTGTATGACCTCACGACGCAGGTGCCGCGCAAGCCGCACGAGGACCACAGGCGCCTTAATGTCAGCCTCACCCGCGCGCAGGACCAACTGTTGATTCTGGCCCCTCGCGGGTTCGCCAAGACGCCAGCGGCCAACCCGTATTATTGGAGCCTGCAACAATGGAAGCGTCCGCAAGTGTTGCCGGTACCAGCAGGCGCCGTGACGCCGCAATTGGTCCAGGCGGTAGCCAGCCAATTGGACGTGCGTGGATCAAGACCTCGCGTAGTTCAGGCCTAAGTCGCGTTACGCGTCCTCAGGCGCCGCCCCCTCGTCGCCCGCGTCATCTTCCATCGGATTTCGCACGACGAGGATGAGCAGGACGCCAAGGGCGGCCGCGCCAATTGCCAACAGGAGATTGCCAGCCGATGGTGCCACCTCGCGAAGGGCTGCGCCGGCCGCCGCAAATGCACCTGCAATGGCGGTGCGCCGGTCGGCAAAGCCGGCTACGATGCCGGTGCCTAGGTAGATCATGCTAGGGGCCACCGAGGGCGCAAACAAATCCACCACGTAATGGCCCAGCAGAGCCGTGGCGGTGCCGGACGCCACCCACAGGCGCTTGGCCTGTGATTTCCATGTCACCAGGACCAAGACGATGAGGCCCAGTAGGCTCAGGGTGCCCGCGACCGCCAGGGCCCCACCAATGGCTTGGACGCCCTCGACACCAAGCACGGCCAAAAGAGCCAGCAGTGCGAAGGCAAACTGCGTTGGAATGAGAAGCGTGAGGCCAAGACGGGTCCACTGCACGCTCCGGCCACCCAGCGCGCCCTCTTGGCCTTGGCCCCCGACGCGGCCTGGCTGGCCGTGACATGCGCAACGTGCCTTTCCCGTGCGACGGTCAACCCCTAAGGCCCCCGTGGGGCTCGCCACCGCGTGCATCCTCGCGCCCGTGCCAACTCTTGGCTGGTTGGAGTTGCCATTACCCTCCTGGTGGGTGGCCTGCCACTGAGTGCGGAAGCAGCGACCATTGAGCGCTCCGAACCCGTGACCGTTGCGGCGCTAGCCGTCGCCCAGTTGCAGGACGGCTCCCTGGTTGGCCACGCCGCCAGCGTCCAAGCCATGGTGCTGGCCGACGGCTCAGGAGATGTGTTCGTTGACACCAAGCCGCTGGCCCAAGCCGACATGCAAGGCAGTGCCCGGCTGGCCGCCCGCGTCGCCGCGGCTACACTGGGCGTCGATTGGCGCCAGTACGATTTTCTTGTCACGTTTCGAAGCGAATCGGCCGTCGTGGGCGGCCCCAGCGCGGGGGCGGTCATGGCACTCGCCATGACGGTCGCTTTGCACAATCTGGTCGAACCGGACGACTTGTGGCGCGTGGACGATCGGGTGGCAGCCACGGGCACCATCAACCCCGATGGTACCATTGGCCCCGTGGGGGGCATTCCCCAGAAGGCACAAGGGGCGGCTGATGCCGGCATCTTACGCATATTCTACCCGGCTGGACAAGACCAATTTCGCGCCGCCGACAGCCGCGGGCGCGTTAGTACCTACACAATGGACACGCACTGCGACAACCTCGGCATCACCTGCGGTCCCGCAGCAACGCTGCACGATCTTCTGGAAGGCGCAACGGGCATCGCCCTGCAACGGCCGGATGCACCGGTCCCTGACACCAGTCGCTACGTTGACCTCCTGGTGCCATCCGTGCCTGACCAAGTGGCCGCCTTGCAGGCACGCATTGATGCTGCCACCGCGGCCACCGATGCCGTGGACCGTGGAAGCAGCGCCACGGCGCGCGAACGCCAAGTGGCACTCGAAACCGCTCACGATCGACTCCGGGCCGCCCGGGCCTTCGTGGAAAATGCCACGTATTACTCGGGGGCGACCATGGCGTTTCAGGGCGGCATTTGGATTGGCTACGTGGAACGACTTGATGCCATGCAGGATGCCGAGAACGCAGCCGCCACCATCGAAGCGTCCGTTGACGCCTGCTGGGACGCCGCCTCTGCAGCTGCGGCCTTTGCTGGCGGGCTCACCACGCGCAACCTTGGCGACCTGTACGCGCACGGGTCGGCGCAAGAACGGGCCCGCGGAGCGCTTGATTTGGCCGCGCAAGCGCAAGCAAGCTTGGATCGTGCCCGCAGCATCGAAGACTGGCACCAAGCTCTCTTTCAGGCTAGTTTCTGCCTCGAACGCGTTGACACCGTGACCTGGTGGGCAGGCCTTGCTTCGCCAGGCCCTGTCGTGGACGTGGGCGTGCTCGTCGCCGATGCTCTGGGCCAGGCAACCCAGCTTGTCGGCTATGCGCAAGCCGTGGTGGGAGCAGTTCCAGATGCCGCGGCCAGCCTGCAAGCGGCGCAGGCTGCTGCCGATGCTGACCGATTCCCCGAGGCCATTTTTGCTGCCGTCGCAGCCCAAGCCCAGGCCAGCATTGCCGTACAAACTGCCAGCGCCGGCTTGGCGCCCAGCGTTCTTGATGCCTCGCGCCAAGGCGCCGCCGACGCGGTTGCACGAGCCCGTGCCCAAGGCGTCGAGCCGGTGCCCAGCGTGAGCATGATTGAATTGGCGGAAGGTCTGGAGCCTTTGGACGCGTTGGAGAATTATTGGACGGCAAGGGGACTCGCCCTCTTGGCCGACGGGGGAGTTAGCCCGGCGTCCGATTCGCCGACGGCTTGGGACCGGGTCTCGGCGACGCCCTCCGATGAAGTGGCGCGCCTGTACCTGATTGTCGGGGGACTTCTGGGCCTAGCGGCTGGCGTGGCGGTGGCCTCCCTAGGCCTACTGGCGCTGAGGCCTTGAGGCCAAGGGCCGGCGCGGCCAAATCCGATACGTCCGCCCCGACGCCCCTTCATAGCTAAACTCCAGAGTCACTAGTGTGCTGGCGGCACGCGGGGGGCTTCCTTGGCCCTGACATTGACGGGCCGAACGACGGCCATTCTGGCCGGGGCCTTGGCAGTCTCCCTATCCGTTTCACTCGCCAGCGCAGCCTTCCTGATGGAGCAAAGCAACAATGACGCCGACCATCGCATCGCGGTGATTGACGCAGGAACGGTTGAGCAGGCCATTCAGGGTGACTTGGACGCGCTGGCTTGGACGACCCGGGAAATGGCGTCAGTCTCGACGGTCCTGTTCGCTGGCACCGACCAAGCCCCCCAGGGTGGCGGCGCGGCCCAAGGCATGAGCCTCGTCGAACAGGTGGGGGCCTCTCTCACGTCAACCAATGGCGTCGAGAGCGTGTACTTTGTCTGGCCCGACGGAACGGTGATGGGGTGGCGACTGGATGACGAGACGGGCAGGTTCGTCAACGAAAGCTTGCTGCACCGCGCCGAAGTTGCCGCCATTGATTGGTCAGGTCTTGGCGCCTTCCAGCTAGGAAAACAAATCTTGGTTGGCCAGGAAGGACCCGTCATGCTGGGCGCCTATCGGCTCTCGTTCGGAAACGACGCGTCGGCGCCTGTGCTTGTTGCGGCCCGCCCCATGGGCACCGCCTACATTGAGGCCATGGAGGGTCATCTCGATCGCGAAATTCGGTTAGCGGCAGCGCCCGTCAACCGCGAACCGGGTCTGCAAGTGGCCCAGGTTGATGCACGGCAAGCTGCATCTTTCACCATGGCCGGCGCTCCGGGAACACCGGACTTGCTTGTCACGGTCCATGGCGAGCGAACCGCCTTCATCCAGGGCGAAGCCGCTATTCGCCTGCTTGTTACGCTCGGTTTGGTCACAACCATCACGGCCGTGGCAGTCGCCGCCTTTTGGGTCCGAGCCACCGTCACCGGCCGCGTGCGGCGCCTAGCGGAAACCGTCCAGACCGTCAGGCACCAAGACGACCTAACCACGCGCATCAACATGCGCGGAACGGACGAGGTTGCCGGCTTGGCTGGAGCGTTCGACGACCTCCTCGCGGAGCTGGAGACGGGTCGTCGTAGGCTCAAGGAACGCAATGCTGCCCTTGGTCGTTTTGCCGCCGTAGCGAGCCACGACCTTCGCAGCCCCTTGTCCACGCTTCGACTCAACTTAGACATCATGGCGAGAACCCTGCCGGATGACGTGCGACAACAGGAGCGAGTGGCGCGCATGGCCCGTAGCATCGACCGCATGGACCAGCGCATCGGCGAACTGCTGAGCGATTCGGGCGAGAACCGTCCTGGTGGCGAGGCATGGCGCCAGCAAGTGGACCTCGACGAACTTGTCCAGGGCGTCTTGCAGGATATCCAGGGCCGGCTGCACGGCGCCAAGGGGAGGGTCCGTGTAGCGCATCTACCCACCATTCAAGGTCACCCTGGGCACTTGGAGCGACTGTTCCAGAACCTGCTTGACAACGCCATCAAGTACGCGCGCCCTGGCATCTCACCTCGCATTCAAATCTGGGCCATTCGCCGGAACCAAACCTGGAGCTTAGCCATTGATGACAACGGCCGAGGCTTTGCCCAGGACGACGCGGCGGGCCTTTTCATCGAAGGCCACCGGCTTGATGATTCCGAGGATCAAGAAGGTCGCGGCATTGGCCTAGCGGCATGCAAGCGTATCGCCGAGCGGCACGGCGGATCCATTCGGGCCTTCGGCAAGCCCGGCGCCGGGGCCCGCTTTGTTGTCTCGCTTCCCGTTAGTTGCGAAGAGTCGGAGCCACCAGCAGTGGCTTGCAGCACGACGGCGGCTGCTGCTGTGGAGCCGCCACCTGCCAGGGCAAGGCGGTGGGGTGGCCGGGCGCGCCGCCGCGCACGGCGGCGCCCAAGCCGCATTGCCAAGGACGTAGCGGCAGCAGCCCTAGCGGACCCTCGGCGCCCCCAACCTTGAAGCCAGCCTGCCGAGTGGCCTCGCCATGGCTCAGGCGGCAACGCGCCACCAAACCCACCTCCAGATTGCCCTCGATGAGGTGAATCTGGACCGCGCCCTTGGCTACGCCCGCGAAGCGGTGGCTGGTGGCGCCACCTGGCTGGAAGCCGGCACGCCGCTCATTAAAGCGGAAGGCCTTGACGCGGTTCGACGTCTCAAGCAGGAGTTTCCCGACTGCACGATTGTCGCCGACATGAAGACAATGGATACGGGGGCCTTCGAGACCGAGATTGCGGCCAAGGCGGGTGCCGACGTAGTAGGCATCCTCGGCGCTGCCAGTGACGAAACATTTGAGGACGCGGTGAAGGCAGCCCGCAAGTACGGTGCCAAGGTCTACATGGACCTCATCAGCGTCGCCGACAAGGTGGCGCGCGCCAAGGACGCGGAACGGCTGGGCTGTGACTACGTCTGCCTCCACATGGGCATTGACGACCAAATGGTCGGGGCAAGTCCCTTGGACATCCTCAAAGAAGTGGCTGACGCCGTCAACATCCCCATCATGGTTGCCGGCGGCCTCAATACCGAGACTGCGGGCCCCTGCATCTCGGCGGGTGCCAGCATCGTCATCGTGGGCGGGGCCCTGACCAAGGCTCCTGATCTGCAAGCGGAAGCGGCCAAGCTGGTCACAGCGATTCGCGACGAATCCGTCATCGCGGCCGAGCACTTCAAACGCTACTCCAAAGACCACCTCAGGGAGGCGTTTGAACAATGCTCAACGAGTAACATCAGCGATGCCATGCACCGCAAAGGCGCCATGGATGCCGGCATTCTTGCCCGCCAAACGGGCGCCCGCATCGCAGGCCAAGCGGTTACTGTATTCACGGCCGACGGCGACTGGGCCAAGACCGTCGAAGCCATCGATGTAGCCGAGGCAGGTCAGGTCATCGTCATCGACCAACGCGGCGGCAAGACGGCCATGTGGGGTGAATTAGCAAGCGAATCATGCAAGCTGAAGGGCATCGCGGGCATGGTCACCGATGGAGCCGTCCGCGACATTGACGACATCCGTGACATGGAATTTCCCCTGTGGAGTCGCTGGATTGTACCCAACGCCGGCGAACCCAAAGGCCACGGACAAATTGGCCTCGAAATCACGTGCGGTGGCCAAACGGTACGCTCGGGCGACTGGATTATCGCCGATGACATGGGCGTCGTCGTCGTGCCGCAGGAGGACGCACAAGAGGTGGCCAACCGAAGCCTCGAAGTGAAAGAGAAGGAGAATCGCCTGCGGGAAGAGATTCGCCGGGGCAAGACCTTGTCCAGCGTTCTGGAACTGAAGAAGTGGGAACAAGTCGTGGGATAGGCCACGCAGATCTCGAGGTATTCCCGATGGCACCCGCCTGGGCGGCCTCAGCCGTCTATTCCATCTTCACTTGGTAGCCGCCCGTCTCCGTTTGCTCGGTGGCAAAACCTAGGTCTTCAAGGACGCGGTGTAACGGGCGGGTCTTGGCAAAGCCGTGGTTTTCGCGGCGGACGCCCTCTTCGCCAAGAATACTGCCAACGCGGTTGGCGCTGACCCATCCGCGCTGGTGGTCACCTCGCTTCATCAACGCATCAATGGCCCGGCGTACATGCCGCCGGTACGCGTTTCGCAAATCCTCGATTTGCTTGTCCGACAGGCCAATTGGCGCTTGCGCGCCGCGGCGGCCCACTGCTACCCGGGCGGTCGTTGCGCCCTTGCTGGCGTCGCGCTTTTGGGCAGGCGTTTTCGCGGCGGACGAGGCGGGCTCCTTGGCGGCGTTGTCGGCGCCTCCGCGCTTGCGCCTGCCGCGGCCGACGCGCGGCTTGCTTGCTGCCGGTGCGGCGTCCGTGCTCGTCGCGGACCGGCTGGCCGGGCGACGGCTGCGCCGGGTCTTGCTGGCCGCGCCGTCCGCTGCCAGTTCCGTGGGCTGCACTTGCTCTACATGGCAATCGGCCCTCCGAAGGCGCTCAACCACGGGCGTGAAGTCGGAGTCCCCCGTGACGAGGCAGAAGGCGCGGATGCCGCGTTCATGCAGCAAATCCATGGCGGTGACGGCGAGTTCGATGTCGGCGGCGTTCTTGCCAGTCGCGACGGGGTCACGCTGGTACAATCGGAAACCATGGTCGGCGGCGAAGGCACGCCACTCCTTCTGATCCTTGGTGCTCCGCCAGTTGCGGACGATGACGCGCTCACTGACCTGCCACTTGCGCTGCAGGCGCTTGATGAGTGCTGGCAAGCCCCCCGGCGGCAATTGATCGCCGTCCACGAGGATTGCTAAGTCGTCCTTCATGGCGTTGACACTAAGAGGGGAGCTGAAGGCGTTGCCGACGCGCCAGCCAGCATGGATTCCACGGTTTGCGGACCTGGCGCGACCTCCATGCATTCGATAGCGTGCACCGTTGCAACGACCGCGCGGTTCACGGGCGTGGCAACGCCTTGCTCGCTGCCATAGCGCGCTATGACGCCGTTGAGGTAGTCCACTTCTGTGGATTCGCCGCGAGCCAGGGACTGGGCGCTGCTCGACTGGTAGTCGCCGTATTTCTTGGCCAAGGCCTGGAGGACCACCTGGGCCACGGGACCTGGGAGGCCCGCCAGCAGCTTGGGTTTGGCATTGCCGACCGTGACAGGCTCGATGCCAAGCGCCTTCATGACTTCGAGGCCTTCGCGGATGACGGCAAGAAACGCCTTGCGAGTGGGCCCGTGCGCCATCATGTCCCGCATGGTGCCGCCGTGCACGACGCCGAGGCTGGTCATGGCGCTGTTGAGGATGAGCTTGGTCCATTTGACGGCGCGCATGTCGTCATGGGTGTCGGTTGGAACCACGGCAGACAAAACGTGGGCAACATGTTTGTGATGGGGGCTTGGCGCGCCGCGCGGCCACGGGCCGAGCAGGTTGTGCCCGTCGGCGGTCATATGACTGTGGCCCGGTTCCAGCAACGTAGCAGGCCAGTAGACGCTGCACTCTACGAAGCGGTCGCCGGCCACTTGCCGAAGCGCGTCGCCCATCAAGCCGTTTTGGAAGGGAACCACGACGCCGTCGTGCGCCAGGGCGGGCATCCAGTGCTCCAACACGGCGGGCGCCACGCTGCACTTCGTGGTGTGGATGATGATGTCGAACGGGTCTAGGCCATCTGGCACATGGGCTGTGGGAATGCCCACGTGGCGGATGCTCCCGTCGGGGGCCGTGTAGCGGACGCGGTTGCGTTCCAGCCAGGCGGATTTTTTGGCATCGCGTACGCCCAGAACGACGTCGTGTTCTGCATCATGCAGGCGGATGGCGGTGGGGATGCCAAGGGCGCCGGGGCCAATCACCAGGATGCGGGCCATGACATGGGACGCGCGGCCAAGCAGAAAAACGCCGCGCCGCCAGTAACCGTAGTCCCTATACGCGTCGGCCCGCGTGGCCGCTCCAGGTGGATTCGTTGAAGCACACCAAGATTACCCTAGTAGCAACCGGTCTCGTGGCAGCACTGCTTGTCGCGAACCTCCTTTTGGCCAGCCCGCTGGCGAACGCCGGCGGCGGCAACAACAACGCGGCCAACAAGACCCACATCGACGGCAGCACGGTTGAGTTCTTGCACGCTGATTTGATGGACGGTGGCGATGAAGGGGTCACGATTCTGTCCACCACCATGAAGCTCAGCGACCCCAAGGACCTCCTGCTGAGTGTCACCCTCGAATGTGCCTTGTGGACGATGGTCACCAGCAGCACCTACGACGAAGCCTTCCAACCCACCAGCGAGGCCCGGGCGGCCATCCACGTGTGGATTGAGATTGACGGTAAAGAAGTCGGCATTGGCGGCGACGATGGCCGCATCACGTTCTGCGACCGGGTGCACCGTCAAACCGTGTACGAGGACCCCGAGGACGACGAATACAACAACGTCACCATGGAGCAATACCTGGCCACCAAGAACGCCAACGCCTTCACCTGGCACAGCATCAGCCCCAGCGCCGGTGCCGGAGCACCCATCACCATCGAAGTGAAGGCCGACGTGGAAGCGTACGTGAGCCCCGAAGGCGGCGGCGGCATGATGGCCGAAGGCGCCGTTGGCAAGCGCACCTTGACAGTCGAAGTCGTCGACTTGTAAGCCGGCAAGGCATCTCTTTCTCTTTTCCCTACCTTGAGGAACTGGCTTCTCAAGCCAGCCATGTCGAGCTGCCACGACGGCAGTTGCCCCTCCGGGCCGAAACGTTTTGGTTTCCCGCGTTGGAAGAAGGAGAGGAAGAGGAAGAGGTCCGTAGGTGCGGGATCAGAGGACTGCTCAGATATCGTCGCGGTACAGCAGCGTGTCGGTTGCCGTGTGGACGATGCTCACGGAACCATCCGCTGCGCAGTCCCAGTAATCACCGGCTGCTAGGTTGCCGGTTGTCTTGTTGGTGCCACCTGCGTCTTTCAGTTGACAGGTGCCGCCGGTGGCGGTCACGTCACTGACCGCAATGGGTCCGTTGCTGATTTTGACGATACGGATATCGCCGCCAGCGCCGGATTTGTCGGTTTGGAAACTAGCCTTGGGTTGGTCTTGGGTGTCTCCACCCATATCGCTTACGAGCACGAAGACCACGGCTGCCAGCACCACGGTGATGGCGACCATCAGGATCACCCCAATCACGGGGGATACAGCTTCTTCGTCCTTGCGGATGGTTCGTTGTTTTTGCATCTTGGACCTCCTGGTCAACTATGGTTTGGCGGCCACCGGTATGGGCGTGTCGGCCGCGGAACTTGGGGAAAAGGGGACAAGGGGACACGGGGTTTGGTCCCATTGACGGGCATGGGGGAAGGGTCGGCTTGCGCGTGGCCTGGGTGGCCCGTGGGCTCGCCTTGTGCGACGGGGCACGGTAGCACGGTGCCATGCGCAGCCGCAAAGCGGTAGGCGGTAGGGCAGCGGTGCTTGGCGCGCCCAGGGGTGGCCTCCTCGGGTTTAGGGCCGAGAGACCGGTCGTCGGCGGGCTGGCCCATTGCTGCGGTTTGGCCTGCAACAGACACGTCCGGCTGGGCCTGGCGAAGGGCCTCAAGGGCCTCCGCTTGACTATCACGCCAGGACAAGGAACACTCCCGCTGCAATGGCGACCATGGCGGTACTGTGGGGCAGGCCGAGGACGACGCGCCCCGTACCCATCTTGCCGGCCACGATGCCGGTGCCGACGGCTTGGACGACCGCCGCTAGATAGTAGAATGTGCGATACTCCTCTTTGCTCGCTGCATCAATGTCGAGGCCCGGCGTGCCCGCCGTTGCCTCGGCGCTGGTGATAATCTGGGGAACGAATTGGCCGTACAGGATGGCTGTGACCACAAGAAAAACGCCGAACGTGATGTACAGAATCATGGTGTAAAGCGTCATGTTGACGCGCCGTTCATTCTCGAGGTTCTTGATTTCACGCGCGTCGCGCGCCGCCGCCAGAAGCACGTCGCTGGTGTTACCTCCGCTGCGGTCTGCTTCCAGAATCACGTGTACTGCGCGTCGAACGAGGGGCGTGGATACACGCGTCGCCAAGTCTGTGAGCGCATCACCGAAAGGAACGTCCCAACTCAGTTGCCGACTCATGTGGCGAATCTCGGGACTCAGGTCGCCGTAGTCACCTTGCGCGGCAACCTCGACGGCATGGGGCAACGTCAGTCCACCTTGGTGGCTACTAGCCAAGTCACGAAGCAGGTCGGGGAAGCGCTCTTCCATGCGACGCACGCGGGCATATTCGCGGGCAGCGTAAGCGCCGTAGGGGCCGATGGCGACGATGAGGGCAAGGACGAAAAGATCCACGCTTGCCGTTGGGGCAAGCCAAGTGGGGCCCTTCTCGAGTCGAGCCAGCATGGCGAAAACGGCAATGGTGGTTGACAGCACCATGCTGACGGCAAGTAGGGTGGTGGCCGTCCGGTCCCTCGCCAAGCTCTGCGCCTGGTACAACGGCATGTCGTCGTTGCGGCGCGCCAAGCGCCAAGCGGCAACCGACGCGCCCAGCATTGCCATCCCCGTCCCGATGGACAGCACCAGGAAAGCTGGGTCCGTGCTGCCGCGGAAGATTTGCAGGCGTTGGTTGCCGGCTACGAGAAACGCCAGGAAGCCGGCCAACAACAGGGCCAGGCCACCCAGGGTCGGCGCAATCACTGACTTGCTGCGACTAAAGTAGGTCGCGCCGCCGTACACGTCGCGTTCGGCAGCCAGCAAAATGTAGAGGGTCGGAATGCTGCGGGCCAGAAACAGGTCCAAGGCCAGCAGCGTCACCGCGATGAGGATGAGTACGGGCGTATCCTTCATGCCGAGGCCTGTGCCGGGCACGCCCCGTCCCGTTGCCAACCAGGCAGCTAAGAATGCTAAGACGCCGACCAGCACCGCGAGAATCACGTGGCCGACTTGCGTGGCCGTGCTGCGGTGAACGGTCAGCGGCGCATGGAGGCTGTGCCAAAGCGCGTAGCCTCCGACCGCAACGAGAAGCAGACTTAGGACGTGGCTGAAGGCTGCGACTGTTTCCCTGCTGACCACGCGATCAATGGCGCCGGCCTCTAGCTCGATGGCTAGCACGATGGCCACGAGGCCCATGACCGTCAGGAAGTTGAGGACGACGCTGACGAGCTTGAGAACTTGCCAGCGATGGCGTTCCGCCTCACGGTCGGGGTCAGAAGGCACGCGGAGCTTTCGAGCGAGCATGGCGGCCAGGGCCACGAGGCCAATGCCCGCGGCTTGCAGAATCGGCGTCCAGCCCAGCCATTGCGTCCACGCCGCGCCCGTGCCCACCGCAAACATGAGTCCGCCGGAGAGCAAAACGAAGCTGGCTGCGCGCTGCCGGTTCACGTCAGGCCTCCGGAGTCATGACATGGATTGTGTAGGCAAAGCCGGCTTGTGCGGCGGGTAGCAGCAGCAAAATCATCATGTAGCCGATACGAAGGGCGTGGTCCGCGCTGCCTCCCAGCATGCCCATGACACTGAGGATGACGAGCAGGAATAGGGGGGCTGCGGCCACGACGACGACGAAGCTCTCGGCCAGAACGCCGAGGCTGTCCAGGAATTTTTTCTGGTCCTGGCGATTCTCGTACAGAAACTGGTCCGCCTTGCTGGCAAAGTATGCTTTCAGGTCGCCGCCACCGGTGAGCACGGTAACAACACCTTGGAGCAGGTCTTGCCACTTGGCACTGGGGCTCCGGTCAATGCCCTTCCCCAGCGCCGTCAGCAAGTCGGCGCCCAGAAGGTCCATGTCGCGGACCAGCCAAGCAGCTTCCTGTGCGACTTCCCCGTAAATGTCCTGGCCTGACAAGCCACGTAGAATCGCATCGGGGCTGGCGCCGGCGGCCGCCATGGTGCTGACATAGTTGAGCGCGTACGGTAGGCGCACGTCGATGTCACGCGCACGGCCACGGGCGCGAAGATCGGGCCAGAGGCGACCCAAGAAGTGGGCTGTGGTGGCCATGACGAAAGGTAAGGGGACGAGAATAATCCAGGCGGCTGCTGGGCCTCCCAGGACGCCGGCTACCTGTAGGCCCACCAGCATGCCGAGCGCCAGAAGCCCCAGGCCGAGGGATATGAACACCAACAAGCGCAGCGTTGCCAGGTAAACTTCTGGGCGCAGCGTAATGTGGGCCCGTTCGAGGGCAATTCCTAGGTGGGGGTTGTCGGCGGCGGCGCGACGGCCGTGTCGCCCCAACACGCGGTAGGCGGTGCGGTGCAGGCCGTCCATGCTCATGGGCCGCTTGCCTCCTCATCGTCGCCCGAGTCGCGTTTGCCTGTCTTCGCACCGCGTGCGAGCCGGTCGGCCAAGCCCTCCTGCGGCGTTTCGTCTTCGTCGGCGTCAGCGTCACTTGCGGCGCCCTGCCGGTCGGCGTCTGCTGGGTCTTCAACAGCCGTCCATTGGCTTGACGATTCGTCGCCCGGATTGATGACGGCATCAAGGCCTTCTAGCTCCGGCATATCATCTCCGCCCCCGATTTCAATTTCGGATGATCGGGATGCCTGGTTGCTGCTGGCCGACTCGCCTCGGCCCCAAGGTTCGTCGCTTGCCAGCGGCGTTGCATCGGGGTCTGCCGATTCCTCGGCACCAAGGATTTCCAGGACATCGGGCAAGGTTTCTTCCCCGTCGGCTTCGGGTGCCGGGCCGTCGGCTGCGCTCCATGGCTTCTCCTCCGCATCGGGTACCGTAATCCACCCTCTGCGCACGTCGTCATCCGCCACAACTTCGTCCTCGCCGGTGGTTGCCTCGGACTCAGATTGCGGGGCGGCCGGCTTCTCCAATTGCGCCGGCGTCGCCGCCAGGCGGGCCGTCGAATCGAGTGGCGTTTCCAGGTCGCCGAGAGCCATTTGGAGCGCTTCGGAGGGGTCGTTGTAGTAGTGGTGCAGAACGGCAGCCACGTGGGGCAAGTCCGTGCGACCATTATTTCGGAGTGCTTCCAGCAGCTCGGCGCGCCGTTTCCATTCGGCTTCCACTTCCGCCTCCGAATCGAGCGCGTGCTGGCGAACCCGGTCGAGCAAGTACGATTTGCCCATGAAGCGGTGCTCGTCGCCAGCAGGGTCCCACTCAAAGACCGTGTTGGTCAGTAGGTCGCCCGTGTCCGGTTCGAAGCCAATGATTTCCGTCACCTCCGTGACGCGACGTTGAATGCGGCCACCAACACGCACTTGCCGCTGAATCGCCACCACGTCGAGGGTTTGCAACATCAGCCGAGGCACGTTGATGGGTTCGTTTTCCAAGCGGTAAACGGCGCTTGCCACGGAGTCGGCGTGCATGGTGCTGGCCACGGCGTGACCCGTTGCCATTGCCTGGAACAGTGTTTGGGCCTCGGCGCCACGAACCTCACCCACGAGCAGGTGCTCGGGACGCTGACGCAGAGCTGCTGCTAGCAAGTCGAACATGTCGACTGACCCGGCGCGCCGCCCGCGGGCATCGCGTGACCCAAACCCTGAGCGCGTGATGCCGGCAATCCAGTTTTCATGCCGGAGATTGATTTCCCTGGTGTCCTCAATGCTGATGACTTTGCGTTCGGGGGGAATGAACTGGCAGACCGCGTTTAGTGTGGTGGTCTTTCCACTAGCAGTGCCGCCCGCCATCAGCAGGCTGCCGCCTTGGTCCATGAGGAACCAAAACCACGCTGCCATTTTGTCCGTCCATGTCCCGAACCGCATCAGATCGGGCGGCGTCATGGGTTCATCGCGGAAACGACGAATGGTGAAGCTACTGCCTCGACTCGTGACCTCTCGGCCTAGGGTGGCTTGCAACCGCGACCCGTCCGGTAGGGTTGCATCCAACAGGGGGTCGGCAATACTGATGTGCTTGCCGCTGCGCTGGGCCATGCGAATCACGAACCGGTCGAGCCCGCGTTCTTCCTCGAAGATGACGTTGGTGGGAATGCTGGCATGCTTGCGGTGGTACAGGTACACAGGCACGCCGGGGCCATCGCAACTAATGTCCTCGATTTCGGGGTCCATCATCAACAAGTCAATGGGGCCGAAGCCGAGCAAATCACGCACGAGGTAGTAGCGAATGCGCTCTTCGGCAACGTCGTCCACGACGACGCTATGATTGGTGATGGCCTGCGTGATTTCCTGGTGTAGCACTTCCTCGGCGTCCACATTGCTGGGGGGTTTGGCGGGCAAGGTGCGAACGAGTGTATCTCGCAGGAAGGCTAGCACTTCGCCTTCAAGAATCGTAAGTTGTGGCTCGTGGACCTCGTAGTGAAAACGGTCGCCCTGGGTGTCGCGCACGATGCGCACAGCGGCGTTGCCACCGCGCTCCATCCGCAGATGGTGTTCAACTTCGTGAACTTTCATCTCGGGGATGTCAAGCACGTTGCGGGTCGGGTCGAGGCCAAATTCATCAGCATGGTCCTGGACATGCTGGCGGTGTCGTTTGGCAGCGTCTTGGCGCCGGCGAACGGTCTTGGCCTCCCGCATCATGCGCTTGGCTTCACTTGCCATGCGCTTGGCTTCCCGCTCGGCTGACTCACGGCGGAGCTTGGCGATTTGGCGCGCCCATGCGGCGGTGCGCGCAGAACCCTCGCCGTCGTCTTCCATTGGTGGCAGGTCGTCTTCAATCGGCTCGGCATCGATGCTACTGCCGTTGGCCTTGCCGCCAGATCCGTTCGTCGTAGGGCCCCCAAGTCGCCGCGCCATGGGTCGCTTGTTGGCTGTGCCATCGCTCTTGCGTCGGCGCAGTTGCCGCGCGACAGCGCGCGTCGTCTGGCGTGATGGCTTAGCTCGGTCCGGCGTCATGTTATGCCTCGAATCGAATCGCAACGTCGGTCGAAGCAATGGTCGCAGTCACGTCCAGCGCCGTCGAAGTGACCGCGGCGTCCGAACCGTAAATTGCGACCTTGCACCAGCCGCTTCCCGTGGTCACAACGTACTCGCCAGATGTTGCGTCGAGGCCGCTGTTTCGTAGATGGTCGTTCCACCATGTGTTCCATGCCATGGGGTAGTTGGTGGTGAGGTTGATGATGAAGTGCGGGGCCAGGGCGCGTAGGGAGGTCCCTCCTTGACCTGAAAGTGTCGAGGTGACGACTCCCCCGCCGGACCTTGTCACCTCGTCACTGGCGATGCCAGGCATGTCGATGCGAAGCAGGGTGGTGGAGGGTCCCTTGCGAATGTCCACAGCTGGGCCCGACAACAAGACGGCACCATCGTCCTGGACGGCTACGACGGCGCCGTGTTCAAGCATCAAATCTTGATCCGGCAACTGTTGGTGGTTGGCGTTCCAGATGACGCGGCCTGTTTGGGTTTCCAGCAGGAATGGAATGACGTCCTGGCCGCTCGAGCCCGACGGTGTCCCGGAACTGTGCTCAATGAAGGAAGCGGTGTAGGCACCGTTCCAACCACTCTGGGTGAATTGGAAGGACGCCGGTTTCTTCGCCGCCTGTACCACGGATTCAAACAGGGTTTCAGGGGACATGGCATTCACCCAGAACATACTCGGCATATCCTGCTGGAACCGGCTTTCCCCGTCGTCGTAGCGCACCACGCCATTGGCGTCAACGACGCGTGTCTTGAGCGCATAGCCCGAGGGGTAATCCTCCTTGTAAACGGTGAGGCTGCCCGCGAAAGCGCCGGAAGAATCGATGACGGTCAGGGCGACATTGTCGCCGGCCGCGCCCGAGGCGGGGTCCGTTACGCGGATGCGCAGGTGCTGGAGTGTGCCGATGTTGCTAACATCGCTGGTGGTCGTAATGTTGGTCCAATTCTCCTCGATGCCTGCCAAATCTACACCGTCTCGCTGGATGACGAGCAAGCGGTCCGCCGACAACGCGGCGCCGCCTGTGCCAGGCACAATCTCCAATTCGGCCGACCGCACCTGGGCCTGGAACCAGCGGCCATCACTATCCACGCCCAGTGCCACGGGCACGCTCACTGGCGCCGACCCGTTGTCGACCATCCGCACGAGAGCAGATGCCATGTCAATCATGTCGTCTTGGGCGATGTCGAGGCGGTCTGCTTCCTTGTCTTCGGTCCAATGAGGTACGAAGCGAATTTGCACCGTCACAATGGCCGTAATCATCAGGCCCACGAGCATGACGGCGCCAAGCACAATGGTGACGCCTCGCTCATCGTCACGCAGATGGTGCGCCGACGTGGGTCGTCGGCGGCGTGAAACGGCACCCGTCATTCAATGCCTCCACTGGCCGGTGTGCCCACAACGGTAACGCCGGCGGGGAAGACCTTGGCCTTGCCATTGTTGTCGTCGAAGGTTGCGCCGTCCACGTAGATTGTATTGGTGGGAAGCGTTGCATGCAATTCCAGCTTCATGGCGGACGTGTAGACGCCGTTGCGGACATCCACGTCGCCGTTGGCGGTCAAGATGATGTCGCGCCCGCCGCTTGCAGTTGTTATGCTGGCGCCGCTGGCATCGATGCTGCTGGCCGAACTGGTGTAGAGAATGTCCGTCGTTCCCGCGCTGAGTGTGGCTGAGGTGGTACTGATGGTGCCAACTGCTGTCAGGCGCACACCTTGGCCAGCTTGCAGGGTCGCTTGATTGACGCTCATCGCGCCAAGCGTAGCATCCAGGTAGATGGTTCCCGTGACGGTCGTCATGGTTACACCGGGATCAACCGTGAGTTGACCCGTGGTGGCCGTGATGTCAATCTTGCTTGGATTGGTAGCGCCGACGATGAGGTCAGTCTGAACCGTCACGTTGGCGGCCGTTAGGGTTACGGATGCGCCGACGTTGACGGGACCGGACGACGGTGGTAACACCAAGCAGTTCGGTACAATCACGGTTGCTGCGGGGCCGGTCAGAAGCGCCTGGACGCTGACGTCGCCATCCACGACGTAGTACTTGCCGTCACAGTTGACGTCGTGGTAAGCGAAGCCAGGGTCAGCCTCGGGCACGATGGCATCCACTAGTTCGTTACGGACCGTGGTCGTGCCGGGGTTGCCCATCAGGTCCTGGTGGCCAATCGCGTAGAATTGCAGGTTGCTGCCCGTGTGAAGGGCCCAAACGTGGACGGGGATGTTGGCCTTCCATGTGTTGCCGCCTTGGTTGACCATGCTCCCAAGGTCGGTCCAGGCAGGATTGCTGCCGTTGTTGATGCGGTACCAAAGGTGCGGGTCAACCGTTGTGTCCACGCCGCTGCAATCGTCAGCGAGCGTCAGCAGGACTTCGACGCCGCCCACCGTGAGCGTGGTTACGTCCGTCGGATTTGTTTCCCACGAGCTGACCAGAGGTGGCGTGATGTCGCCCTTGCAGGCGGAGGATCCACTGAGGCCGGTGGAGGCCAAGAGCGCACCGCCGGCATTGTTGCCTTGTAGCGTGAACGCTGTCGCCCTCACCTCACTATTGCTGCTAACAGAACGCGTGGTTTGCCACGATTCGCCAATACGCAATTGGCCGTCTGTAAATCCGTGATCGGCGGGTGTGTCGTGTTCCTCCGGCGCACCATCAACTTCAACCCGCAATCGAAGCCCTTCTGCGTCCACTGCTTCGCCGCCGAAGTGCCGCAGCGCAATGGACTCGTCACCGGTGCCCCAGGATCCGTCGTCGCCCGCCGACAGAAGCCAGCGAAGGTCGCTGTGCTGCGTGTCATCGGGTCCATCAAAGGAAAGCACCAGGAACCATAATCCAGCCATGGAAACGACCGTGATGGCAATGAGAAGTAGGTTGCCCACGATGTCGCTCGCCGCGGTTCGGTCGCGGCCCAGGCGTCGGCGGCGCGACGCGCGCGCGTTTCTGCGCGTGGTGGGCTTGCGGCTTGGCAGCGCAGCGAACTTCATCGAATCCGCCCCGCTGCAAAGCTGCCGGTCACTTCAATGCCATTCGAGTGTAGCCTGTAGTCAACCCAACCGACCTGGAGCTTGAGCGCATGGCCCATGACGTGCACTTGCCGCTTGGTGTCCTGGTCGCGAAGCTCGATGCTGCCGTGCGCC
Source organism: Thermoplasmatota archaeon (assembly GCA_041623215.1). Lineage (GTDB taxonomy): Archaea > Thermoplasmatota > E2 > JACPAO01 > JAHFTW01 > JBFJXH01. The sequence continues at coordinate 34,838 of JBFJXH010000003.1, forward strand.
AGGTGGCGAATGCCGGCTACGGCGGCGTCCCGGTGCATGCCCTTGTCTAACAGCAACACCGTCGCCGCTCCCGCGTGTCGGGCTCGGCCGAGAACGACGTGGAGGAATCGAAATAGGGCGTCGTCGCCAGCGTGGGCCGCCAGCGTGCTTACGGAGTCAAGGATGAGAACGTGGTCGCGGAAATTGCCTTGCAACTCGCGTTGCACTTCGTTGATGGCCACCGCAATGCCGTTTAGGTCGCCCGCGCCATCAACGCTCTTGGTGCCCTCCTCGACGGGGGTTTCCAATGATGTGCTGACGGTATCAATATGCCACAGGAGGCCGGCCTGCATCCAGGCGGCCACAGCATCTTCGCCTACCAATTCCCGCAACCGGTCGGTTGCCTCCACCGACGTTTCATGCGTGTGAAGCCAAACAACGGGCACCCCACGGCCAGCGGCGCCTGCCGCCGTCGTGCGAGCCAGCAGGCGTTTGCCAGCGAATCGGGGACCATAGAGCAGGGTGGTTCGCCGGACGGGCAGCCCGCCGCCGAGCAAGTCATCCAACCGGTCTGCCCCGGTCGGGTGCCGCTCGACGGTCATGCGGTTGGCCTCCGGGCAAGGATGCGGCCAAGCAGCCCCTGCAGTAGGGAACGGGCGCTATCGGCGTCGGTTGCGTCGAGATGGACCACGGGCACATCGGCTCCCAGATCCAACGTCTGCGGCTCCGGAATCTTCGCCTTAGGGTCCTTCGTAATGCCAACCGTGCAGGAAAGACCGAGGTCCTTGATCCGACGGACATGGTCGCGTGCGTTTTCGATACCTTCCGGGTCAGCACCATCAATGAGAATTACGGCCGCCACCGCCTCGCGCAGGACCGGTTCCAACATGGGGGCAAAGCGCCGCTGGCCCGGGGCACCGTACAGGTCGGCGACAATGTCGTCCGTCGTGTAACGCCCGCGGTCAATGGCTACCGTGGTGCCGCCGCGCTCCGTGCCCACACTCTGCTGGCTGGCCGAGCGAACGAAGGTTGTTTTGCCGGCGTCGGGCGCGCCAACGACGACAATCTTGGGTACGTGAATCTGAACGCCGCCCGGCGGCCCCACGAGGATGGGATGCCAATGCGGTTGCGTGACGGGTTTGCCGTCTCGTCGTACGACGGCGGCCCTCAAACTGCGAAGGACGCCGCGCTCAATGCCCTCCATCGTGATGCCGGCGTCAAAGGTGACGTCCAGCATCGCCTCGTCCAATGGGTATGGCCAGGCGGTCCATGTGGCGCACGCGGCGGGATAGCGCGTGATTGCAGCCTGCAGGTCCGGCCACATGGCCGTGAAGGCGGTCGCGCCGGCACGGTCCACCAGCCCGCTGAGACTGTCCAGAAGCAACATGGCGCCTGGATGCGCGTGCGCTACCTGCTGTAGCACAGCGGCAACAGCTGCGGGATTGCCGGGGTCGTGGACCAAGTGGTCGTTCTGTTCGAGTGCCGCGGGTCCGCTGCACGCATCAATGGTCACGATGCGGCCGCCGTCGAGGTGGATGCCTGTGCTTTCCGCGTGACGAAGGAAGCTCCGGGGAGCTGTGGTCGTGGTCATGAGAATGACGCGCTCACCCCGGTCCAGGGCGGCTCGCGCCATCCGGGCCAGCCAAACGCGGCCGTCCGTGCCGGGGTCATGGCGCACCAGGACGCGCGCGGCGGCGGGGTCCCCGACGTCGAACGCCTGCGAGTTGGAAACGACCCGGTCAACACCCACTGTAATCACCGAGATGGATTTTCTACCATACTGCGCGCCTGCTTGGCGGCGGCGACGAGCGCCTCGGCGGAGGCGTCGGCATCACCCGTCACAATGACCAGCGAATCATCGTCAACGCCGGCCACCACGAGGCGGCCTTCGGGCGTGTTAATGGTCATGTGGTCCACCGTCGGGCGTCGCAATTCGCTGGCAGCTGTTTCCATGGCAGCTAGACTGGCCGCCCCCATGGCGGCTACACTCCAATCATCTACGCCGCCAGCGAACTGGCACGCAGCGGGTCGGCCGTCGCGAAGAATGATTCCCGCGCCGGTTACGCCGTCGCAAGCCAAGACTCGTTGCAGCGCGTCTTTGCCAGAATCAGACGCGGCCATGGCGCGCCTCCGCAGAGGGTGAATCGCTGGCTTCGGGCTTTGCTTTGGGGTCGTCATCTGGCGGTCGATCGCTGCTGCCTCCGGGTCGCGTCGCATGTAGCGCACGGCTGAAGGCCAGTTCCTTCTGGCGCTGTCGGGAGCGACGCAGGAAGGCTTCGGTAATGACCTGGAGCAGACGGTCAGGTTGGAGTGGCTTGGTGAAGAAATTGTCAATCCGCGCCTCGTTGATGGCATCGACAGCGAGCTGCAAGTCCGGGTAGGCGGTGGCCATGATGCGCGGCGTGCGCGGCGCCAAATCCTTGGCCCGGTTCAGGAATTCAAGCCCATCCATGCCGGGCATCTTGTAGTCGCTGATGATGAGGTCAAACGCTTGCTCATCCAACACCTTGAGGGCCTCTACGCCACTGCGGGCGGTCCACACGTCCATGTCGGGAAAAGTCGCTTCCAGCAGGTCGCGAAGCGAATCAAGAATATCTGGTTCGTCATCCACGATGAGAATTCGGGACGGCGGTTCTGCTGATGGCGCCATGTGCACAACTTTCCCGGATTGCCGACTTAAGGGTGCCTTGCGGGGGCGTTGGCCGGTGGGACCTAGGGGCCTCGGGCCACCTGGCAATCGCGCCCCCCCCCGCCGCGTAGCGGCTCGGCAGCCCACCCACGCGCGAGGCGCGAGGCAGGCAAAGGCCGCAGCCGCGCTACGCATTGCATTGCCCGTGGCAGGCGGTTTGGGCCAGGTGGGCCAGGCGAGGCGGGTTGGGGGCAGGCGCGGGGATACCAATCAGGGGGGTTTGAGGTGGCCCGCGGAACCCCAGTTTCGAGCATGGATGCCGAGCCCCGAAGCCCCAAAAGGACCACTTCCCCTTCCAACAGTATCAACGAGGGGCGCGTTGAAGACCATGCATGGCCGTGACGGAGCAGGAGCCCTCAGGTGAGGTAGGATTCCTGGCGAACCTGTTTGACCACTTTCGGGACTTGGTAGGGGAAGCGGCAGCGTGCACGTCACTCCGGTATGCCGCGTACCAAGAGGGCAAGCGAATCGGTCAGGGCCACCGCTTGGAAGATTTGCCGGCGCTTGCTAGGCGCCTGGATGCCATTCTAGGACACAATAGTGACTTGCGCAGCGAAGGCAAGGTGATTTCATGCACCGTGGAGGGCGATGAACGATTGTCGGCGGGCCACCCGCTGACGGAAGCGGTGACGCTGGGGCTTCTCGAGGGAGCCTTGCAAGTCGTTACCGGCCGGCCGCTGCGTGCGCGGCGCCTCAATGGGAAAACGCACGCTGATGCTGCTGCGCCAGTAACGGCTGCTCAGCAATCCGTCTCCATTCTTTTGGAGGTGCCGCATGGCTGAAGGTCGAGACGTTAAGGACTTGTTCGAGGCGTGGGTAAACACAGACTTGAAGGCTCAGATTATTGTGTTCTTCCATCAAAATCCCGGTGTCATAGAAACCTGGGAAGGATTGGCGCGACGTCTGGGTACGGACGTGAGTGCCCTGAAGAAGCAACTGGCTGACCATTTGAAATTGGGCATTTTCGAAGTGCGCGATTTAGGGGACAAGACGGTCATTGTGTATGATGCCGGACGCCGCAAGGCGGTCCAAGAGGAAATGGTGTCTAGCGTGGAACGACGCCTGCGCGAGGAGGAAGCCCGATGAGTCGGCCTGAGGGCCGACCGGCTGCCACGACGCAGAGCCGAGCAGAAGAGACACGCACCAATCCAGATCGTGGAGAGTTGTCCGTTCCGCAGCGCGTGGCCACGGGTGTGGTTGGACTAGACGCGATGCTTGGGGGCGGCCTCATGCCAGGTGATGCCACGCTGGTGGCAGGCAGTCCCGGTACAGGTAAGACAACGCTTGGCACACATTTCTTGGTGCACGGCGCGCAAAACGGCGAGCCCGGAATCATGGTCACCTTCGAATATCTGCCCCAGCAAATTTACCGGGACGCAGCGGCGCGTGGATGGGACCTGCCGGCGTTGGAAGACCAGGGCTTGCTGAAGGTCATTTGCTTGACGCCGGATATTCTACTGGCCCAGGCCCAACCGGGTGTGACGCTTCTGGACGAAGCAATTCGCGACATTGGGGCCAAGCGGTTGGTTCTCGACTCTATGAGTCATTTCAGCTTCTATGATGGCAGTCGCGAAGGGCTTCGCGACGACCTTGCAGGGCTCTTGAATCATCTGCGCTTCCAGGGTGTGACTAGCATCCTGACGCATGAGATTCCACAAATTGTTGGCCCGGCGGTCCACATCAGCGAGTATGGCCTGGAGTTTCTGGTCGATGCTGTGATTTTGCTCCGGTACGTGGAACTGGATGCCAGCCTGGAAAAGGCGGTCAACATCCTGAAGTTTCGTGGCGGTTCTCACGACCGGTCGTACCGTCGTCTGACGCTAGATGAAGGGGGCTTCTCCGTTCACGGCACCTTCGAGGGCGTGGAGGGCATCAGTAGCGGCAGCGCGCGGCATTCCAGCATCGAAAAACGTGCCCGGAGGCTCATCTGATGAGCTCGGCGACCCTGGCCGCGTCCGCAGCCTTCGCGGTCGCCA
>JBFJXH010000004.1:0-36696 GCA_041623215.1 Thermoplasmatota archaeon
ACTGGCCGTTTCGCCGAAGTCGACACGCCATGGCGCCTCGCTCACGTGCAGCGGACAAAGCCAAGGGGCGCGGATGTTGATAATCCAGTTGCCAGGATTGGCTTCCGTAACAGTGCCGACGCACAGGTCACCCATGCGCGGATTGTAGTGGCCTTCCAGCGGAACGACGTCCACGCGGTCGCCGCGTTCCTGGACAAGGCCCATCGTGGTGGCGACGTTGCGACCCGCTACTCGGCGGGCATTGTCACCGGCTTTCTTGTCTGCCGGCAATTCGTCGCCTGGCAGAACGATAGTTCGATTCATGTTGTTCTCCTTGGAATGGAATGGTTGTTTTCGTTTGCTTTAGTCCAATAGCCGCGTTTCCACGCTGCCATGGGTGGTTTGATTGAGTCGGTCATACACTTCGGTTTGCGCCCCCGCCGGAATGCGCAGGACGGCAATGAGAGAGCCGTCGCCCTGCCATTCTTCCTTGGTCAGGTCGCCAAGGCTGCGAATGACGCCGTAGGCGGTGCCGGTGTGCTCCGCGGGCACTTTGATGGCTACGCGTACCTGGGCCATGGCGATGGGCAGCAGGGGCCGGAGAATCTTCATGGCTTCCTGCACCTGGTCTTCGACGCGGCGCAGCGGATCAGCGCGCCACTTAGCCTCCTCAAGGGCTCGCTCCAAGCGATCTTTGGGATGGGGGGTTTTGGTTTGCGGGTTCCAGGCGTGGCGCGTGATGTGGGCGAGAATGCGCTTGTGCTTCTGCTCCAGCATACGCTTTCGTTGCTCCGTGGTCAGCTGCACATCGCCTTCGTCGAGGATGCGGCGAGCGATGGCCGCCACGTCCGTGGTCTCGAAGCCCTGCGTGAGTTGCTCCGTGCTGGCCCGGTCGCCTTCTGACCAGTCAACAAAGACGTCGTCCACAGCCAACGCATCGAGGACATCTTCGTCCGGGACCTCAGCATCGCCGCGCAGCCGATCCATGATGAGCTCGGCTTCCTCCGGGTCGATGAGGATTTCAAACGTGGTCCCGAACCGGGCGAGGCGAGCGATGACGGCGTCGTCTAGGCTTACCATGGTCACTCCTTCTTGCCGCGCCCAGGTGCCGCGCCCTTGCGCCTCTTGGCGGCCCCCGTGCCTGCGGCGCCACCTGCACCGTCATCCGACTTGTCGTCCGCTGGCGCTGCACCTTCGTCGTCCCGTTTGTCGCCAAGCGCACGCTTGACGTGACCCGCCACTTCGTCCGTGCCCAGCTTGGCAAACGGCGCGCCGGGAGCCACGGTAGCAATCTCAAGCGCATCGGCGTTGAGGTTGCCATCTGTGGCGTGATGCAACGCCTTGAGTCCTAGCGCGATTGCGCCTTTGAGGTCAAGGTCGTGAGCGTAATGTTTCTCCAGGAATTCCATCGCTGGCTGGCGACCGCTGCCCACGGCACTTGCATGGTATTCAATGAGCGCGCCAGAAGGGTCTGTTTCAAACAGGCGAGGCCCAGAATCGTCAACTCCTGCCATGAGAAGCGCGGTGCCAAAGGGACGACCGCCGCCAAATTGCGTGTGGACTTGCTTGTAGTCACAGACGCGCTTTACCAGGGTCTCGACCGGGATGGCCTCATCGTACGTGATGCGGTTCATCTGAGCCTCGACACGGGCCCGGTCCACAAGCGCGCGGGCATCCGCCACTAAACCACTGGTGGCGCAGCCCACATGCTCGTCCAGCGTGAACACCTTCTCGATGCTGCGGGGAACCACAAGACGCGAATTGACGCGTTTGTCCACGAGGAGCACAACGCCGGCATCGCAGCGAATGCCGAGGGCCGTGGTGCCGCGCTTGACTGCTTCGCGCGCGTATTCTACTTGGAACAATCGTCCATCGGGCGAAAAAACCGTGATTGCACGGTCGTAGGCCATGTTGCCTTGGGGTTGCATAATGTTCTCCACACACTGTGGAAGCGTGCCAACCAGCCGGCCCGAATGTGGTGGACCTGGGGGCGGGCACTACCCCGCCTGGCGGGGGTCACCTTCCGGTTTCAAGGCGCGCCAGCCAAGCCCTCGTTATAAAGTCGGCCCCGGGGGCAGGCGCCATCTGGCGACCCCTCAAGGTCACGGCAAAGGCACGATATATGTTGCGCGCCCGGCACCCTCAAACGCCTGGCCCGCGTGGCCTGCCACCTTGCCGGAACTGGCTGCCCCCGCGACCGCGAAAGGCCCCGCTGCCAGCCCGGCTCAGAAAGCCTATTTTGACCTGCTGCTGGGCGATGCAAAACGTTGCATTGCCGTCGCCAAGCAAGCGCGCCGCAAAGGCCTGGACCCGGACCTCGATGTCGAGATTCCCTTGGCCGAGGACTTGGCCGCCCGCGTCGAGGCACAAGTGGGCCCCCCAGGTGTGGCCGAGCGCATCCGAGCCGTTACGAAGGAACTTGGCAACCGCGAATTGGTCAGCCTGCGAGTCGCCAGTGACGTCGTCGCCGACTTGAAGAAGCAGGGCGAGGCCCGGGCCAAGTGCCTCGACAATGCGGTTCGGACCGGCTTGTCGATTCTTACCGAAGGCGTGTTGGTAGCGCCGCTGGAGGGCATCGCCGAGGTCAAAATTGGCGCCAACAGCGACGGCTCCGACTACGTGGACTTGTTCTTCGCCGGTCCAATTCGGGCCGCCGGCGGCACGGGGCAAGCCATGAGCGTCCTGTTAGCGGACGTCGTACGCCGCGAACTGGGTATCGGCACCTACATCCCGACCGACAGTGAAGTCGAGCGCTACAAAGAGGAGATTCCGGCTTACAAGCAATTGGCCAATCTCCAATACACACCCAGTGGGGCTGAAATTGAACTCATCGCACGCAATTGCCCGGTTTGTATCAACGGCGAAGGCACGGAGCGGGAGGAAGTCACGGGCAACCGCGACCTGCCCCGCGTCGAGACCAATCAGATTCGGTCGGGCGCGTGCTTGGTCATGGCCGAAGGGCTTGTCCTGAAAGCGCCCAAGTTGATGAAACACGTTGACAAGCTGGGCCTGGAGGGATGGGAATTTCTGGGCGAATTCATGAAGAAGGGCGCCAAGGACGATGCCGGCGACGGCGTTGCGGCGGACCCAGATGCCCTGCCGGAGATTCCTCCGATTGACAAGTGCGTCAAGGACATCATCGCCGGGCGGCCTGTCTTCAGCCACCCGAGCCAACGGGGGGGCTTTCGCCTTCGCTATGGCCGCAGCCGGACCGCGGGTCTAGCAGCCAATGCGTTTAGCCCGGCGACGATGGCTTTGGTGGACGATTTTCTGGCGGTGGGCACGCAACTCAAAATCGAACGGCCTGGCAAGGGGACCTTGGCGACGCCTTGCGATGAATTGGAGGGCCCAACGGTTCTGACCAAGCGCGGCGATTTGGTGCGCGTCGCGACAATGGCACAGGCGAAAGAGCTGCGCCATGCCATCGACGCCATCATGGACTTGGGCGAGATCCTGATTCCGTTTGGGGAGTTCGCGGAAAACAACGCTCTGCTGCCTCATGCCTCATGGGTGTGGGAGTGGTGGGTGCAGCTGCATCAGGACGACACAGGTGATCCGGATGACGTCCACCGACCCGGGACCTTGTCGGGCGAGGAAATGGTGAGCCTGGCAGAATCCACCAACGTTCCACTCCATCCCGACGGCACTCTGCTCTGGCATGACCTCGAGCCGCTGGAGGTACGCTCCTTGTCGGAGGCAATCGCCAAGGACGGCCTTTGGCAAGATGGCGGGCTTGTGGTTCCCGCCACCGACGAAGTGCACGCCTCGTTGATGCGGCTTTTGTGCTTGTTCACACGCCACGATGAGCAATTGCGCATCGAAGAGCCTCTGGCCGTGCCGCTTCTTCGTTGCCTCGGCCTTGACCTGGACGCAGACGGCCATGCCAAGGACGCGGCAGTAGCGCGCGTCATTCGAACACCCCGCGCCAGCATCCTGGCGGACCCGTGCCAACCAGACCTGGACCGCCACCAACCCACGGTGGACTTAGTGGGGCGCCTGGCAGGCTTCAAGGTCATGCCCCGCGCACCATGCCGGGTCGGCGGCCGGATGGGGCGCCCCGAAAAAGCCGACGTTCGCAAAATGACGCCGCCGCCGCATGGCCTCTTCCCGATTGGCAAGTCAGGCGGCAATCAGCGACTGGTGGGCGACGCGGCGGCCAAGGGAATCTTGGACCTCGAATTGGGAGAGCGTCAATGCCAGCAATGCGGCAAGAAGCATTGGCGCACCGTATGCGATTGCGGCGGCCACACGGTCTATCGCGAACCTCCGCCCAACTCGAACGTTGGTTTTGACCGCCCCACGACGCAAGTTGATGTCAAGGCCGAAGTGAAACGGGCGCTCGAGGCGCTGGGTCTGCGGCGCCTCCCAGATCCCACCAAGGCCGTGGTTGGCGTCGTCAACCGCGAAAAAGTTCCCGAGATTCTCGAGAAATGCATTCTGCGCGCTAAACACGGACTCTGGGTGTTCAAGGACGGGACCGTGCGCTACGACATGACCGACGTCCCCATCACGCATTTTCGCCCTCGCGAAGTGCGAGCCCCCGTCGAGCGCCTGCGCGAGATTGGCTACACAATCGATGTGGCCGGCAACCCGTTAGAGGACGGCGAACAATTGCTCGAACTTCGCGTCCAAGACGTCGTTGTCAGCAACGGTTGTGGCGACTATTTCCTCAAGGTTACCCATTACGTGGACGAGCTCCTAGAGACCGTGTACGGCTTGCCACGCTTCTACAATTGTACCACGCGGGAAGACCTCATCGGGCACCAAATGATTGGCCTTGCACCCCACACGAGCGGCGGAGTCCTGTGTCGAATCGTAGGCTTCACGCGAGCCCAAGTACACTTTGGCCACCCGTATTTCCACGCCGCCAAACGGCGCAACTGCGACGGCGACGAAGACGCTTGCATGATGCTGCTGGAAGGCCTGCTTGACTTCAGCCGGCACTTTGTGCCGGACCGCCGCGGCGGCCTGATGGATTTGCCATTGGTTCTCACCACGCGCCTCGACCCCAACGAAATCGACAAAGAGGCACACAACGTGGACACCTTGCGTCGCTACCCCGTCGCCTTCTACGAGGCGACCCGTAAGCACGCTCACCCCAAGGATGTCGCCGCCATCATGGGCCTCGTCGAGCAGCGAGTCGGCACCCCCGAGCAATACGAAGGATTCGGCTTCACGCACGATACCCACGACATCTCGGAAGGCCCGGCCGTATCCGCCTACAAGACGTTGGGCTCCATGATGGACAAGATGACGGCGCAAATGGAACTGGCCAGGAAAATCGACGCCGTGGACGAACGGGACGTCGGCGCCAAGGTCATCGGCACTCACTTCCTGCCCGACCTAATGGGCAACCTGAAGGCGTTTAGCAAGCAGAAGGTCCGGTGCCCACTCTGCAATGCCAAGTACCGCCGCATGCCCCTCAAGGGCGTGTGCCTCCAATGCAGCAACCCCAAGTTGACCCTCACCGTCCACGAGGGTTCGGTGCGAAAATACTTGCAAATCAGCAAGACCGTCGCGGACCGCTACAACATCGACCCGTACACCAAGCAACGTATTCTGTTACTGGAGGAATCGGTGGAATCGGTGTTCAACAATGACAAGGTCAAGAAGGCCAAATTGACCGACTTCATGTAAACGGCGTGCGAGCGCCCGGGGGACACACCGCCGAGGAGCCGGGCTCCACCGTTCGCCCTAGCTTTCGCTAAGCGAAACGTGGGTTTGGATGACCGCACCTATGCGGCGCGGCGTTCCTTGGCCTTGACGCGCAAGTTCTTGGTGCGGCACTTGCGGCAGCGCTCCGCCTTGCGGGCGTTGGTAGCACCGCAGTGCATGCAGATCTTCTTGTCGAGTCGGCGCTTGACAGCTTCAGCGAAGGCCATGGTCGGTCACCGGATGGGCGGCCGACCCAGGGCCCATATATGAGTGTGTGGGGAGAAGGCCGACCTGGCGGTCGTTCATGCCGTAGCAGCCGCTTCCCGCAGCCGGGCCACGACCCAGTCCCTGTCTTGGCTGGCCAGGAAAAAGCCGGCGCGGGGCCCACGGTCTTGGCCAAGAATCGCTCGATACACCGCGCGGAACGCCTGGCCGGGTTTGCGCTCCGTTTCGTCCTTGGCAGCATAGATGGCGTCATGCACCGTTTGCCCGTTCCATTCAGCGGGCTCTAGGACGGCCAGGCGGCTCGCTAGGTCTGTGGCGAACGCACGGTCGCCGTCGTCGTAGGCCAAGTCGTTTGGCAGGTTTGGTTGAATTTGGAAACGCACGTTTTCTGGGGCAAAACGCGTCAGCCACGCGCGTACGTTGTCCAGGCGGGCGGCCAAGCCGGCCAGGCCGCCGTCGTCAAGCGCCGCCGTCAATTCGCCGCTTCGTCGCAGGACGGCTTGGACGCCTGCGGGATCGTCGGCCATTTGCGCAACGGTCACGAGGTGCTTGTAGGGCACCTTGACCGGCAGCTTCGGCGGCGGGCTTCCCGGACACGACAATTCGTAGGTTGCCGCCACTTCCGTGACGTCCCCGGGGTTTTCCTCGAGGCCAAAGTGAATGCGTTCATGGCGGTCAAAATCCTCCACGAGGCCCAAGAGTCCGAGGCCGGGGTCGAAGTCAATGTGCTTGCGGGGGGATTGGCGCACGAGCAGATACCTGAGCACTTCTGCCGGCACGGTGGTAAGTAGGTCGGTGGCGGCCACGGCGTTGCCGGTGCTGCTGTGCATGGCGCCTTGGCCCTTGAGTTGAAGAAATTCGTACATGACGTGGTGTGGTTCCGTGGCGTCAAAGACGTCGCGCACCAGGCGCTTGCCGGTGTCCCACGAGCCGCCGGCCGCGCCGTGATCTTTTCCGAACGCTTCGAAGGTGACCCCCAGGAAGGTCCAGCGGGCGGGCCAGTCGAGGCGCCAGGGCAACTTCCCGATGCCGGGCTTGCTTGCATCCAGCTCGAAGGTGCCGGCGTCTGGGTCCTCGGTCCCGACTCCACAATGGGTGCAACGGCAATGGAGAATGGGGCGCACGTAATCCAGAACGTCCACACCGGAGATGCGGCGGCAACTCGGGCATTGCGGGTTGAAAGGCGCCCAGCGCTTGGGCAGTTGGCGTTTCGAGACTTCCTCAATGATGGCGCGGCACGTGTCGGCTTGGTCCAGCGCCGTCAAGGTGGCGTCCGTGTACGAGCCGTCATGGTACAAGTCGTAGGCCGACAGGACGGTTGGCTCGACGCCCAGGTCCCTGAGCGCGGCCAGGAATGGTTCGAGGAAGTGTTCGGCATAATTGCCGTGCTTGCCGCAACCTTCCGGCTGGCCAGTTGCGTCCGGGCACGGGATTTCGCGTAGTGGACGACCCACGAATTGCTCGTACGCGTCGTCGAGAAACGGATACACCTTCCGCAGCGGATCATAATCATCGGCGATGTACAACAGCTCGCAGGTGCCGCCGGCAGCTACCGTGCGGCGGAAGATGGCCTCCGTCGTCAGAACCTCGCGCATGTTGCCGACGTGAATGGGGCCGCTCGGCGTGATGGCCGTGGCGAAGACTTGCTTGTCTTGGCCATGGCGCTCCATCAGGGTGGCGGCCTCCACGTCTGCCCAGTGGGTCACGAAGCGGCGACCTTGCCAGCGTTCTTAACGGCGGTGACGGGCAATGGTCAAATGGCCGACCCAGGTCGGCGCGCCCTACCCCACGGACCTGTGGTGTAGCTTGGATATCACCGGGCCCTCCGGAGGCCCAGACGGGGGTTCGAATCCCCTCGGGTCCGTTCGTTGCTCCGCCCTCCCCGTTGGCATGGCTCCTGCGGCCATATCCAGGGGCTGCCGCGCGCGCCCTGGCAGGCCTATTGGCGCACTTCGATGACGTGTTCGTGCGTCCAGTAGTCAAATTGGGTGCCATCATCGGTCACGACGCGCAGATGGCCACGAAGATACCAGGTGCCGCTGCTCGGATACTTGCAACTAACGGAGATACTGCTTGGCAGGCTAACGGCTGCAGGTTCGTGGCTGCACGCGTGCGCTGAGGCGAGGTTTTCCGACGGCGCGTCGTGGGAGCGGTCCCAGAAGTGACCCCCGACGTGTTCGGTGATGACGCCAGCCGGTCCATCGATGCGCAGGTCGAAGGCGGGCTCGTCGTCGGGATGAATGTCATTGCGGATGTCGCTCGGCGTCAACAGGTAGCTTTCGCCGTCGAGGGCCACGATGCGATGAACGGGGCTCCAGTAATGGTACGTGGTGGTTGCATCGGGATCCAGCTTGGCGTGGCCGTGGACATAGTGGTCGCCCGATTGCGTGAACGTGCAGGTGGCCACGAAGGCGCCGGGCAGGTCAGTTTTGGCCGATTCGTGCTCGCAGCTGAGCGCCGCCCCAATGGCCAAGGTTGGGTCACTGGGCGCGTCGCTCCAATAGTGTGCACCAGCGTGGTCCGTGGTCGCGGCCGCCGAACCACTCGCAATCACGCGCATGTCCACCGGCTTGCCAACAACTACGACTTCCGGTGCATCGGCAAGCGCCAGGCGGAACGAGCCGGGGCCCACATCGCCACCGCCCGTGCAGCCCGCCAGCGCCGTAGCGGCCAGAAGCGCGGTTGCCAACATCGTGACACGCACCGATGACGGGATGCACAAGCTTCGTGCGGACGCGCTCCGGCGGTACAAGTCGAGCAGGTACACGGACGAAGATGTGGCCATTGGCTCAAAGAATGGTCGGCATGAAACGGCTCAACCGGCACCCCTTGCCCGGCCCGGCGGGCCAGCAGATAGAACCACAACCATCAAAGGCCGCCCTCCTGTGGTCCCTCCTGGAGCGGCGCAAGCCGTTAGGATGCACATGGAAGGCGTATCGGCCAAGAGCGAAGCGGCCAAGGACCTCATCGTCGTTGCCAGGCAGCTCAAGAAGACGTATGCCAGCGGCAAGATTCGTGCCCCGGTCCTGAACAGTGTGGACCTGTTCATTCTGCGCGGCGAATTCGTTGCCATCATGGGGCCCAGCGGCTGCGGCAAGACAACGCTTCTCAATTGCTTGTCTGGCATTGATGACTTTGACCACGGATGGATTGTAGTCGATGGCAAGGAAATCAGCAAGATGGGCGACCAAGAGCGCACCCGTCACCGCGCCGAGCGGATGGGCTTCGTGTTCCAGAACTTCAACCTCATTCCCGTGCTCAATGCCGTGCAAAACGTCGAGATGCCGCTTCTCATGATGGGGTGGGAGCGGCGTGAAGCTCGCCGCCGCGCCTTGCAGGTCCTCGAAGTCGTTGGGCTCGGCGACCACGCCCGCCACAAGCCAGGGGAGCTATCGGGCGGGCAACAACAACGGGTTGCCATTGCACGGGCGCTTGTCAACAATCCCGCCATCCTGTGGGCCGACGAACCCACGGGCAACCTGGATAGCCAATCCGGCGCCGTGGTTCTCAAGGTGCTTCGGTGGCTGAACCAGCGCCGCGACGTCACGGTAGTGGTCGTTACGCACGACCCCATGGTGGCGCGGATGGCTGACCGCATCATCCACATGGACTCCGGCCGCATCACGGGCATTGAACGGCCCCCTCCCATGCGGGCGGTTGGATGAACTGGACGCCTGGCGTCATCGCGGGCCTCGTCGCGATCGCCGCGCTCTTCTTGCTGGCCCTACGCGCACCGCGCCTCGCCTTGATGGGCTACACGGAGGCCTTGCGCCGCCCCAAACAATTGCCCATCATTGCCGTGGGCCTCATGCTAGCAACCACCATCGCCGTGTTTGCCGGCGTCATGTCCGACACGACAGGAAACGCCATCGAAGACGAGGTCCTGGCGCGCCTCGGTGAAACCGATGTCTTGGTCCATGGGGTCGACGGCACTCCCTTTGAGGTTGCCTTGGCTGACGCTGCGCTTGCCCGCTCCGAAGTGGCATTCCAAGTCCAGGATTCCCTGACAACGCTGCGTTGGCCCCTGAGTATCCAAGACGATGCAACCGGCCTTGGCAGCGGCAGTGCCTTCGTTTGGGGGGTTCCCGATACGGTCGGCGCGCGCGACTCAGGCTTGTTGCACCTAGTCCCGGTTTCTGGGGTCCTGCCTGGAAAGGGCGCGTGGAGCGACGGGTCCGTGGTCCTCAATCAGCCCTTGGCGGACGAGTTGGGAGCCCAGGTAGGGGATGCCGTCACCCTCTATGTGCGCCCGGCCGCCCTGGCGCCCAGCACCGTGGATGAAGGCAGCTTCACGCACGACAATCCAATCCGCCTGTCCATCGAAGTTCCAGACGGGTCCTATCGCCTGCGGGCTACCATTGTGACCGAAGACGTGGCCAATGTCACCTTAACTCTGGACGCACCGGAACCGGGCGCCTATCGCTTCGAACACGGTGAGACCCGGCCCCCGGCCCATGACCCGGACGCGCCACCGGGCGCCCAGATTACGTTGGAGCGCGGTGCCAGCTTGCCAGGCGGCACATGGGACGTGACGGCGCGGCTTCTAAACGAAAGCACAGGGCGCGTCATCGTTGAAGTCATCGGCCCCCCGGGTGTATCGCCGCCAGGCGTCACTTCGGCGACCGTTGTAGCCATCGTGCAGGGAACCGGCAGCGATGCCGTGGGCGCAGGGCCCCGAGCCTACATGGGACTCTCCCACCTGGGCCGCCTCGTCGGCAGTGGCGAGATTGCCAACGTGGTGCAGGTTGATGCGTTTCGCGACGAGACGTTGACCCGCCTGACATCGGACCTGCAAGCCGCCTTTGAAGCTGAAGCAGCAGGCGGCTACGATGAATTGCTCAGCAAGACGGCTCGCGTTTCCGTCGCCAATGTGCGCGGCATTATGAGCGTGGAAGCCGATGAGGCAGGCCGCGATTTCCGCGAGGACACGTTCTTCTACGGCTCCTTCAACCTCCTTGCCGGCTTCCTTCTCATTGTGGTGCTCATGGCGTTGTTGGTGGAGGAACGCCGCACGGGCCTGGCTGCCCTGCGTGCCACGGGGGCCGGACGGCGAGACTTGGTGCTCATGCACCTGCACGAAGGCTCAGTCTATGCACTCTTCAGTACACTGTTTGGTGTGGCAGGCGGCCTGGGCCTGTCGGCCTTGTACGCCACGCTTGACCCGCTTCGCCAAGGCGGTCGGGCCGCGGGCGGACTCAGTCTGGTGCTGGACCCCCAGACCGTGTTGGATGCGGCTGGCGCTGGCTTCTTCCTGACCATTGTGGGCATCACCTTGGCCACGGCGCGCCTGGTACGATTCAACGTTGCGCGCGGCTTGCGCGGTTTGGAGGACCGACGCCGAGGTCTTTCGTGGCCCGGCCGACTCGGGTATGTTGCCGCGATTCTGGTCGCCGGATGGTTGGTCTGGTGGACTCGGGCAGATGGCCAGGACGGCGCTCTGGCAATTCTTGCCGCGACGACGTTTATTCTGCTGCTAGCAGGTTTGTTGGGGCGCTGGCTGCCCCGCACCTTCGTTTACCCAAGCGCGGGCTTGGTACTCGTCGTGTACGTCATCGTGCAGTACGTCGGTTTGCAGCGAAGCGATGTCCTGGAGCGGGACCTCGCCCTTGTTCCCCTGCGCGCCCTCCTGCTCGTAATTGGCACCACAATGGTCCTGGTTTGGTCCGACATCCCGGCCCGCTTGGCCGCGCTTTTAGCACGCCAATTCAGGTTCCTCGACCCCGTTGCAGACCCCAGCTTCGGCTACCCCCGCAGCGAGCGCACGCGTACCGCCCTCACGGTCGCCATGCTCGGCGTGGTGGTCGTGATGCTGATTACGCTCACCACCTTCACGGCCCTTGCCCGTCCCGATATCGAACTGGATGCGCTTGGCTTTGGTGTTGTAGCCGACGCGGATGGCGCCATCGCACTCCCCGCTTTCTTGGATGACCACCCCCCGAAAGACGGCCTCAACCCATTTCGAAACGCGCGCAGTCACCACGGCGTTCCCTTTGTGGCCGGCGGCAGCCACGGCGCACGCATTGACGGGTCATCCGTAGCCACGGTGAGCGGCGACATGGTAGGTCTGACGCGCCCGCTTGTGGCAGACGCGGCGGTAACGGGACGGACCACTGATGCTCGGTACCTCGATGCCGCCGACGCTATGGCCGCCGTCACCAGCGACCCAACCTTGGCGGTTGCTGCGGGCCTTCGTGTTGGTGGAGGGGCAGACCCGCGACTGGCTGAAGCGGGCGACATTGTCACGCTAGCAAACGGCCAATCGCTCCGCATCGTGGCGTCCATTGAGGGCGGCGACTTTGGAGATCTCTTGGTCCATCCTTCCGTGGTCGTAGCGCAGGAGCATGCGCGAACCCGAATCTTCGTTCAGCCCCACACCGACACGGACGCGGCCCAAGTCGCACAAGAAGTTGAGGCGGGACTTCGTGCCGCACGCGTGGATGCGCACGCGTTGTCAGAGCTTGAGGCAGAGGCCGCCGCGGTGAGCGACTCGCAGGAGGCGTTCACGCGACTCTTCGTCGGCATGGGCTTGGTGGCTGGCATTGCCAGCATCGGCATCATCACGACTCGAAACGTGCTGGAGCGTCGCAACATCATCGGGGTGATGCGCGCTGTCGGAGCCAAGCGACGCCAAGTGGCGGCCATCTTCACGCTCGAGACGCTGTTCATTGCGGCCTTGTCACTCATGGTGGGCATGATTTCAGGCCTGGCCGCCTCGTACATCACCTATTGGCACGCGGCGCCCGGCCGCTACTCGGCCTGGGCGGTGCCCTGGGGCACGCTGTTCTGGCTCGGTCTTCTTGTCTTCGGGACGGCGCTTCTCACCACCGTGTGGCCGGCATTGCGGGCTAGCAACACGCCGCCGGCACAAGCAACGCGCTACGCCGAGTAGGGACGCGGCGACGACCCTGGTACGACCGTGGATATCGGCTCACCCTGGCGCGTTACACCACCCGGTGGCGCGGCGCGTTTAGTTGCGCCACGTGTCCCGGCTCAACAGCAAAAGCACGGTGAAGACTTCCAGGCGCCCAATCCACATTTCCAGGGACAACAGCACCTTGCTGAAGTCCGACAACATGCCAAAATGTTTCGTGGGCCCGACCACGCCGAAGGCGGGGCCCATGTTGGAAAGGGCACTGACCGAGGCCCCGGCCGCGTCAACCGGGCCAAGAACGGGGTCAAATGCGGCCAGCAGTAACGTGCCCACAAGCCAAAGCGCGACGTACGTGAAGAAGAAAGCGACCACCGCGTACGCGGTCTGAGGCCGGATGGACTGCCCTGCCAGCTTGAGCGGTAAGACCGCCTTGGGATGAATGAGCTGCCGGATTTCGTGCCGGACCAACTTGATGAGAAGCAGGATGCGGATATGTTTCATGCCGCCACTTGTCGAGCCGGCTGTCCCGCCGGTCATCATGACAATCAGCAGCAGAATCTTGGCCACATCCGGCCACTGGTCGTAGTCCACGGTCGTAAAACCGGTGCTCGTGATGAACGTGCCCACAGTGAACATGGCCCCCCGCATGGCGGTACCCGCGGCCTGGCCGGCCTGCCAGAGGATGCCCGTAATCGCCAGCGTGACCGTCACGTAGGTGCCAATGTAGAAGCGCCATTCTGGGTCCGTGAAGAGGGGACGGAAATTGCCCCGTGATGCGTAATAGATGAGTGAGAAGTTGGTGCCACAAAGCAGCATGAATCCCACGATGATGATCTCGATGAGCAAGCTGGCGTGATGGGAGATGCTGGACGAGTGCTCACTGAAGCCGCCCGTGCTGACGGTCGTGAGGGTGTGCAGCATGGCGTCAAGAATGGCGTCGCTTGGCTCGAATCCTTTCGCCATTAAGACGACCGAAAGAACCACGAACAACACGGCTGAAATGATGAGGTAAATGCCCCATAGCGTCTTGGCTGTCTGCTCCAGCCGTGGCCTCAGGCGCGTCATGGTTGGCCCTGGCGACTCCGCCTGTAGCATCTGGATGCCGCCGTGGGTGAGGCGTGACAACAATGCCACGCCAAGGACCACAATGCCCATGCCGCCGATGTACTGGAGGACCCCCCGCCATGCAAGGATGCTTGGAGCCACGTCGTTCAGATTGGTGCTGATGACCGTCGCCCCGGTCGTGGTCAGCCCACTCATCGCCTCAAAGAACGCATCAGCGGGGTGCGGCAGGACCGTTGTGGCCGAGAACGGCACGCTGGCCAAGACTGCCAAAACAATCCACCCTAGACCGACCGTCATGTACGCCTCCCGGTCTTGGAGGTCATCGTCGGCAACGTTCTTGGTGGCGAGAACCACCATGGTTCCGAGCGCAAAAACCAGGACAGCCCAAGCGCCAAACAGGAGTGCGTTGGGAGCAAACATGAAGCCCAAGACGCTCACGCTTCGTGGCTCGTAAATCATCGCCACGATGACCGGAACTAGGAGCGTAACGCTCCACACGCGGACGATGTTGCCTAGGGCGGACACCACCCGGGCAAGCCGGAGCACGACTTGGTGGGGACCACGCGCTATTTCGGGCTTGCGCGTGGCGCCGGCGCAAATCACGCAGCGGGGCGTTGCCAAGACATTCTTATAGAAGCGCCAACACTGTTGGTGTTGGGATGGACCGACTCCCATTGATTGACCACGTGCGGCAGCTGCTGGCCCAGGCGGGCTTCGCCGTCAGCGATCGCTGCGATCTGCGACCCGTGAGTTTCGACCTTGTGGCACGCCGCGACAGGGAATTGGTCGTGGTCAAAGTGCTTGGCAACGTCGATGCGATGGGCGAAGCAATCGCCGACGAAATCAAACTTCTCTGCCGCTTCCTCGAAGCGCGGCCACTCCTAGTGGGCCTCAGGTCCGGAACTGGCGAACTGGAGCCAGGAGTCGTGTACGCCCGCTACGAAATTCCCATCTTGCACCCTGACACGCTGACCGATTACTTGCTAGAAGGCCAACGCCCCATGGTCTTCGCGGCCCCAGGCGGCTTCTATGTGCGCCTCAATGGCAGTGAACTTCGCTCCTCCCGAGAAGCGCACGGCATCAGCCTGGGGACGCTCGCGCAAGTGGCCGGCGTAAGCCGACGGGCCATCCAAATGTACGAGCAAGGCATGAATGCGAGCATCGACGCCGCCATGCGCCTTGAAGAATTCCTTGGAGCCGAACTGATTCGACCCATGGACCCTCTGCACATGGATCCCGGGCCGGACCACGCCCCCCACAAGGCACACCCGGCATCCAACGCGAAGGAGCCCAAGGTGGATCCCATGGAAACCCTCGTTCGGCGAATCCTGGAGGGCATGGGCTACGATGTTCGCGCCACCCGCCGCAGTCCGTTCGACGCCATTTCATCGCAGGGCACGGACACGCTCCTGACGGGGATTGGGCGCGATTCGCCGCAGCTGCGGCGCCGCGTCCGCATCGTCGCCGACGTCGGACGCGTCATTGAACGCCCGGCGTTCTTCGTCGTGGAGCGCACGCGCCACCAGCACATCGAAGGCGTGCCCATCGTCGACCGGCGGGAGCTTAGGCGACTCACCGACCCCGAGGCAATCCTGGAGCTAATCCTCGAACGCTCCCGGCCGTCCACGTCCACGCCTCCAGAGTAACGCGTGGGCCTAGCCATCGCCAGCTCCTGCGGGACCTGCGGCCCCCTCGACGCAACTTCGCTAGAGGTCGATTTGACCCTCAGCCGCGCGAGCCTGCATGTCCGTCATGGCCCAGGCAGCAAAGAAGGGGCTTGGCACGCCGCCTGCACCCATGAGCAAGAACCAGCCGGCCGCCTTGTGGGGGTACGGCTTGAAGCCCACGGTGTTGCTGGGCACCCAGGTAGATTGTAGGACATTGCCAACGGCAAAAATCACGGGCGCATAGAAGATGCCGAGCAGACTCGGCCACATCATCCAATTCATGGTCAGCGCGAGGTCGCCCTCCATCTCATCCTTGAGGTCGTAGGCAGCCAACGCTCGCTCGCGGTGCGCATCGTCCACGGCGGTCGAGCGCGAAATGAGCGCCTTGCCTGCCGCGTCATCGCGGGCAGTCAGCGTCGCATTGACTTGGAGGAACAATTGGTGGTTCGGCGCGAGTGATTGGGCCGTGGACGCTTGGGCCATCATTTCAGCCTCCTGTTCGTCCATCGTAGCCTGCCACCGCTGCGCTCCATCGGAGTCCCCGGCGGCCTCGGCCTCGTCGCGCTTCTCCTGAGCGCCCAGGTAATTGGTTTGGGCAATTGTCGCCGCCTCGACCGCAGCCTGATAGTCGCCTTCGCCGGTTTGAGCCGCCAGTGTGGCCCCCAGCGCATCGTAGAAACCGTCTTGGGAGTCGGCCTCGAAGCCGGTGAGCCACAGGATGCCGCCGCCCGCCACCAAGATGCTGGCAACGATGCCGACGGCCACCTTGGCGACGGCCTTGGCATCGTCATCACGGTGTGCCTTAGCAAACCGCAAACTCTGCACCCACAGGAGCGGGAAGATGAGGACGGTGAACAAGTTGGCCAGGTAGGCCTTGCCTCGCATGTCGCCGTCCACAGGGGAGTGCTTGAAAACCGCTTTGACCGGTTAGTGCGCCGGCGACGCTGCTGCCAACCGCCTAGGCGAAGTAAGCCGCGTTGGCTTCCACAGAGGCTTCTTCGCCGGCTGGGATTTCGTCGTCGGGGAAGATTGCCTCGACGGGGCACGCTGGTTCACAGGCACCGCAGTCAATGCATTCGTCCGGGTTGATGTACAGTTGCGGAGCATCATCGTGGCCCTCATCGTCCTTGTGGGGGTGGATGCAGTCCACGGGGCACACGTCCACGCAGGCGGTGTCCTTGGTACCGACGCACTTGCTGGTGATGACACGGGTCATGATTGAATCCTCCAGGGGTGCTCCAGATGCCGGAGGGCGTTACTTAACGGTTGGCGATTCGGGGAGCCGAAACCTGCCCGCGTGCAGAGACGCGACCAGGGGGCCTTTTCCATCGTCTAGCGACGACCCTTATGGCGCACGGCGGAACGTGAGTTCCCCTTCAATCTCGAACTCTTGCATGGTGGACACGGCAACCGGATTCGTGGAGCCATCTGTCCACGCCCAAATGACGAAGTGGTTGCTGGTCCAGCCGGTTTCCCCTAGGTCAATGGTCAGGGGCGATGTGCCGCGAGCCACCTCGAACTCCTTGGCCTGGTTGCGTTCCGAGTCGGTTGTCCCAACGCCGATCAGAAGCGATTCCATCGTCGGGTTGCCCGCATCCCAGGTCATGGTGAGGGTCGCCCCTTCCAGCGTGCCAGCCTCATCAAGGGGGAACCAGCGGTCGCCACCAGGGCCCATCACGCCAACGGGAAGGCCCACGTTCGCAGTCACGCCTGTGTATAGCTCGCCCACGGTGGAGAAGCCCACCGTTTCAAGCGCCCCAGCAGTCTGCCCGGCACCCTCAGCGTCCGACCCGTCGGTCATGTCTTGGGCTTGGCCGGGTGAGCCAGCAGCTGCATCAGCGTTGCCTCCACCTTGGCCCTGCTGGTCGCCAGCTTCATCGCCGCCCACGCTGTCCGTGGGTGAACCATCAGAGTCAAGGCAACCGGAAAAGAGGACCATGCCAGTCAACAGGAGTGCAACTAATGCTCGCATGCGCCGGGGCCAGAACACGAACTTCATGAAGATATGGGTGGGGGCCCACGGCATCCTAAACGGGCGCACCAAAGGCCGGCTTGAGGACCATGAGGGCAACGATGGCAATCACCATCACCATGAGCATGCCACCCACTTTCTGCGCCTGCCGAATGGCAAGCGCGAAGCGCGCTGATTCGGGCCCGTCCTCCTCCAGGGCCCTTTGCTGGCGCCGCAGAATCGGCGAATACACAGCCAAGGCAACCACGACAACAAGGACATAGAGGCCGAGCGCCAGGTGAATCCATCGCTCACTCCACATGTCGGCCGCGGCCGCCATACCCAATCCAGTAAGAAGCAGCAGCACGTACGCCACGTTGGCGACCCGTTGCTCGATGAGGTAGATGGTTCGCGTCACATTCTGTGCCGCCTCTGGCGCCCGTTTTAGAGTGGCAAACCAGATGGCGTAGGTAGCATTCGCGCCGACCGCGACGATGGCCGCAAGGACATGGGCAAGCTTGAGCCAGACAAAGAGCGCCATGGACGAGATAGCGACGCACCGCGCGGACTTGGCTTTGCTGAATGCGTCCGCATGCAAGGCATCAAGTTCGGCCCTAGGCCTGCACCCTTGTGTTGGGCCTGCCGACGTGGCTTTGGTGGACGTTCATCGCGGGACTTGTGTGGCTGGGCTACGAAATGCTTCGTTACGGCGTGACCAAGGGCGTGCGGCGGCGCTACGAAGCCGCCGTTGACCGGTTCCTGCGCGCCAACAAGATTCCCACGGATTCGTTTCGGCACACCCATCGCGTGGTGGTCCGCGAGATGGTGCTGTCGGACGCCACCTTGGTGGCTGACATGGCCCAGCGTGCCAAAGCCGAGGGCACGGACGTGGCCACGGTCCAAGACCGCGTGCGCCGATGGCTAGACGAAATCGTGCCCCAGTTCAACCTGCTAGCTTACTACCAAGTGGGCTACCGCTTGGGGCGCATCTTGGCGTATTCGACGTACAACGTCCATCTCGATCGCGCTAGCCTGGAACGCGCGCAGGCAGCCATTCCGGAGAACGCGTCCGTGGTGTACGTGTCCAACCACCGCAGCAACGCCGACTTTGTGGTGACCGGCTTCATGCTGAGCCGCAGCGTCCAGGTCAGCTATGCCGTTGGCGAATGGGCCCGCGTCTGGCCGCTGGAGGGCATCTTTCGGTCATTTGGTTCTTACTTCGTTCGACGGGGCGAAAAAGATCCCCTGTACCACCGGACCCTGGAAACCTACCTGCAACTCATCACCAAGCAAGGAGTCACGCAGGCCATGTTCCCCGAAGGGGGCTTGAGCCGCGACGGCAAGCTGCGGCCCGTCAAGCTGGGGCTGCTCGATTACATGGCGCGCGCCAAGCTCGATCCTGAATTCAACCGCCCCCTCGTGTTTGTCCCCGTCGGCATCAACTTTGACCGCGTGTTCGAAGATGAGAACCTTGTCGCCGAAGCCAAAGCGGGCGGCCTCGGGGCCATCGGGCGGCCGCGGCGCACTCTTGGGCAAAAGGTGGTTCGCCTCGGTGCGCTTGCTGGCAAGGTTGTGATTTTTGGCCCGGTAAACTTGGGCCGCTTCGCCACCAAACGCCTCAAGAAGCACGGCGTGGCCGCCATTCACTTTGGCGAACCCATTGTGTTCGATGATTGGTTGGCCAAGCAGCGCCGAAGTCGACGCAATCCCATTGACGTTGACGACCGTCACAAGCGGCACCACAGGCTTCTGCCCTTTGGCGAGTCGCTCATGCAAGCCATTGCCAAGAACATCCCGGCAACGCCCGTGACCCTGCTTAGTGCTGCGCTGGCGCAACTCGACCGCAAGTTTGCCAGCATTGATGGCCCGGGAGTGGACCGAGGGACCATCCTCATGGCATTACGCAGTACGATTGAAGCGGCGCATGCAGCCGGCCGGCCCTTCGCCATCAATCCATACCGACACTCAGGCAGCGAGGCGGGCCGGTGGGCGCGAAGCGAACGACGGCAGGAACTGGCTGGCTTAGCGGCCGATGTGGCCGGTACCGACGACCTCGAACACTTGCTGACCCTCGCTATGGACGTTGCCGACGAACGACTGGTGAGTGTGGACGGCGACCCGCGTGAGGCGGGCTCCATGTGGCATGTCCTGCGTTGGGACCTGGTGGATTACTACGCTGCCAGCCTACAGGCGCCTTGACGGCCAATCATGCACCGAGTGCCATCCCATGACACCGGGCCAGACACGGCAGCCAGCACGGCCGGATGGACCACGCCGCTGACTCACTCGGCACGCGCGCGGCGCCGTTGGAACACGGCACCCAGGACCAGGGTGAGGATTAGCAAAAGCACGGCCGGTCCGGGCGTGTCACGGCTCCACGCCTCCTCGGCGCGAAGTGCCGCTTCATCCAGGTTTGCCAAAAGATAGAGCGCGGTCCAAGCCGCCCCCATGGAAAGCGCCAGCCCAATGGACAAGGTCGAAGCTGGACCTGCCCGTCGACCCGACAGGGTGGCGGCCAGCACCCCCATGGTGATGAAGAACAGCAGCAGGGTCATGGTCACGGGCCCGGCACCACTGGCATCGGGCCCATAATCATCCAGCATGGAGATGAACCACAGGGCCAGCACGCCGCTTGCCGCCGTGCCGATTGGCAAGGCAATCCATCGGCTGGGCAGGAACAGCGCCCCAATCGGCGCTGCCAGGCCGAAGGTCAGGGCCACCAAATAGGATGTACGAGCCATGCCCTTGTCGGGGTTCAAGTCATCAATGGCAGCATGCCCTGCAAGCAGCATCATGATGGCCAGCAGGGGCGCAACGAAGGCGATGATGTGACTGGTTGCCACGCCAGGGATACGTTCCTGGGCAACCCCCTGTTGTTGCTGCTGTTGCACAACAATGACGGTTCGCCCGTCGCCGTCCACGTCAATCACATGTTCGGTTGGCTGGGCGCCGCCGTGGCCCGCCCCGGCCGGGTGCGCGCGTGTGACCGGCTGACCAGCTGTCCGCCTTGGTCCACCTTGAGGGCTCACGGGTAGCCATGGAGCAAGGCCGAACTTAACCGGCGCGCTGGAAAACCCGGCGTACGACGATGCTGGGCGAGCCCTGCCTTCGGCGCGATGTCAAAACCTTGCCTGGCAGACCTCGGGGGCATCGCACCGCCCCTGGCCACGCCAGCCCGTCACGAGAAATACTGGGCCAGAATTTTCCGCTCGGCCCCTTTGATGCGGTTATGGGCTGCCGCCTTGCTGATGCCAAACACATTGGCCAGCGTCTCTAGCGTGCAACGTCGGGGGTTGTCATAGTAGCCGAGCGCCAGTCCCATTTTGACGACCTCAACTTGTTTGGGAGTCAGCTTCTCCTCGTAGTCTCCTATGGGGTGGTCCTCGGGCCGATGCTCGCCCCAGCGGATGAGCTTCATGTTCATGTCGGCTTTCTTGAACGAATCACTAGCGGTTCGAATGACATCGCCGATGTCAATGCTGGCGGCGGTGATGATTCCGACCGTCATCCATCCGTCCTTGATGACAATGGGGCGCAAGATGCGGTCGGGCCCGAGTGCCCGTAGCGCCGCCGTGAACGGCGACTTGAGGAACTTCATGCTGCGGGGGTTGGCCTCCACGAGGATGCTGGTAACTTCCGGGTCTTGCCTCAGGACCACGACGTCGTTGTAGAGGCCTCGCAACGTGTCAACGAGCGGAGCCGCCCGGTCCTGCGGTGCCAGGACCGTGAAGATGTTCCGGGTGGGGAAGTGATCGTCATCGAATCTGACGTGGTTCATGATGACCCGACTCCCGGCCAATTGCTGCGTGAAGGCGGCCACCGGCCACTGGGGCACCTCAACCTGGAAGATGATCTCTGTCATGCCCATACGCGTATCAGTTGACCCTGAACATGTTCGAGTTCTTAGCCCTCATGGTAGCAGGCGCGCCTTAGCCCACCCACGTGGACCAAGGCCCCCCGCCGCCGAACGCCGCCGCACCCGGCAATCGCGTCCGGCGTTCGTTCGTCACCCCTCGCGGCGAGCACCGCCTTCTTGAAGCACCTCGGCCTCGCCGCCACATGGACGGACCCTCCCCCGAACTGCAAGCCAAGATTCAGCACCTGCAAGCCCTCAGCCAGCAGCTGCAAAGCATCGGCCAGCAACGCGCGCAGTTTGAAGCCATGAAGGCCGAGGCGGAACAAGCGCTGGAAGCACTGGGCGAAGTGGCTGACGACGCGCAGGTATTCCGAAGCGTCGGCGGCCTGCTACTGCAAGATGACAAGGCCGCCGCAACCACGCGCCTTGGCGACGACGTAGAAACCATGGAAGTACGCGTCAAGCGCCTTCGCGGCCAAGAAGAGGAAGTCACCAAGACGTTGCAATCGCTGCAAGACGAGCTGCAGCAGGCTCTCGGCCCAGCCTGATGACGGCGACGGCAGCGAATTCCAGCACCACCATCATGCCGGGTGACCGCGTGGTGGCGCTGGACCCCGAGGACGGGCGACGGTACCTGCTGCACCTAGACGGCGCCGGCGCGCGTAAAGTCCCCGGCCTCGGCGTCTTAGACCCAGGTCGCTTTGAACATGAGCCCTGGGGCAGCCGCCACACGGTGGGCCAAAAGGAAGTGGTCCTCCTGTCCGCAACGCTCCCCGACCTGGCCGCCACGCTCCGCCGCAAGGCGCAGATCATCACGCCCAAGGACGCAAGCCGCTTGGTTTGGGAGCTCGGCTTGGGTCCAGGCGACCGTGTCCTCGAGTCGGGCATTGGCAGTGGCGCCATGACACTAACGCTGGCGCATGCCGTCCAAGATGAGGGGCATGTTTTCGTGCAGGAATTGCGCGAGGATTTTGCCGACTGGGCCACCGCCAACTTGCACGCCGCGGGCATGTCGCACCGGGTGACCGTATGCTTGGGCGACCTGACGGAGAAGCCAGCCGCTGACATCGCGGCAGCCGCCGACCCTGCAACGGGAGGTCGGCCATTTGACGCCGTTTTGTTGGACCAACCGGAACCCTGGGCTGCGCTACCCAATGTCCTTCCCATGCTGATTCCCGGCGCGCGCATTGCTTGCTACGTGCCCCAAGTGTCGCAGATGGAGAAAACGGCCGTCACCTTGGCCAACGCCGGGTGCTTGGACGTGCGATGCATGGAACTCATTCAACGGGAGTGGAAAGTGGGCGAACGAGGCAGCCGCCCGGCCAACGGCGACCTCGGCTTCACGGCCTTTCTAGTGTTTGCCCGCACGGGCGGCAACGCAACCGCGACGGGCAGAGGGGGCTCCGGTTGACGGCTGCGACCCCGGAAGGCGAACGGTTCGGCGAGGACGCCGACTTGGGGGACCTCCTTCGTGAGATGAAACGCCAAGGCGCGGACCTCGTGCAAGACGTGGGCGACGTGGCGCGTGAGTGGTTTGACAAGGCGGAGTATGAAGTGGACAAGGTGCTGGCTCGCCAGCTCGCTAAGCACCCCGATTTGTATGCCGACCTGAAGCGCATGGCCAAGAAAGCCAAGCGGTCGTGGGAGCGATTCGAACGGGATCTGCGCCGTTCGTAGGCTGGAGCCCATCTCCCTTCGTCAGCAACCGACGCTATTGCTTCGCGTCAGCGTCGTCCGCGCGGCCGACGGAGGCGCGCATGGCCTGGGCGCGACTCTTGAGGTAAAACGCTACTTGAACGAGGCCAAAGGCCAGCAGGGGCGCCAACAACATGGCTAGGCCAAGCCAACGCCGACCGGGGGACGCACTGGTAATGAGGGCCGCCGCCACGAATACAAACGCTAGCAGCAGCCCCCAAATGATGCCGTAGCGAAGGCGATGTTCAGCCACGCGCGGTCCAGTCGGGGCCGATTCTAAGTCCTTGGGCCGGCAGATGCCGCGGCGTCAAGGAGCTCTTCGTGACGAGCCACAAAGGCCGCCTTGCAGGTCGAGCAGCAAAAGGGATGGTGCCGACCGTCGCCACGCCACCACTCGGGATCCCCGGTTCGTCGGCCACAATGGTGACAAGAAACGTCCAGCGTCGCGGGTAGCGCTTCACCGACAGCGACCAGGCCATCGTCCAAGATGACTGTATAGCCACGGATGACGCCCGCATCCTCCATCCGCCGCACGCGCGCGGCAGCGGTCGGTGTGGTGGTTTGGGTTGCTCGCGCCAGGGCCCGGAAGCTTAAGCGGGCATCCGCCCGCAGCGCCTGGAGAATCGCACGATCTAACGCATCCATCATACTTGCCAATTGGAAAGCGAAGCAGAAAAGGATGTGGGCCGCGTACACGCTTTATGGGCTTGCTGAAGCGCCTGGAGACAGTCGAACTCATGGTTGACGGCATGACCTGCGGTGGATGCGCAGGACGGGTGGAAAAGGCCCTCTTGGAGGTACCCGGAGTGAAGCAGGCCGCGGTGGACCTGGACGCCCGTCGTGCCGTGGTCAACCACAAGGGGGCCGACATCCCACGCTTGCTTGCAGCTGTGCAGCAGGCCGGGTACGAAGCCCAACTGCAAGGCAATCCAGCTGCCTAGCACGGGCCGCCTCTCGATGCCGCAGCCAGTCGGCCGGACGGCGTCCTTTTCAAAGACCGCTAGGTCGCGCGCGCATGGCACTTCGGACCTTGGGCTGCGGCGATGTTACGCCCGACCACTACGGCACCGAGCAAACCTTTGCGGGCTGGATTCACAACCTCCGCGCCAAGGGGAACATCGCGTTCTTGGACCTGCGGGACCGAACGGGCAACGTGCAGTTTGTCCTGCTCAAAAAGAAACTGGCCGAGGACGCGCCGGGCCTGTTCGAGGAACTGACCAGCCTGTCGGATGAGTCCTGCGTGTCCATTACGGGCATGGTGCAGGCATCGGAGAAGGCCAAGGCCGGATTCGAGGTATTGCCAACGGCGGCCGAGGTTCTCAACCGAGCCGCAACGCCCCTTCCCATGGCACTCTGGGATGACGCGGTTGAAACGGGGCTTGACACCCGACTTGACAATCGGTTCCTGGATGTTCGAACGCCTCGGACGGCGGCCATTTTCCAAATTCGCTCCGAGGTGCTGCGGGCGGGTCGCGAATACTTCCACGGCGAAGGATTCCAAGAAATTACCACCAGCAATATCATCGCAGCCAGCAGCGAAGGCGGCACCGACACCTACACCGTTGACTGGTTCGGACGCGACTGCTTCCTCAGCCAATCGCCTCAACTCTACAAGCAAATGATGATGGCCAGCGGCGTGGACCGCGTGTACGAGATTGCGCGTTACTTCCGGGCCGAAAAACACGCCACGACTCGGCATCTCAACGAGTCCACGGCGTTCGACCTAGAGCTTGCGTGGATTGAGTCCGACGAAGACGTGATGGCGGTGATTGAAGGCCTATTGCACCACATTTGGAAAAGCGTGGTCGACAACTGCGGCGACGCCCTGGCGATTATTGGCGCCGACGTACCTGTGCCTTCCCTGCCCTTCCGCCGCGTCAGCTACGAGGACGCCTTGGTTGTCATCAATGGCGCCGAGGGCGCGGCCGAACGGCTGACCAAGGCGACCGGCAAAGCTAGCCTCGAATTTGGTGACGACATCGGCACCGAAGCTGAGAAGATTCTCGGCGAGACGATGAGGGCTCAGGGCCACGACTTCTACTTCATCACAAAGTGGCCATTGGCCCCCAAGCCCTTCTACGTAATGCCGGAGCCAAACGCCGACGGGTCGGTCACGCAAGACGCCCGCCTGTGTCGTGGCTTCGATCTAGACTACCGCGGTGTTGAGCTCATTAGCGGCGCCCAACGCATCCACGACCCCGAGCTCTTGGAGGCCGGCATCAAGCGCTGGGGCCTCGACCCCGCTGACTTCGGCGACTACCTCGATGCTTTCCGCTACGGGATGCCACCCCATGGTGGCTGCGGGATTGGGATTGAGCGCATCCTGATGCAAATGCTGGGCCTCAGCAATATCCGTGAGGCAATCCTGTTCCCAAGGGACATGACGCGCGTGACACCTTAGCGCACCACAGCAAAACATTGGAGGAAGGGGAGAAGGAGAGGACAACCCGGAGTGGATCGTCCACGCAGCTAGGCCGCCCCTATTTGTTCTTGAGAACGGGCAGCCCGTTGGGAGTGCGAACCACCTGCTTGCCCTTGGGCATGACGTAGACAGCGTTGCCCGTCACGTCCTTCTGGGCCTTCTTGCTGAAGAAGAAGCGGTTGCCGTTCTGGTAAAGCTTGTAGCCATACTTGGTAATCTGGGCTCGGCGTGCCTTGGGCTTGGTGTCCTTGGCCGCGTTGACGGTCGGCTTGGTATCATTGGCCTGAACGGCGGCCTTCTTCGCGGGCGGCTGGTAACCCTTGTGCAGGCCACAGTAGTCGCTGCGCGCGCGCGCTTGGCGGCTGCATTGGGCGCCGGCGGCCGTGATGGCACCGCATTGCTTGCCGTTCGTGGCTGCCTTGGCAGCGGTCCGCTTGGGTGCCGCTGTGGCTGCGCCGGCTGCAACCTTCTTGGTGCCTGCTGCTGCGGCCCGCTGGTGGATGCCACAAAGATTGCTGTTGTCGCCCGCACTGCGGCTGCAGCGGGCGCCGCTGGCCGTCATCGCACTGCACTTGGCCGCCGCGGCGGCGACGGGCGGTGCGACGGGCTTGGCCCCGGTTGCGGAGGCCTTGGCCGGCTTTGGCTTGGCAGGTGTCGTCTTCTTGCGTCGGAACCAGTCAAGGAGGCCCATGACGGCGCATCCCAAGTCCTGGGTCTAAGCCCTTGCCATCAGGTTAGGCGTGCAAGATGGCCTAATCTAGTAGGTCGGCAGCTGTGAACTGCACGTGGAAGCCAGCCAGCGGATGGCAGCGGCCAAGGAGGCGGAGAGTCAGATTTTGAAGCGTCATGTCACACCTCAGGACAGGGCGGCCATCCAGCCAAGGGCGGCCAGCAACCCAGTCGCAACGAGGGCGACGAGGGGGACGGTGCGGGGCGGGACATCGTGGCCGGGGCGCGGCTGGACCAACAGGACCAGCAGGACCAAGGCGGAGAGCGCGGTTATGCCGATGATGAAGCTTGTAAACATTGGAATCAATCCAGGGTGGGCGGCCCAGCCGGTGGCCCTTGCGGGCCGGTAGGTGGTCGGTGGTGGTCGATGCGCTTGCGCGCCTCAAACGGCCAGGCCGCCCGGTTGTGGTTGAAAGTGCGTCGGTGTGTCCGTCACACTTCAATGGTGAATTGCGTTGCCGAGCCATATATACTTAGCTTCTGTATAGTTACGTAACTACGAGGCTATTACAGACTGTGGAGGGGGCAGCTTTCAGGAGCAACCAACAAGCTACAAATAACACAATTTGGCACGTAGTTGTTTCAATGAGTCCCAAGATGCAAGCGCGTCTTGCCCAATTACCGCCTTCAGCCCAGGCCGTGGCCCAGCACCTAGCCACGGGCGAACCCATGACGGGCAAGGAACTGCGCGAGGCAACCGGCTTGCCCCGGCGGACCATTTACAGCGCCCTTTGTCGCCTCCGAGAGCTGGGCTGGCTGAAAGAGAGAGCTAGCCTGCAGGACACGAGGCAGCGCTACCTGTGGCTGGAGATGGACGAGACTCCCTCGCCGACCATGGCCCCGCCCGCACAGCAGCGCAGCCAACCCCCGTTTAGCGCTTCCACGCGACGCCATCTTGCCGGCGCCGGCGCTTCCTAGCCATCTCAAACCTTGCCCGGGAGCGACTCATCAATTCGTGCGACAGGCGGCACGGCTCCCTGGCCGGCTAGCCAATGACCATGGCTTCTTGGCGGAAGTCGCCTTCCTCAAACCGCTCGAGCCGGAACGGGCGCAAATCCATCTCCGGGCGCTGGCCGGCAATCAACTGGGCACTGAGGCGACCCACCATCGGACTAATCATCATGCCATGACCACTGAAGCCATTGGCCTGCACCAAATTTTGGGGCCCATCGCGCGCCACCCCCAGGATGGGCTTGGCATCGGGTGTCTTGTCATAGCTGCCGGCCCATTGCCGCAGCACACGAACCGGCCCAAGGTGCGGTAACAAGCGCACAGTCTCCTTGGCAAAGGTTCGAAGGAAATCGAGGCTGCTGGACCAATCAAGCGATTCCCCGTGCGAAGTCGCTAGACCCCCGACCAATTCCCCGCGCATGTCTTGGTTCACATAGTACCCCGACGAAAGATCCACCAACATCGGATTAAGGAACGGCTTCAGGGGTTCGGAGACAAGAATCTCGTGTCGCTCCGGCTTATTGGGCAGCGCGACCCCCGCCCAACCAGCCACTTGCTTGGACCAAGCGCCAACAGCGTTCACAACCCAGTCGCAGCCAATGGTTCCTCGGTCGGTCTCGACGTGCGTGATACGGCTCGCGCCATCGGCCATCCGGACCCCGGTGGCCTTGGTGAACGTGGCCACCTCAACGCCGTGTTTGGTTGCGCCATCCTTGTAACCCCACACAATGGGCCAGGGGAACAGCACTGCGTCGTCGGGATTGTAGGTCGCCCCAACACAGCCGTCCGTCTGAAGGCCCGGGACGATGCGCTTGGCATCATCGAGGTCAATGACGCGCGTTCGCACGCCGTGACGATTTTGGAACACGGCCGCATCCCGCAATTGCCCCAGCTGCGCCTCCGACCGTGTTAGGAAAAGGTAGCCTCCTTGCCGAAGGAACAAGTTGTGCCCCGTGTCGCCCGCAAACCGCTTGAAGGCGGCGATGGACCGATGGGCAAGAACAATGTTCTCCTCGGTAGTCCATTGGGCACGGATTCCTCCGCCATTTCGGCCGGTGGCCCCCTTGACGAGCGAATCTCGGTCGAGGACCAGTACGTCCGTAATCCCAAGCTTTGCCAGATGGTAAGCGACCGACAAACCAATGGCACCGCCACCTAGGATCACCACATGGTAGTGGGCCTTGCGTGGCCGGGCAGCCTGTTGCGCAAGCATCAGCAACTCCCCTCGTCGTCGGCCGCCAACAGATCAAACGGAATGGGCCGCACCGGGGGCCGAAACGTCATGACATCAATGTCGGCTGGGTCGATGGAGGCGCGGTCCGCGAGGAGCCGGGTACAGGTCGCAACACAGCTCTTGCCTTGGCAGGGCCCCGTGCCGACACCAAGGAAGCGCTTCAAATCCTCAAAGCAGTCGTAACCTTCCTCGATTGCCCCCTCAACGTCATGGAGCGTCAAATCTTCGCAGCGGCAAACCATGGTTTTGGGCGCCGTCATGAGGCAATGCCCCCGGCCGGCGTAAAGGCAGCGTGCAGCCCACGGACCGTGGTCTGATGACCATCCACCAACAGCGGCATCAGGCCACCTTCCGGATCGTCAAAGCTGAGTTGAGCGCCCGCCTGTTGCAGTAGCTCGATGCGTGGCTGCCCGACACCACCGCACACGATGGTGTCGCACGGGACGCGCTTGCCATCGACCGTGGCCGCCTCTACGGCGTTGCCACCATGTGCCCTCGTCACCATTCCCGATGCCACGATGGTGCCGCCGTGGCGTTCAACGACGTGGACAAACGCCTCGGGCGCCTCGCCGTGAACCACAATGGCCCGGCCAGGAACAACGCCATGCTCCCCCACAAGCCGCCAAGCGCCATCCAGACTGAGCACGCCGGGCAGGTCATTGTTGACAAACAGGGGCCATGCGTCATGACGCCCCGTCGCCACCGTCACCCGGCTCGCGTGGACCTCGACAAGGTCCGCTCCGTGGGCGACGCCAACAACGTCGCCATAGTGGCCGAAGGCCAAAGCATCCAGCCATAACTCCACGTGTGGACTGGCCTGGACAGTTGCCAGGTCGGCATCGGTTTCCGGCTCAGTCCGCCAGCGTGCCGTGCCCCCTGGGGCCATTCGTTCGTCGATGACGATGACCGAACGGCCCTTGGCCGCAGCCTCGGCCGCCCTTGCGAGGCCATTCGATCCGCTGCCAATCACCAGTTCGTCCACCGCGACACTCCGACGCTGCCCGCGCGGACTTTTGTCCAACACCTCGGTGGGTGCCCGACCCGATCCCGACATGAACCGCACGGACTTCATGAAGGCCGCATTGAGAAGTCTGGGCCGGGTGAAGGCACCGTGCGGGTCGAAGCCGCGGCGATACACCTTGTCCACGATGGCAAGGGCATCACGCTTGGCGCCCCCGAGCGTATTCTGGGACGTTGCCTGGGCCCCACTGTCAGCGAGCGTCATGCAAGCAGGCACGGAAGGAACGCCATCCACGTCAATGAAGCACCCCGCACATCCGCCCGAATTGCAATACAGGCCGCGTGGCCGATGATACTTGAAGGAACGCGAGAGCACGCGGTGTCCAGCCCGGTGCAGGGCGCTGGCGTAGGTGTCCCCGGGACGAATTGGGACCTCCTGGCCGTCGAAGTGGAAGGAGCCAGCTGCTGACAACGGGGGCGGCAGGGGCGCGCCGGTTGAAACCTTCGCCGCGCTACGCCCAGCCGCGCTCACGAAGCTCAGGCCCGATTCGCCCCGTCAGCGTCCGCCACCATAGGACAAAATCACTGGCAAAGGAGCGCAAAGGATACTTGAACGTCGCCGGGCGATTCTTCTCGAAGACAAAGTGCCCAATCCAGGCAAACAGGTAGCCGGTTGCCAAGCCCGCGAGCAGGAACCACGGCGAGACGAGGACCGCAGGCACCAGCCACAGGAGTGCCAGGGTCGTTCCCGTCACGTGCAGAGCACGATTACGCGGATTGCGGTGCTCGTACAGGTAGAACGGCCAGAATCCTGCCAGTCCCGGTTCGACGGCTGGCGGGGCGTCCAATGCATCCTTCATGCAAACGGGAGCGCCGGCACACCAATTGGACGTTCCGGGCGCTATTCCAGGTCCATTTCGGCGAGGCGCCGCTCGCGATAGACGACCTGGCGTGCGACGGCTAGGCTGATGGATTCATCGCGGTCAAGGACCCAGTCCGTGTACTTCTTGGCAGACCACAGGTCGCCGCTTCGCACGTGCTTGGCCAGCAATTCGCGAAGCGCTACGGTGCTGGGCCGTGGTTTGCGGCCGCGCTTGCCGCTGCCGGGGGCTGTCGGCGTTGAAGGTTTTCGGACGCCCTTGGGCAAGACAGGAACAAAGCTGATTCCCTTGCCGTAAGGGCCTGGTTGGACACGCATGGACGTACCGTCAGGAAGGTTTAGCAAGACTTTCCCGGTGACCTCGATGGTCGTTTCGCTCGGCATCGCGCGCTCGACCCAGGCACTCTCTAAAAACCATTCCTTCGCGGCCACTTCATTTGTATTTCAACAGATAAGAAAAGCAATTAATTCGGTTGCACACTCATGGGCTTCTGGTGAGCAAGTATGCCTTGCAGGCTGGCGGTCGCGACCCGTAGGGCCCCCCTCAGCACTCCTGCGAGCCATCCACGACGTGGTGCGACGAGCATGGACCTCTTACGCCCACACCAGCTTTCACTTGGCCAAGCCACCCGGTATGCGCTGACGCGCCGGCCCCGACCCGAAATCGGTGGTCTGGGCCTGCGCTCCATTGCGACAGAATCCATGCAAGAATTGGACGCCCCTCCACGGCCCTGTCAAGGCCCTACCGAGGCCTTTCCCGGGGCCAGATTTGATGCGAAGCAGCGCGACGTTAGGTGGCCCCAGGATGTTGGCGCAGGATTACCGCTGGCAACCGGGGCAATAGAATGTGGAGCGGCCCGCCTGAACAATCCGCCGCACCTCGGCACTGCATCGGCTGCAAGCTTCTCCGGCCCGCTGGAACACACCCACATCAAACAGAAACG
Source organism: Thermoplasmatota archaeon (assembly GCA_041623215.1). Lineage (GTDB taxonomy): Archaea > Thermoplasmatota > E2 > JACPAO01 > JAHFTW01 > JBFJXH01. Next base: position 31,085 of record JBFJXH010000004.1, read on the forward strand.
AACCCTGGCGGCCAATCGAATCGACATAGTCATTGAAGGACGTGCCCCCAGCAGCCAGCGAATCGCGCAGAACTTCGACAATGGCGTTCCGCAGCGGTTTGACCTTGCCGGCCGGCGTATTCTTGGCCAAGCGGCGTGGACTAAGGCCGGCTCGCCACAGCGCTTCGCACGCGTAGATATTCCCCAAGCCCGCAACTTTGGTTTGGTCCAGCAGGAAGGCCTTCAGGGGTGCCTTGCTGCCCGTCAGGAGACCGGCAAGGTGCGCAGCCGTGAAGGCGGGGTCCAAGGCATCAATGCCATAATGGGCTGCGTCGGCCGGCGAATCGTCCGGCGCGTGCAAGGCCAACCACCCAAACCGACGTGGGTCTGAGTAGGATAACTTCACCCCGTCATCTAGCAGCAGAACCAGGTGTGTGTGGCTTGGTTCCGGATCGGCGTCAAAGAGCCATTTCCCCGTCATGCCCAGATGGCTCACTAGTACGGAGCCGCTAGCCAAGTCAATGAACATCACCTTCGCGTGCCGGCGCACGCCGACCACGCGCTCATCGGCCAGGTAGGCCAGGGGCATCGGCGATGGCTTTCGCAGTGGCCCGCCACGCCACTGCACGGCTCTGATGGTGCGCCCTACCAGGCGATGTTCGAGACCGCGTCGAATGGTCTCAACCTCAGGAAGCTCGGGCACAACCGTGGCACGCCAGGGCAACGAAAAGCCGTTGCAGAAGTTCGGCCGGCATGGGCGCATTTGGCTGGCGACGGGTTGCCCAGCCCCCACCACCTTTCAAAACGTGCCCGCGCCGCCACCCGCGCGTCGACCCAGCGCAATCATGGGGCCTTGTCCTCTAGGGGGCCAGCCGGCCCACCGCCCCTCACCCCCCGCCGCGTGGCACCTTGTAGCGACGCATGTAATGCAGGGCCATGAGTGTCAAGACTAGGTCCCCCAAAGCCGCCACGACCTTGAGCAGCGAAACGGCGGATATGGAGCTGGAGGATATTCTGGCGGTGGCCAGGCGGCTCGCCGACACCGTGGTGCGCGAAGAGACCCTGTCGAGCGACGCAGAGGCCCGCTGGCCAGCGCAATCCTTTGCCGCCATCCAGAAGCGCGGCCTGGCGGGCCTTGTTGTCCCCAAGGAACACGGGGGATTAGGTCAAGGATTGACCGGATTGATTCGCGTCTGCGAAGTGTTCGGCCGAGAGTCCGCGTCGTTTGCCATCTCCTATGGCATGCATTGCGTGGGCAGCGCCGTCATCGCCGCCAAGGCGCGGCGCGGCATCCAAACCGACCTGTTGCAGAGCATCGCTGCCGGCGAACACATTACCACGCTGGCCCTATCCGAGCCAGGCACCGGCGTCCACTTCTACTTCCCGGAATCCACCCTTTCGCCCGTGCTTGATGGCGGCGGTGGGGAGTGGCGGGTCAAGGGACAGAAGAGCTTCGTAACCAACGGCGGCGAGGCAGACAGCTACGTGGTTTCGACCATGATTGCGCCGCAATCGGGCAACCACGTGACGGGCGGCGAGCCGGGCCTGTTCTCCATGGTTCTCGTGCCGTCGGAGGCAGACGGCCTGCGATGGGGCGAACCCTACAACGGCATGGGCATGCGCGGCAACTCCGCGCGGTCAGCACACCTCAACGACGTTCGTCTCGCCGACGACCTCGTTCTGGGTGAGCACGGCGACCAGATTTGGTACGTTTTCAATGTCGTTGCCCCGTTCTTTCTGGCCGCCATGGCAGGCACCTATCTCGGCATTGCCGGCCGGGCGCTCGACGAGGGCACCCAGCACGTTCAGGCGCGAACCTACGCCCACAATGGTGCCGGGCTCTCGGACTCCGCCGTCGTTCAGCATCGCATTGGTAGCTTGTGGGCCATGGTGGAACGCACGCGCCGACTCGTGTACTGGGCGGCCGACGAGGGCGATATCGGCGGGCCGGACGCCCTGCCAGGTCTTTGTTCCGCCAAGGCCGAAGTGGGAGATTGCGCCGTGCAAGTGGTCAACGAAGTGATGACCCTCATGGGCGGGGTAGCCTACCGCGACAACGCTCTGCTGCCCAGGCTGCTGCGAGACGCACGGGCTGTTCACGTCATGGCGCCGACCACGGATTTGCTTCGCACCTGGACCGGACGCGCTCTGCTGGGCGTCCCCATTTTGGGGGAATAGCACGATGCACGTGTGCACCCTTGATTTGCCACCAGCCCTCGAGGCTCAAATCAACGACGCACTCAATCACGTGGTCGTAGGCGCCAAGCGAGTACACGACCCGCGGAAGGCGGACGTCATCATCACCGCCGCCAATCGTCGCACGCCGGAGGGCCTTGGCCGCATGCTGATTGGCAGCCAAACCAAGCCCCATATCCTCTTCATTTGCCCACGCGACGGCGTCCGGGCGCACCAGCAAGCTGCACTCACGGCGCCGGCGCTCCCTTCGACCGTTTACTTTGTTGCCGAAGGTCCTGGCGCACTCGATGCGGCAAGCAACCTAGTCCGGCGGGCGGCGCGCCGCGATCGTCTCCGCATGGCCGCTGGCTCAGACTTGCACGGGCCTGTCCCACGCAGACCCATGAATCGCCCCCCCGGCGGACGCTTATCGCACATGGCCGCCTCGCCACGCCACACGCGCCTGGCCGCCATGCATGCGGAATTGGAACACGCCCAGGCGCAAGCAAAGCTCGGCAGCTGGACATTTCACTTGGAGGACGGCACATGGGAGTGTTCAACGCAGACCCGTCGCATCCTCGGCCTCGACATTGACGCCCCGCTGACGGAAAGCGCCTACCTGTCCGCCACGCACCCGGACGACCGCGAGCGCGTTGGCACCACCCTGAAGGCTGTCATCGCAGGGCGTCGAACACGATGGACGCATCGGCTGCATCCCAACCGGGGTGCCACGCCCGTGGTCGCCTTGCACGCGCGACCCGTTCTGGGACCTGACGGCGCAACCTTGCATGTCAAAGGAACAATTCAGGATGTGACTGAACTCATCGCGCAGAAGCAGCGAATCCAGGAAGTAGCGCGACAATCCAAAGAAAAAGAGCGCTTCATTCAAACAATGGCTCACGAGCTTAACACGCCCCTGACCGCCATTCGCATGCAACTGGCGGTCGCGCAAAAGGTGGCCGCCATCGAGGGAGGGCCAAGAATTGACCGCTCCCTCACGGTCGTTGACCGAAACTTCCAGCGCCTGGAGGCACTCATGCAGGACCTGCTTGACGGCATGCGCCTGGAGGAAGGTCGCCTGCCCATTGTCCTTGGCCCAGTCCGGCTCGACCGCCTAGTTCGGCAGTGCGCCGAGGATATGGCCGAGGTTGCAGCCGGAGCCAAAGTTGCCCTTGACGTCAGGGCAAGCCCCGGCGACTACTGCATGAAGGGAGACGCACGCCGCCTCATGCAAGTATTGCACAATCTGCTTGGCAACGCCGTCAAATACGGCCGCGAGGGCGGGCACGTGACGGTAGTCTTGCAGCGCGAAGGCGGACGCATCAAAATGGAAGTGCGGGACGACGGGATTGGCATCCAACCAGAGGCTCACGAGCGCCTGTTCCAACCGTTTAGTCGCGTTCACGACGAGTCTACTCATTGCGCCGACGGATCTGGCCTCGGCCTCTTCATTTGCAAGGGCATCATTGAAGGCCACAAAGGAACCCTCACCGCTCGAAGCGACGGTGTCGGCTGCGGCTCCACATTCGAAGTGCTGCTACCCGTAACCGACGATGGGCGGCCTCCCACCTGCCCCACGTGACCAAGTGCCCCCTGCGGCCCCGTTGCTTTTGAATCCCGCTTCGGTGCGCGCACCGTGTCCGTCCAGGAACGCATCGACGACCTCCGCGAACGCAAGGCCGCCAGTCTGGAAGGCGGGGGGCCAGCACGGATCGAGAAACAGCACGCGCGCGGCAAATACACGGCGCGCGAGCGCATTGACCTCTTGATGGATGCCGGCTCATTTGTGGAGCTTGATTCACTTCGTGAGCACGAATGTTCCGACTTCGGCATGGACCGCAAAGCCATCCCCGGCGACGGTGTGGTGACGGGATGGGGGACCGTCGATGGGCGACTGACCTACGTCTTCGCGCAGGACTTCACAGTTTTCGGCGGCAGCCTTGGCATGGTCTTTGCGCAGAAGATTTGCAAAGTCATGGATTTGGCCGTGCAAAATGGCGCGCCCGTTATTGGCCTCAACGATTCCGGCGGCGCCCGCATCCAAGAAGGCGTCGTAAGTCTCGCCGGCTACGCCGACATCTTTCATCGCAACGTTCAGGCCAGTGGCGTCGTGCCACAAATTAGTGCCATTCTTGGACCCTGCGCAGGTGGCGCCGTCTATTCTCCGGCCATCACGGATTTTATCCTGATGGTCGAGGATACGAGCCACATGTTCATCACTGGACCAGAGGTCGTGAAGACGGTCACGGGTGAGGAGGTAAGCATGGACGACCTGGGTGGCGCCCACGCGCACGCGGGGACCTCTGGGGTGGCCCACTTCGCCTACCCCGACGAGGAGGCTTGCATCGAGGGCATCAAGCAGCTGCTGGCTTACCTGCCTAGCAACAACCTGATTGATGCGCCGCTCATCGAGCCAACCGATGACGCAAACCGGCGCGATCACGAATTAGTGGACTTGGTCCCGGACGACCCCGACAAGCCGTACGACATGCTAGACGTCATCCGCCGCATCGTCGACGCAAATAGCTGGCTCGAGGTGCACGCCGAGCATGCCCGCAACATCGTGTGCGGCTTTGCTCGCCTCAACGGTCGAAGCGTCGGAATCGTCGGCAACCAACCGGCGATTCTAGCCGGAGTCCTGGACATTGATGCGAGCGTCAAGGCGGCCCGGTTTGTCCGTACCTGCGACGCCTTCAACATTCCCCTCGTGACGTTCGTGGATGTCCCCGGATTCTTGCCAGGTGTCGACCAAGAGCACCGGGGGATTATTCGCCACGGCGCCAAGTTGCTCTACGCCTACTCGGAAGCTACGGTACCCAAGCTGACCGTCATTACACGGAAGGCCTACGGCGGCGCCTACGACGTCATGTGCTCCAAGCATGTCGGCGCCGACTACAATGTCGCGTGGCCGTCGGCGGAGATTGCGGTCATGGGACCCGACGGTGCGGTCAACATCGTGTTTCGCCATGAATTAGCGGGCCTGGACGGTGCTGCATTCGACGCCCGTAAAGCGGAGCTCGTCCAAGATTACAAGGACAAATTCGCCAACCCCTACGTGGCTGCCCGGAAGGGCTACGTGGATGATGTCATTGAGCCCCAGGAGTCCCGGCCATCTTTGATTCGCGCACTTGAATCAATGGTCAACAAGCGGGTGGAAGGCCCGAAGCGGAAGCACGGCAACATCCCGCTATAGTCGGCTGAATGCACCGCCCGTACAGGCCCCAACCCCGTGGCTTGCAAGGGGTGTGCGTCAACGTGAATCGTCGCGTCGGCGCGCCGCCATTACCATGGCCAAAGCAGCCCCCGCGCCCAGTAGCGTTACCAGCGCTGAGGGCCCGGGCGCGCCGGCATCTTCCTCCACCGTGAACGTCCAGCGAGCAACGCCTTCTCCGCCCGCTTCGTTGGTGACCTCTACGGCGACGGCATGGAGTCCCGGCTTCAAGCCGCCGAAGGCCGCC
>JBFJXH010000005.1:0-35388 GCA_041623215.1 Thermoplasmatota archaeon
GGCACGATGGCAGGCGGGCCTGAAATCAGCCACGCCACGGGCATCAGCAGCACGGCGCCAATCACCGTGGTCCAGAAGATGGACTCGACGGCTGGCACTTTGCCGACCAGACGCCGGCCTAGCACCGTATAGACCCCCCAGACGAGCGCCGCAGCAAAGAAAAGCACGTCACCGACCAGCCGGTCCGGGCTTGCTGCCGAGGCTTGCCACGCCGACCAGCCGATGGCCAGCGCACCCGCCGTGGCCAACGCGCCGCCAAGAAGCGCTCGGGGTCTGGGGCGACTTCCATCCAAGATGAAGGCCCACAAAACGCCCGATAATCCTGCCAAGCCAGGGGTAAGAACCGCCCCGTCGCTAGCCGGCGCAAGCTCAATACCGAGCAAAAAGAAGACATTGTAGCCAATGGCCCCGGTCAGGCCCATGCCAACAAGCACCTTCCACGTGGACGCATCATGGCGAAGGGAGACTGGGCGACGCATCGCTGCTGCGACCGGCCACAGCACGGCGGCGGCCATGACGAAGCGCCCGACCGAATTCCACAGGGGGGGCGCTAGGCCAGCTGCGCCGCGGGCCACCACCCAAGCCCCGCCCCACGCAGCCGCCGTAATGGTGACAAGCACGATGCCAAGGACGCGGGAGCCTCCTGCCGCTTCCTGTGGCTGAGTCACGCAACCATCCTCTTGCGGGCCGCTGCCACCGCGAATCCGCAAAACGTCATGGTGGCGGCCACGATGTAGCCGACATGGAGCAGCCAGATGTCGGGCAAGGCGTCAAGGGCCAGGCCCCGAGCTAGGGCCGCCGCATGCGTCAGGGGCAACGCATACGCGACTGCCTGGGCCCACGCAGGCAACTGGCTTAGCGGGAAGAAGGTCCCCGAAAACAGGAATTGCGGCGTGATGAACAAGAACATGAAGTAGCTGAATTGGTCGATGACGCGCACTTTGGCGGTGGCAAAGAGGCCAATGCCGGCAAACATGGTCCCCACGGCAAAGGCCAGAACCGGCAGCAACAGCGCCGTTGGGTAACTCAGCAGGCCAAACGCGGTTGCCACCAGCGTCATCAGGCTGGCATTGATGGTTGCGCGTGTGGCGGCCCAGAGGATTTCGCCCCAGAGAATATCTCCCGCCGAAAGCGGCGTGGCATGGACTGCGTCCCAGGTTTTCTGAAACGTCATCCGGATGTACGATGAATAGGTGGTCTCAAAGAATGCGGTCTGCATCATGGTGATGGCAATAATTGCCGGGGCGATGTAGTTCAGGTAGGGAATGCCGTCGAGATCACCAATCAGTGCGCCAAGCCCGAACCCCATGGCGAATAGGTAAAGCGTCGGCTCGGCAAGCGGTGGAACCGCGTTCATGTACCAGGTTTTGCGGTACACCTGCCAATTGCGTCCGGCCATAGCCAACGCACCTGACAGCGTCGTCTCAGGCACGAAGCGCCCTCCCGGTTAGCCGCAAGAATACATCTTCCAACGTTGCCCGACGCAGCACCGATTCGGCCACCGCTGCCTTCCTCAACACGCGGTGTTGGATGCGCTCCATGGCGTCTCCGTAGGCTAGGACGCGGTCGCCAACGCGTTCATGCCGAATCCCATGCGGCAATGCCGCTTCAATCGCATCCAGCGAGGCAGCCGTCGCATCGTTGTCATTTTCGTGCACCAAGAACTCAACTGCTTCGCTGCCGCAATGCTTGGCAATCAAGTCGCGCGGACGGCCAGACTCCAGAATCCGGCCCTGGTCAATGATGACCAGCGTGTCGCACAATTGCTCCGCTTCATCCATGTAGTGCGTCGTGAGAAGAATCGTCTTGCCTTGCCTGCGCAAACGCCGGATGGTGTCCCACAGGGCGTGGCGCGCCTGTGGATCAAGCCCGGTGGTTGGCTCGTCGAGGACCAGAATTTCGGGGTCCGCCACAAGGGCTCGGGCGACCACGAGCCTGCGTTTCATGCCGCCCGACAACTCGTCGATTCGAGCGTCGCGCTTGGCCGTCAAGTCAAGAAAGCCCAGCAACTCGTCGGCCCGCTTCTTGGCGAGGGCATGGTCAATGCCGAAGAAGCGCGAGTAGAGGACCAAGTTATCGCGTACCGTGAAATCCGGGTCGAGGTTGTCCTCTTGCGGTACCACCCCAAGCCCCCTCTTGATGCGGCGCGGGTCCTTGGCAGGGTCAGAACCCAGAACGATTAGGGTGCCTCCGGACCGGGGGCTGACCGCCTGGAGCATCCGAATCGTGGTCGTTTTGCCGGCTCCGTTTGGGCCTAGAAGGCCAAAGCACTGGCCACGGGGAATCGACAAATCGATGCCGGCAACCGCCTCGAAGTCGCCGTACGATTTTCGCAGCCCAATCGCCTCGATGACCGTGTCCACGCCGTGCCGAGTCGCAGTCCCTGGATGAGGGTGCCGCCGTGCTGGCGCGCTGCCGTGACTGCCCCGGGGCAGGCCGGTTGCCTCGTCATGGCGCTACCGTCGGCCAGGGATGCCATTCCGCTCTGCGGCTCACCTGATGAAGGGGGCCTAAAGGCGCAGGACGCCCCAGGCCACTCCGGATAGGACCACGGCAAACGCCAGTAGCAGCGCCACGCTGAGCAGCCGTACTCCGGTGGCGAACCATGTCCAGCGCTCTGCTCCGTGGGCGACCAGCCACGCGAAGACGATGACCCAGCCAAAGATTCCCAGGAGGAAGCCGGGGATTCCTGCCAGCCCCTGTGATTGGACGAAGACGAAGCCGCCTGAAAGCCACCATGCCGCCTGGTAGGGGTTGGTCGCAGCGGCCGCAAATCCAGCCAGAAACGTACTCGGTTTCTCGGCCGCCTCCGGTCGCCGTTCGCGCCACGCGCCCCAGGCAAACCACAGCATGAGGGCGGCACCGGCGGCGGCCGCTGCCCGCAGCACACGCACGTCGTCGACGAGTGCCCCGACACCAAACGCCATGACCGCCAGCCAGACCACGTCGGCGACCGGTGCCCCCGTGCCTACACGGACCCCGGCGCGCCATCCCCGGGTCGCCGATTCCTTGGCGATGAGGGCGTTCATGGGCCCTGGCGGAGCGGCCAGCGACAGGCCTAAGGCAAATCCAAACAGCAGCGCGGTCCAAGGAGCCATGGGGTTGCCGTGGCTAGTAGTTGAAGTCCTGGTGGGGGTCTTCTTCTAGGTCAACGCCGAGGCCGTGCACTAGGCGGTTGACGAAGTTGAAGTAGGCAACAATCTCGGTGGCGTGCAGGATGGCTTCATCCTCAAAGCCAGCGGCTCGAAGCGCTGCGACGGCCTCGGCCCGGCCGTCGGCGGGGCGCTTGGTGAGGCCTTCGGCGTAGTCGGCCAGGGCTGCTTGTTGGGGAGCCAGATTTGCTGAACGCCAATCCTTCTGGACTGCCTCAACAAGCCCTTCCTCCTTGGCGTATTTGGCGAGTGCATCGGCGTGGTGAATGGTACAGTAATCGCAGCCATTGGCGACTGATGCGACGACGCCGATGAGCTCACGGTCAAACCGGCTCAAGGGGCTCTTGCCGTACAGGAGCGTCATGTAGAGATCCAGGTGAGCCTGAAGCGCCTTGGGGTGCAGGCTCTGAATGCGAAGCACGTTGCTGACGCGTCCGCGCGTTTGTTGCACCTTGTCATAGATGTCAAACAGCGGCCCTTCCGCGTCGTCTTCACTGATTGTGTGGATATGGGGCACGATGCCGGACCGGCATGGGCAGAAAAAACAACGTGCCGCGAATGGTGGAATGCGGCAGCTTTGGCGCACGCTCCCGGCGTGACTGGCCAGGGCTTTGGGGCCGCCCTGGCAATCCGTCGGCCATGGATACTCTCTAAAAGCAGCCTGGGGTCGCGCGCCCCGCGACCTGCCACCTTAGCTTAGTCGGTAGAGCACGTGATTCGTAATCACGAGGTCGAGGGTTCGATTCCCTCAGGTGGCTCTCGGAGTGAATGTGGGTGAAGCCATGCTTCCCTGCGAGTCAAGCACGCGGCGGGGGGCAGTCGGCTCGCCTGCTATGCCCGCATTGCCCACTGCGGAGATAGCCAAGTCTGGCCCACGGCGCCCGCCTTGAAAGCGGGTGGACGCAAGTCCCCGGGAGTTCGAATCTCTCTCTCCGCGCTCTGGCTGGAGGCGTGGAGGGGTAGGGTGGAGGCTGCCGTCAAGCCACGCGGTCGCCGTCGCCATTCTCGGCGCTCTTGGGGCCAGGCACCACGTTAAGAAGGGCCACCTGCGCCGGTCCCGCGATGCCATCGAATGCGGCCGCGTTGACGCAGCCATAATCCTGCGCGAAGCAGAAACTCTCCATGTACGGTCGCTTCGTCACAGCTGACAAGATGGCTCGGTTGACACCCGCATGAGCAAAAACCGCTACGTGGCCTCCAGCGTGGTCCTGAAGCAGGCGGTGCAGGGTACTTTCCACACGTTTCGAGAAGGCGCCGGCTGCTTCCCCGTCCGGGCAAGCAATGGACATGGGGTCGGCAGCCCAATTCTTGGCAAACGCCGGGTCCCGCGCTTCAATCGCTTCCCACGCCAAACCTTCCCACGCGCCGAAGTTCATTTCCTGCAAGCCATCCACCAGTGTGGGCGTCAGGCCATGGGCGCGGGCCGTGGGTAAGGCTGTGTCTCGGGCGCGCTTCAGCGGGCTGGCAAGCACTGCGTCAAGGGGGGCGTCGGCAAGGAATCCTGCGATGGCGGCCGCCTGGTGCTGGCCCACATCGGACAACGGCACGTCGGTACTCCCGACGAAGGTACCGACGTAGGGTGATGCCACCTCACCATGGCGAATGAACCAGACGTATGTTGCCGCCACAGATTTTCCACCGTGTCGGTTGCTATGACCTTTTAGCAACAGTCGCCTTGCTTCCAACATGGCCAGCGGCCTCCTATCCGGCCTGTTTCGCTACCAAGAGTCGGAATTGGACCCGGTAGTGCACGCGGAGATTTTGGTCGAAACAAGCCGCAGTGGGGCTCGGATTGCCATCTTGGAGATTCTCTTTGCGCTGGGCTTTGGCGTTGTGTTGGGCTTTGGTGACCCCGCTTTTCGCGCCGTGGCACTCTTCGCGTTGTTCACTGTGGTGCCATTGCTCGTGGACTCAGCGCTTCGGCGCCGTGCCGCTGCGCGCCTGATGGGTGCGGACCGCGCCGGTCCGCTGCCTCCCATGCCGCGCTAGTGCTCGGGGGGTTGGCGGTAGCGGAGTCACACGGCGTGGGATCGGTCGTACAGGCGGCCGTGGCCGCGACTTGAAACCACCCGGACTCCCCGCTTGCGAGCTTCTGCAGCCAAGGCGCCGTCGTCCGTCACCACAATGGCCCCTTGGGCCGTGGCAAGTTCTAGGATGCCGTCATCCCCGGGCAACCGGGTAGCCTTGATGTGACAACTCGGAATCAGATGGCGCTTGGCCGCTGCCGCAGCTCTGGCGGTTGCGCTGCTCCCCTCGGCCAGCGATGACAATTCAGCATCGGTCCCGGCCGTTATGGTCCAGGGTCCTGTGAACCCAAGCCGTGTCAGTTCATCGCGTAAATCGGTAGCTCGTGTCCAAGGCAATAGGAGTGCATTGGTGTCGAGGAGAACGGGGGCCTGCGACGGCGCACCGCTGCCATCCATGGCTCACCCTTGCAGCACGCCGTAGCCGATGAGGCGCCAGCGGGCGCCGACACGCCGACTAATGGCGATGCGGCTGCCGGGGTCGCATGCAACCGGGAGCTTGAGGGCACACTCGACGCCTTTGGCGTCGGACTTGAGGACCAAGCCAACCGTGGTTGCGGTGCCAACGTTGAGCATCAGGGGTTCGCGCACTTTGAGCGGCTCGACAATGGTGTCGTCCGTGGCGCCCACCACGCGCTCCAGGAGCGTGGTTTGCATGCTAATCTTGTTGCGTACCTCGGGCAACTTTTCCGGGTGGCCAAGGCTCCGGCCCACGAGGTTGTCTGACTTGGTGACGGACGGGTCAAGCTCCGTCCCGATGGCGATGAGGCCGCCAGGGGTTGCCTGTTTGACCTTCTTGCTGCCACAGAACAAGCTAGTAATCTTGGTCGTCAAGGGCTCGTAGGACGTCTTGCCGTCGCGCTCCACCTTGCGGCCCGGAACCACTTCAACTGTATCGCCGACTTTCAACGTGCCGCGGCTCAAGCTGCCACCGATGACGCCACCGACGAGCTTGTCGGGGCGCGTGCCGGGCTTGTTAATGTCAAAACTGCGAGCAATCAACAGCAGGGGGGCCGCGTCCGGGTCATGCTCGGGAGTGGGAATGCGCTCCTCAATGGCGTGGATGAGCGCACCGAGGTTCACGTCATGGTGGGCACTGATGGGGATGACGGGCGCATCCTCGGCTACTGTGCCCTTGACGAACGCCTTGATTTCCTCGAAGTTCTCCTTGGCCCGGTCCGCTGAAACAAGGTCAATCTTGTTTTGGACGATGACGATGTTTTTTGCCCCGGCAATCTCCAAGGCCTGGAGGTGCTCTTTGGTCTGCGGCTGCGGGCACGACTCGTTGGCGGCCACCATCAGCAATGCGCCGTCCATCAGGGCGGCACCCGAGAGCATGGTTGCCATCAAGGTCTCGTGGCCGGGCGCATCCACGAAGGAGACGGGCCGCAAGAGTTCGGCGTCCGAACCGTTCAGGCGAGGATCGTCGGGCCGCGTCGTCCACACTTCTTCCCCGTCGCTGCCCTTGCCGTGGTAGAATACAGTGTCCGCATAGCCGAGTTTGATGCTGATGCCCCGCTTGACCTCTTCCGAGTGCTCATCGGTCCACTTGCCGCTGAGGGCCTTGGTGAGTGTGGTCTTGCCATGGTCGACATGGCCAATCAGGCCAATGTTGACCTGTGGTTGACCTGCGTCAGGGGCTTTCTTGGGCACGGGCCGCGCGAAGCAGGGGTGGGATAAAAGCAAAGGGCCGCTGCCAGGAGGCATCTTCGGAGGCGCAATGGCCGCATCGAGTGGCACCGCGGGGCGCCCAGCGTGCGGGCGACGCTGCGGTGCTTGGTGGCTTCGGCGTTACAGCGTGACAACAATGGGATTGCTGGCGCCGAAGGGGCCGTCGGGCGCGTTGTCGCAGTCCACCTTTTCGTAGACTGAGGGGTCATGCGGGATGAACCAGTCCCCTGCCGAGGTCCAGAAGTTGGCGCTGGGTCGCGGTTGGCCAAGGACCTCGTGGAACACCAATTGGAGCCCCAGCATGTTGCCGCTACTGGCACATTTCACCTGGCTACGGTCGCGCTGGTAGCTCATGATGTCCAGGCGGGGCACCTTGGTCGTGGTGAAGTCGAGGGCGTCGCCAACGTGCCCAAGGCCAAGGCAATGGCCGAGTTCGTGGGCATTGAGGTCGTACAAGCCATTCTGGTAAAGGCGCCAATTGGTGTTCACAACCATGCAAACGTCGGCTGGCAGCCCCAGGCCGCAGTCGCCGGAGCTCATGACGGTCCATGGGCCGCCGTGGTCGTGGCTCCAGGGCGTTTGCGCCTGCGGGCAAGCGTTTTCGGCCGGTTGCGTGCCAATGCCAATGGCTCCTGGTTCTGTGCTAGTGATGATGATTTCGGGGTCGGCCAGGACCTCGGGGGGAATGATGTCGCGGCCCACGGTATAATCGCGAATCGTGATGCCGCTGCTTAGCCACGCGGGGGCAAGCGCCTGGATGCCGTCGCGCCACGCGTCGACGCTTGCCTCCAGCGCGTCAATGCGCCACGCGGCCTCCGCCGTCAGCGGCACGTCGATAATGACATCCAATTCCGTTTCACTCCACTCGAAGAGTACGCGCTGGTGAAATTCGTCCTGGCTGAGCGAATTCACGAAGGAAATGGGAATGCCACCGTCAACCGGGTCGCCGGCCTCAAAGACGAAGGAGCCGCCTGCCCCCGACCAATAGGTCACGCGAGCCTGCGTCGTGCCCACGGGCACGCGCCCAAAATCGTTGCCCGGCTGGCCTTGACATACGTCGTTGCCACCGGCCAATTGGAAACAGATGTCCCAATCCTCGCGCACCGTCCCGCTGGCTGCACGCAATGAAAATGCCCGCCCGCCACAGTCCGGGTCCACGGGGAACGCCTTCTCGGCCATCCGATCCGCCGTACCTACGGGCACGCGAGCGTCACCGCGCACCGTCACCGCGCATTCACCGTCTGATGCGGCTGTGGCGGCCGGCGTGAAGGACGCTGCGAGCAGGAGCACAATCGTGCCTGCTACCAGTTGCCGTGCCAAGCTTGGGTTCGCGCCGGTCGAACGCGCCAGGCGTTCTTGACCTTGCGCATCACCTATTCTTGTTCGGCCAGGTCGGCGAAGTGGTCGCCAACGGGCTTGCTGCCGGACTTGGTGACCTTGAGGTTGAGTTGGACAATGGCGTCGCTCACGGTGTTGCCGCGGACTGACTTGCCCTTGCGCTTGCCGACGTAGTCCTTAGGGTGGAAGCCCACGCCCTCGGAGAGGAGCAGGCGGCGGCGGTCGGCGCCGTCCACGTCCTTGCGCATGGGGAAGCCGGCGAAGTCGGTGCCGCCCGTGATGGTGAGCTTGTAACCGGGGAGGTTGGCGTTCATGCCGTCGATTTCCTGACCGATCTTCTTACCGATCAAGCTCTGGGCGTGGTGGCCAGTCACTTCGAAATTGTACGACTTGCCTTCTGCGGGGTCATTGATGACGAGTTTGAAAGTTGCCATGGGTTCACTTCCTGCACCGGGTATGCCGACCAGCCAGGCGCGTGGCCAGGGGTCAGGTCACCATGTGGCGTCCGGTGCAGGTCTGGCCGACCTCGACGGGTTCTTAACGGTTTGCGGGCGGGGTGCCTGGGCCAGCAAGGCCGCCAAAAAGGTCGCGCCAGCGGGCCCGCGGGGACTCCTCAAGCTCGATGAAGCGCCGGCGCACCAGGTAGCTCGCACCGTCAATCACCACGACGGTTGCAAACAGCACGAGGAGGACCGCGGCGACGCGGGCGTAGTCGAAGAACTGTAGGTACGTGCTCATGAGTTGGCCGAGGCCGCCGGCGCCAACAAAGCCAATGACTGCCGACGAGCGCACGTTGTATTCCAGCATGAACAGCGCTTGGGAGCGTAGCGCGTTGGCCGCTTCGGGAAGTCCCACGTGCCAGGCGACGGTTGGGCGGCCAAGGCCCATGGCGCGCACGGCGTCCACGGCATCGCGGGGAATGCCTTCGAAGGCCTCTGATTGTAACTTGGCGAGGTAGCCAATCGTGTAGAAGGTCATGGCGACCACGCCGGCGAACGGTCCTGGGCCAACGACAATGACGGCGAGGACGGCCCACAGGATGCTGGGTAAGACACGGATGGCACTTGCCAGTAAGCGAATCGGGGTCGCGAGCCAGACTGGGAAGAGGTTGCGAGCGGCCAATAATCCGAGCGGCAGCGCCACGGCGAGGCCAAAGACGGTGGCCAGGATCGCAATTTGGAGTGTTTCTTGCAGCGCCTGCCCAATCAATTCGCCGGTACTCCAATCGGGCGGCCAAAATGAGTCCGCCAGATTCACCACGGCGCGACCGGCTCGGCCGATTCGGCTGAGGTCCATGTCCAGCCCGGTCCAGGCCCACACGAACGCCGCCAACAACGCGAGGGCGGGAAGGAAAGTAAGGGCGCGGCGGAGCGTGAGGGTCAAGGGGCCGTTCTCCGGCCGTGTGGCGGCTATGCTTCCACCTCGAGCAGTTTGCCATCATGCAGCGCGTAGACGCGGTCGGCGACGCGACGTGCCTGTTCCAATCGGTGCTCGACGAGCACGACGGCGGTGCCTTCGTCCCGTCTCAGTTGGTCAACGGCTTCGGCTACCACGGCTGCATTGCGTTCGTCCAATTCCCCCAGAAATTCGTCTGCCAGCAGGAGGCGTGGGCGCTGGACCAGGGTTCGCGCCACGGCGACACGTCGTTGCTGGCCGCCCGACAAGCGGCGAATTGGGTCGTGTGCTTTGTCGGCCAGTCCGACTGCTTCTAGCGCGGCCATGCTGCGCTGGGTAGCTCCAGGGGGCGAGCGGTGGAGCAGCGATTGCAAGGGCGTCGCCAGGTGCAGCGCGCCGTGTTGGACGTTGTCGAGCACCGATGTGTGTCGCACGAGTCCAAGGCGTTGCGGCACGTAGCCGATGGTGCCCTTGGGAGGGCGGTCGGGGTGTGGGTGGCCGAGGCGTTCAACGTGCCCGCTGCGCACCGGGAGGAGCCCAGCGATGACCTTGAGTAGGGTGGACTTGCCGCAGCCGGATTCGCCCATGATGGCCACCGCTTCGCCGTGCCCGACGTGGAGGTCAATGCCTCGTACGACGTCGCTGTGGCTGCCGTAGCCAGCGTGGAGGTTACGCAGCCGTAGGGCGCTCACTGGGGCTCAGTCCCCGGGTTCATTTTGCCTCGGCATAGCCTTCGATGCCGGGCAGGTGGGCGATGAGGCTGCCGTAGCCACCGAGGTGGTCTTCGGTCGCAACGGTGCGCAGCTCCGACGTTCCAAAGACGCCTTCCAAGACGGCGCGTCCCTGCTCGTTGTGGTGCATCGTGGTGAGTGCGATGACCATTTCATCGCGCACGTGGCTCTCCATGTCGGGCCGGACCATGATGGGGTGTTCCGGCACCGGGCCAAAGGCTACCAGTTGGCGGTATTGGTCGAGAGGGAGGCACCATTCGCGCTCCAAAGCCCCTTTCTCATCGCAGTAATCGGTGGGGGTGGTGTCGCGCACGAAGGCGACGTCGCCCGCGCCGGTACTGAGGCAGCGAAGCGCACCTTCGTAGCCGCCGTACTCGCCGCCAATCACGGGGTCGACGAAGAAGTCGCGAGCCATGCGTTCAACTTGGCTGATGTCGTCGGCGTAGCTGCTGGGGTCGATGTAGAAGTTGGCCACAAGGTAACTCATGGGGAGGAACATACCGGCACTCTTGGTTGCGCCTGTGTGGCAACTCGTGACGCCGTCGGCGAGGTCAGGGGCGTCCATGATGGCCGAATCGTTTTGGACCCAGGCGGTGGCAACGTAGTGTGTGCGGCCGTCGCTTCGGACTTCACTGGCCACCGCCTCAAGGCCGAGGCGTTGCCAAGCTAGCCATGCGGCGGCGCCGTCGACGCTGGCGAAGTCTGCTTGCCCTGCATGTACAGCGGCTAGCGCGGCGGTACTGGAATCAAAGAAGTACACATCCACGTTGCCACCCACGGCTCCTTCCAGGTAGTTGGCTAGGGCGTCGGGGTGCTGATGCGGTTCAAGGGCCGTGTCCTTGCCGACGAAGGCGATGCGGATGTCGTGGCTGTGGCCGACCTCCTGGTTGGTGCATCCGGCCAGTGCGGTGGTGGTGACGGCCACCAAGGCAATCACCATGAGCAGGTTTCGAGTCATCGAAACCTTGCCACACAGGTAGCGTATTTAGCGATTTTCGGGGCGGCTAAACTCGTGGTTAGGGGCGGGTGGTGCGTGGTGGGCGTCGGCGGTCGTGGGGGTCGGCGGCGGGGTCAAGCTCACCCAATCTGGTCTTTCACTTTCCGCGTCACATCTAGGGGGCGCCCGAGGCGCCCTTCGAGGAAGCCGGCCATCCAAGTTTCCATCGGCTGCGGTAACGTATGCTCCATGTCGCACGCCGCGTCGTGTGCGTCGCCATGTGCCATGCCGCAGACCTCCTGCAAGAATGCCTGCAAGACGCGGTGCTTCTCCAATTGCCGCCGCCCCACGTCGCGGCCATCAGGTGTCAGCACCACGCCCTTGTAGGGTTCGTACACAACCATGCCGGCCTTCTCCAGCTTCTGAATCATGTCCGTGACGCTGGGCGGAGCGACGCCAAGTTCCTTGGCAATTTCGCCGGTCCGGGCGACGGTGCCAACGACCTCAAGGCGGTAAATCGTCTCCAGGTATTCCTGCATCTGCTCCGTCACATCCGCCAGCGCTGCCCCTTGGTCGGTGGGCGCCGTGCCGGGGGCCGCGGGTGTTTGGACGTCATTGACCTTGGCGACTGCCACAAGGCGGCCAGGATGAGGCTGGCCTAAAGTGTGATGCGGCCAGGTTCCGGTGCATCCCAATCGATGTCCGGCAGCACATGGCGCTTCAGCAGTTCCTGCTGCATCTGCGTCGTTTCGCCAAAGAACCAAGCCGTCCGAACGTCACGCGCGAACCGCTCCGTTCCGCCCTCCCGCATGAAGCCCGTGCCGCCCTGCACGCGAATGGCGGAACGGGTTAGGGGCACAGCCGCTTCGTTGGCAAACGCCTTCGCACGGGCGGCCCAGGCCGCTGCATCATCTTCGTCCAAGCGGCCAGCCGCTTGCAGCGTCAGTGCTCGGCTTGCCGCCACGGTCGTGTCCATGTCCATCACGGTGCCACTGACCGCCTGGTACGTGCCAATGGGCCGGCCGAATTGGACACGGTCTTGGGCAAAGCGCGCGGCGGCGGCCAAGCTCCCCGTGATGGCGCCATTCAAGATGCTCGCGGCGGCTACCTTCAGCCAAGGCCGCACCGCCTCGAGCAATTCGAGTCCAGCACCGGGTGCACCGACGATGTGCTCGGCTGGAACCGCAACTTGGTCGAAGTATACCACGCGCATGCCGGCTGCCCGCAGACCCATGATCGGGTCGTTGGCAGCAATCGTGACGCCTTTGGCGTCCCGCGGCACGTAGGCCCATGTCGGCCCCTCGGGGCCCTGGCCAAGGACCAGGAAGTGCGGTGCATCGCTAGCGGCGACACCCCAAGTCTTCCGGCCGGACAACACGAAGCCGTCGTCCGCAGGAACGAGCGTCGTGCCGATGCCGCCCGTGTCGCTTCCGCTGGCCTCCTCCGTAACCAGATGCGCGACCAACTCACCGCCGACGGCGCGGGGCACTAAGTCGCTGCGCAGGGCATCCGGCGCGTCCAGCAGCAATCGCAAGCCCACGGCGTTGTGAACCGCTAGGACGGCTGCCAGCGCCGGGTCAACGCGAGCCACTTCGTCGATGGCTGCCGCCATCGCGGTCGGCGTCACACCCGCGCCGCCGTCGTCAGCCGAGATGCCCATGCCGGTCAGGCCTAGGCCTGCGGCCGCCTGCACTGCCTCGGTGGGGAATGCGTCATAGCGGTCACGTTCCTGGGCAGCATCTAGGCCCACGACGTCGGTGGCAAACTGCCGAACCATGTCGCGAATCATCTGCTCGTCGTCGCTCAAGCTGAAAGGCACGTCGCACGGATTCAGGGCCGACTTGAAAATGTCAAGGGTGCCGGGGTTCGGCGCAATCGTACCGGTTCACGCCTGGCCGTGCGGTCAGGTTGGAAAGGGTGGGTTCCGCAGGGGGCGGAAGTCAAAGGAAAAATGGGGAAGGTCGGCTTACGCCGAGTCAGCTGAAACGTGCGGTCGCCTAAACGGCGCGAACGTTCTTGGCGCGGGGGCCACGGTCGGAGGCTTCCGTCTCGTATTCGACGGTCATGCCTTCGCGGGGCTCACCTTCAAACGCCGAATGGTGAAAGAAGATGTCCGAGTCGCTTCCTTCGGTCTTAATGAAGCCGAAGCCTTTGTCGCTGACAAAACGGGTGATGGTTCCTGTTGCCATGCTTCGTGCTACACACGCTAGTATATAGTCGCGTGAACCCGCGGATGGGAGAATGAACGCGTCCAATCTGGGCCGATTCGCGGCCAAGACGGCCGAGCTCCACCAGGGTCACGTACCCCGGGCTCCTATTCGAAACGGGCAATGGCTTCCAATTCGAAAGGTACGCCAAGGGGCAATTCCGCCATGCCAACGGCAGAGCGGGCATGGACGCCGCGGTCCCCAAATGCCTGATGGATGAGCAGGCTGGCGCCGTTTGTGACCAAGTGAATATCGGTAAACCCGGGGGCCACGTTGACGAAGCCCGACAGACGCACGACACGTACGTCATCGAGGGTTTTTCCCGCCGAGGCGGCAGCCTCCTTCAGAACCGCGATGACATTCAGGGCACAGGTCTGTGCAACAGCCTGCGCGCTGGCCAAATCGTGCGCGGCTCCAACACTCGCATCGCCTACCTTGCCCGTGGCGGACAATTGCCCGTCGACCATGGGGATTTGGCCGCTGACGTAGATGGTGCTTCCACTGATGCTGTAGGGCACGTAAGCAGCAGCCGGCGGCGGGGGAGACGGCAGGTGCATCCCGGCTTCGGCAAGGCGCGTTTCAACGACGCTTGCAGGGCTCATGGGATGAAGCACGGCCCCGCTGCGTTTGATTTTGTCCGTCCACGCGGACACCGTGAAGGGTATCATGGGGGAGGCTGATGCGGCTTTTCTGGGCCCCAGGACCCTGTGGCCCTAGGAAGTCTGTGCATGCCATCCAACATCACCGCCCCGCAAACCAGCATTCTAGCCGCCGCTCCGTGTCACGTCACCCTGTCGTGCACGAACCTTGCCCGAACCCGTGATTTCTACGAAAACACGCTGGGCTTGCCAGTAGTAGATCAATCCGATGAGCTCGGAATCATGCTCTCGGCTGGCGGACAGACGCGCATTTACATCTACCCCCGCGACGACCCTCCGCTTGCCCAAAACACCGTGGCTGCCTTCCAGGTGGCCGACGTACGCGGCGCCGTTGCCGCACTACGGGACCGTGGCGTTGTTTTCGAGGAGTACGACCTACCAGGCCTCAAGACCGTGGACGGGATTGCTACCATGGGCAATAACGAGGGCGCCTGGTTCAAGGATCCCGACGGCAACATCATTGGCATCAGCGAACAGTAGTTCCTGGTGGCTCGAGGCCGCGACGGGCGATGCGGGCGCAGCGTGTACGTGAACCTGTCCACTCACGGCTAACAGGTGCCCCATACCGCTTTATCGCGCACGCCGCGTCGCCGGCTTCGTCCCATGACGACCATTGCAGTCCTCGTGAAGATGGCTCCTGACGTGAGCCAGCTCAAGATTGACCCTGCCACCCAGGCGCCAAAGATGGAAGGCCTGCCGTGGAAGGTGAGTGATTTTGACAAGCACGCCGTCGAGGCCGCCGTGAAACTCAAGGAGGCAGGCCAGGCAGACAAGATTGTCGCCTACACCTACAATCCCGGCCCCACCGGCGGCAACCTCATCAAGGAACCGCTGGCCATGGGCTGCGACGAAGCCGTCGTCATCACCGGCCCGCCCACGGACGGTGCAGGTACCAGTAAGGTGCTGGCCAAAGCCATCGAGGCGGACGGCGGAGCGGACTTAGTGTTCGCCGGCGAGGTAAGCATTGACCGCGTGGCGGGCGAAGTTGGCAGCCGCGTCGCGGCGCTACTTGGCATGCCGAGTCTGTACAATACGCAGGCAATCCAAGGCATTGAGGGTGGGGCGCTTCTGGCCACACGCGATGCTGAGCAAAGCGAGACGGTCAAGGTACCCTTGCCGGTTGCTTGCACCATGAACGACGAAATCAACCATCCCCGCTTGCCCGCGCTCATGCAAATCTTGCAGGCTGGCAAGAAGCCGATTCATAACAAGACCACCGCGGATCTTGGCCTGTCGGATGCGGACCTAGGAGTTGTCATGCAAGCCACTGCCATGGTCGCCCCGAAGCAGGACCGCAAGAAGGTGGTGCTTTCGGGTGACGACGCCGTTGGCGAACTTGTTGCTGCTCTCAAGAAGGAAGGTGCATTGTAATGGTCAAGATTCTCGCGTGGAGCGATTCCGACGACATTTGCCCGCAATTGCGGTCCGAAGCCAAGCGCCGAGGCGATGCGGTTACGCTGGACCGCAGTGGCTTTCCCGACGCGAACCCCGACACGATTGCCCGCGGCTTGGCCGCCGCAGCCGCCGAGGCAGGCGCAGATCTTGTGCTCATCGGCTCCACCAAGCTTGGCAAGGACATTGGCCCACGCGTGGCCGCGCTTCTTGAGCGCCCCTACGCTGCGGACATCCAAGAATTGGAAACCTCGGACGGGATTGCCGTCAAGCGCATGGTCCTTTCCGGCAATTGCATGGCCACCTACAAGATGGGTGCAAGTGGCGTTTGCACGGCCGGCGTAGGCATCTTCGAAGAGGGCGACGCAGAGGTCCCGACCCTGGCGCCTGCCGGGGTCGAAGCAAGCTCGGTCCAAATTACTGGCACGGCTGGCGAGGAGGGCGGCGACTTTGACCTTGCCAGCAGTGACTACGTGGTCGGCGTCGGCCGCGGCTTCAAGGCCCAAGAGGACATCGCGTTGGCCCAGGCGTTGGCGGACAAGCTTCCGGGCGGCGCGGTTGGCTGCAGCCGCCCCGTCGCGGCTGACCTGAAGTGGCTCGGTGAGGAGCACTGGATTGGCTTGTCGGGCCACCAGATTCGGCCTAAGGTGTACTTCGCAGCCGGCGTGAGCGGCCAAATCCAGCATGTTGCTGGCATTCGCGGCAGCAAGCTGATTGTGGCCATCAACACCAACAAGGACGCACCGATTTTCCAGGTCTGTGACTACGGTATCGTGGGCGACCTGTACGACGTGCTGCCTAAGCTCACCAACGCGGTGTGATGGCTGTCGACTTCGCGGCGACGCACTCCCGCACCGCACGGGGGTTGCTGCTGGCTTTTGCGTTCCTGGCGGCAGGCTGCATGGATGGCGAAGCACCACGTTGGACCGAATCAGTCGAGCTATTGCCGGGAAGTGGTCACGAAATTGACCTTGAGCTGGCATCGCGCGCCGTAGTCGAGTGGGCATGGCAAACCGACGCCCCTGTCCGTTTTGACATTCACACACACCACGATGATGGCACCGTGGAAACCTTCATCGCCGTGACCGACACGGTCGGCGAGGGTACCTTTACGGCGCCACTTGATGCGGCGTACTCCTGGTATTGGACCCACGAAGCAGGGGACCCGGTTGCCTTGCAGCTTCGAGTCTTACCGGTGAAGAGTGCGCCAATCTCGTGACAAGCTTCAAACGCGTGGGCCCTGCCTCCCGCTTGATGCGTGTCACGGTCATTGTTGCCGCCTTTGCAGTCCTCTTCGTCGCTGCTTCCCCTAGCCATGTGGGTGCCGACGCAACGCCTAGTTCCGAATTCGGTGCCCCCGGCGCCGCCACGTTTAGCGTGCACGAAGGCCCTGATGGGCTGACGGCTGCCGAGCCCACCATTGGCGTCAACTGGAACACGGATGCCGTGTTCTACCACAGCCAGGAGCTGGATTTGTCCTTCCCCAACATTATTGCCACCGAACTGAGTGTTCGCACCTTCCGCGTTGACTTTGCCGACGGGTCATCTCAATGGACGGACGTTTCGCCGCCCTACCAGGCCCCGATTACCCTTGACCCCATGTTGCACGTTGATCCCGACACCGGCCGCATCTTTGCCGGCGGCCTCCATGGCACCTGCTCCATCATGATGTTCAGTGACGATGATGGAGGCGTGTGGGGCACGACGGGCAACATGTGCAGCGGCCCGGACTTTGACCACCAATCCATCGGCAGCGGCCCAACCGGCTTGCCCCTGCCCGGCGACGGCGGCCGCCACGTGGCATACTACTGTGGCCAAGGGGGCACCATCAGCTGCGCCATGAGTCCCGACGGCGGGATCACCTGGGGCCCTTTCATTACCGAAAACACACCTTGCCAGGGCTTCCACGGGCATATCCGTGTTAGCCGTGTCACGGCGACCATGGCGGTCCCCGTGGCGGACTGTGGCGGGGATTTGGGGATGCTGGTCACCCAGGACGGCTTGACCTACGAGGCTCGCACGATTCCGGACTCAGAGGCGTGGACCAATGGATTTGACCCCAGTCTGCAGTTTGGGCGCGGAGAAGGTTGGCTGTGGTATGGCATGGCCAGCGAACATGGCATCCACATCTCTGTTTCCAAGGACGACGGCCTCACGTGGGAGCCCATTGGCACATCCATGGGCGTGGCTGCGACGCCACATCTTGAGATTGGGCAATTCCATGACCCGCCCATCTTGTCGGGCACCTTTGCCGATGTCCAAGTTGGCGACGACGACCGCGTCGCCTTCACCTTCATGGGTATCGAAGATTATCCTGGCGCTGACCGCGACTTCCTCCAATCGAACAATATCTTCCAATGCGAAGACCGCCAGGACGAAATCATTTGGCACTACTATGCTGCCTTCACGTATGATGCAGGGGACACCTGGAGTGTCACGCGCATCAGCGAAGACCCGGTGCAGATTGGCGGCATGTACGATGTAATGGTGGAGGGGTCCGGTGCTTGCCGCAACCTGCTTGACTTCAACGACATGGACATTGATTCCAAGGGCCGGGTGTACGTGGGTTTCGCGGACGGCTGCATTGACGAATGTGCGGCAAGCAGTGAACCAGATACCGAAGGCTACCGCGCCAACGCGGCGCGCATGTACCGCCAAGAAACAGGCCGCGGTCTGTTTGCAGCCTACGACGTTGAAACCGCCGCGGGTCCAGCCGACGACCCCTCGGCCGGCGACGACTCGGAGGATACTCCTGGCTTCGGACTGTTGGCGGCGGTTGTTGCCTTGGCCGGTGCCGTCGCCGCCACCGCCCGGCGCAGGTCGTAGTCGCGGCCGTCGCCGCCACCGTCCATGCCAAAGGATATGCGGGCGCGCCCGCCGGCCGGTTCTACCACCGGCTAAACGGCGGCCAGCGCGCGCTGGAGTCGTTCCCGTGCCTCGCTCGCCACTCGGGCCACCGTGGGATCATCAATGAGCGAGAGGGCGGCCTGCGGGTCCATGATGTCAATGACCACCGCCCCGTCGTCCGCATCACGTACAATGACGTTGCACGGCAAGAGCACGCCGAGTTCCGGCACAGCTCCAACGGCATCCCACGCAAGGGCCGGATTGCAGGCACCGAGAATGAGATAGCGCGGATGGTCGCGGTCAAGCTTCTCCTTGAACTTGGCCTGCAAGTCAATGGTAGTCAGGATGCCGAAGCCCTCGGCGGCCAAGGCAGCGGTGACCCGCTCGACTAGGTCATCAAAATCTTCGTGCAGGGTTCGCTGCAAGGACAACTCCATGAAGTCCCCAAGAGACTGCCAACACAAATCCGTTCCTGCCGGGCCGTTCTTGGAGGCGCGGCAGCACTAAGAAGTGGCCGCCTGGGTGCCGCAGCATGCGCCTAACTCCCGCCGCTGCCTTGGCCGTGGCCTTTACGCTCATCCTCGTGCCTGCCCTAGCGCTGGCCGAACCGCACGACGCCTCGTCGCAAACTGGCGTGGCATTCACCCAGTTTGCCGCGCCCGACCACCTCCCGCAAGTGGACAACGCCGGCGAGCCTACGTTGGGCATTCCGTGGAACACTGACTCTGTCTTCTTCATGGCCGGCGAGGCCACCTACCGCATTCGGTTTGACGAAACCGGCAACCCGACTTGGGAAGACGTTACCCCACCCAACTCCATTCTCAACGTTGACCCCATGCTGCACGCCGACCCGGACCTCGGGCGCGTTTGGGCTGGTGGCCTGGATGGCCCTTGCAGCATCATGGCCTTCAGTGATGACGATGGAGAAACGTGGATTCCCACCGGCAACATGTGCAGCGGCGCCCAATTCGACCACCAATCGATTGGCAGCGGCCCCCACAGCACGCTGCCGGCGGGCTCGCCCACGTTCGCCCACGCCACCTACTACTGCGCGCAGCTTGGCACCATCGCGTGCGCCACCAGCCTCGATGGCGGTGCGTCGTGGGGGCCCTTCGTGCAGGTGGCCGGTCCGTGTGGTGGCCTACACGGTCACATTCGCGTGAGCCGCACCACCGGCATGGCGGCGGTCCCTGACGACTCCTGCGGCGGCCCGGCGGGCTTTGCCTTCACCGACACCAACGGCCTCACGTGGGGCAGCAAGGTGGTGGATGGCAGCGATGGCGTTGGCAGCCAGGGTTTCGACCCCAGTGTGCAGTTCACGCGTGGCAGCGGCTGGCTCTACTACGGGCTTGCCAACGAAGACGGTGCCCACATCGCGCTGTCCAAAGACGACGGGGAAACCTGGGAATCCATTGGCGGTGGCATGGGCGAAAGCGCCACCTGGCTCGACGTGGGTGCCTTCCATGACCCGCCCATTGTGGCTGCTGCATTCAGCGACGTGCAAGCAGGCGACGATGACCGTGTTGCCTTCGCCTTCCTGGGCCTAGCGGACACGAACGGCGACGGCACCGCCGATGAATGGCCTGAAGTGGACAACATCTGCGGCGGCCTTGTCCCCGTGGGCAACTGCCGCACGGCCGAGGGCATTCACCAGTGCGACGAATTCCAGGACACCATGGTCTGGCATTACTACGTGGCTTTGTCCTATGATGCAGGTGCAACCTGGACCGTCGAACGCGCGTCGCCCGACCCGGTTCAAGTTGGCGGCATCTGGCCCTTTGGCGGCGGCGTCCCGTGCCGCAACCTATTGGACTTCAACGACATGGACATGGACTCCAAGGGTCGCTTGACCATCGGGTTTGCCGACGGCTGCATCAACGATTGCGCCCTGACTCCAAGCCTCGACAGCGATGGCAGCCGAGCCGAGTGGGCAACTGTCCTCCAGCAAACCGGTGGCAAGGGATTGTTTGCGGCCTTCGATGACGAGCATGTCGGTGCAACTGGTGCCGACGACGGCGTGCAAGACGACGAAAACGAGGACTCCCCTGCCGCGCCCATTGTCGGGCTTGTGGCCGGCCTTGCAGCCCTCGCCTTGCTCGGTCGCCGCCGGGCCTAAGCCATGTTGGCGCCTCGCAGATAGCCCCCTGCTGGGGCAGCCTAGCGCAGCCCACGAAGCCAGCCAGGCGGCCCCTTGAAATATGGCCCCCAAGTCGCCGCGCATCATGTCCGTAGAACAGACCTTCGTCATGATCAAGCCCGACGCCGTCCGCCGCGGCCTCGTTGGCCAAATTATCGCTCGCTTTGAAGCCAAGGGCCTGAAAATCAAGGCCATGCGCCTGGAAGCACCCGACGCTGACGTTGTGGCCAAGCACTACGAGGTGCACAAGGAACGCCCGTTCTACGGCGCTTTGGTCGACTACATCATGGCCGGCCCCGTCGTGCCCATGCTGGTCGAAGGCGAATCGGCCATCAGCGTGTCCCGCGCCCTCATGGGTGCCACCAACCCTGTCGAAGGCAAGCCGGGCGAAATCCGCTTCGACTTCGCGCAAACCATCGGCCGCAACATCATCCACGGCTCGGACGGCGAAGACACTGCCGCCTTCGAAATTGGCCTCTGGTTCCCCAACGGTGGCGCCGACTACGAGACCACCAGCGACGCCTGGCTGTTCGAGTAAGCGCACGATTTCGGCGGTGCAAGACTCCGGCGCCCCCTCCCCCCAGCCCCGCGGCCGCCGCCGGGTCGCCCGATGGACGGGCAGTGCCTTGTGGCGCGTGCTGCTGTGGTGGTGCCGGCTGCCCCGCAACGGCTAAGCGGTGCCCCGGTGCTGGAGCCGCATGACGGGTGGAGGCGGGTCAACCCCGCACGTAGTCGTGGGAATCGCCGTTGTGGCCCTGATGGCGAGCGCCACCCTTGCACAAGCTAGCGGCGATGCGGCAGCGGTTGGCAGCCATGTCACCGGGCATTTCCGGCTGGCGGGTGATGGAGATTCCGCCGTCGCTTTCGCGGTCGAGGACGCGGCGGGTAACTTGGTCATGGCCCTGAAGGTTCACGGGGGCAGCATCTACGCAACAGATGGCCACGGCAACGGCGACTTGGGCGCAGCGTGGACGGTCGTGTTGCCGATTGACACGCGGGATTGGTTCCGGGTGGATGTCCTTCTGGAAGGGAGTCGTTACCAGGTCCTCATCAATCAGGATCTTTCCATGACGGCTGAGACCCTGGTCCCCGCAACCGCCGGGCGAACGCCAGTCGACCTACCGGTCCTTGCAACCAGCCAGGAGGTTCAGCGGACTCGGCAACGGGTCGATAACGGGAATCTGGCCCACGACAGCACCTTCAGGCAACCCCTTGGCACCTACGGCTGGTATCCAATCGTGTCCGAAGCCGCCCACGAAGCGGGTGAGGTCATCGAGGACCCGGACCAGAGGGGCCACGGCGACTTGGGACGTCTTGAGATTCGGGCAGCGCGCGGCTTCGGCGTCAGCTACATCCAGGCACCGCTTGAAGGGCTGGACGGCAGGTACACCGCCCATATCAGTGCGAAACCCGAAGACCACCTCGTGCCCCCCACCGACCAGGCTGTCTTAGCCGGCCTGCGGGGCCCCGAGTTGGCGCCCGAAGTGACATGGTCCGTCGTGTTCGGCCGTCCCGTAACTGACCCAGATGTGTATGCCTTGTTCTACCGTTCGCCAACTGGCTGGCTCACGCAGGTTTCGCCGCCTTACTTCACGTTCGGCTGGGTGCCGGTGAGTGCTACCATTGATGAAGGAGAAGGCACGGTCCATCTCCGGGTGGATGGCACGGACTACACCTTTGCTGAGCCGAATCTGGCTGCTGCCGACCATATCGGAATTGGCGATGTCTTTGCCAACCCATTAGATCGTCCCATCATCGGAAATGGTGGCCTTTACGATGGTGCCGCCGTGTACCAAACCCTCTAGCGAATCCCCGTCCCAGGCGTGCCATAAGGTCCAGGGCTCCCGGTCATTGAGGCATGGGGTTTGCGCCAGGTCGCGTCAGCGCGATGGCGCGGGGCCGTTACGCGGCACATCTTGGGCGGTGCAGATGAGTTCTCTCACGGTGCTGGTCGCCCTGCGCCTTACCCTGCCAGCCTTGGCACACAGCAGCTTCCCGGCCGGGCATCGCGCCCGAAACCAGCATATAAGGCACCCAAGTCGGCGGAACTATCATGACGGATGACCGCACGGACGAGGAGCGCCTCGCCGATGACATGGCTGCCGAGTTGGAGGCAGAGTTCGCTGACTACTTTGAGGAAGAGTCCGGCGGCGAACCGAGCGCGGACGCCGAAGACCCGGAGCCCGAGCAGGCGGTCGGCGATCTAGAGGCCGAGAAGGACGAGGCCCAGGCCGACGAGGCAGATGAGCCTGCCATCGAAGTTTCTGCGGAAGCGCGCCAGGCAGCCGAAGCAGCGCGAGAAGCGGCCAAGAGTGGCGGCGGGGACGCCGATGCGGCCATTGGCGCGTTGGAGGCAAAGTCGGAGACGGCATACCAACGACATCCAATCGTGAGTGTCATGGGGCACGTCGACCACGGCAAGACCAGTATCCTTGATCGCATTCGCGGCTCCAAGGTCTTTGACCGGGAGGCGGGGGCGATTACGCAGCACATCGGGGCCAGCGAAGTGCCCTTGGAAACCATCTTCGAGCGCGCCGGCCCGCTTCTTGCCGGCAAGAATTTCGGCGTCCCCGGACTCCTTTGCATCGATACCCCTGGCCACCATGCTTTCACGAGCCTTCGCAGCCGTGGCGGCCAGCTAGCCGACATCGCGGTCTTGGTGGTTGACTTGAATGAGGGCTTCAAACCCCAGACCATTGAGTCCATCAATATTCTAAAGCGCGCCAAGACCCCGTTCGTGGTCGCTGTCAACAAGATTGACCGCATTCAAGGCTGGAAGTCGGCCGAGGACAGCCCCTTCATTCTCAATGTGCGCAAGCAGGATGCCGGCACTGTGGCTCGGTTTGACGAACGGTGGTACGAACTCATTGCGGCGTTCTACGACCAAGGGCTACCGGCGGAACGCTACGACCGCGTCTCTGACTTCACCAAGGAAATTGCCCTGGTGCCAACCAGTGCGGTTACGGGTGAAGGCATCCCTGACCTGCTGGCGATGCTGGTTGGTCTGGCGCAAAAATTCCTCGAGGCCCGCCTGGAGTCCGATTCTGACATGCCGGGCGAAGGAACGGTCTTGGAGGTCAAGGAGGACAAGGGACTCGGCCAGACACTCGATGTGGTTCTGTATGCAGGCAGCATCGAGAAAGGTGACCGCATCCTGCTTGGAACTCAGAACGAGCCGGTGGAGACCACCATCCGGGCGCTGCTGAAGCCGAGTCCGAACGATGACATGCGCGACGCACGCAAGGCATTCGAGGACGCCGACGAAGTAATTGCTGCCGCCGGCATCAAGCTGGTCTGCCCTGGCGTTGAAGACGTGGTGTCCGGGGCGCCCCTGCGCGTGCTGCGAGCGGACAACGAAGAGGAGGCCTGGGAGGCGGTGGAGGCCGCGAGCCGCATCAATGTCCCGCTGAACGAAAAAGGTGTCATGATCAAGGCGGACACCATTGGCAGCCTAGAAGCCCTAGCGGGTGAATTGCGCGCCCAGGGTATTCCGATTCGACGTGCCGCGGTCGGCGACATCAGTCGCCGCGATGTCATGGAAGCAGCCACAATGACGGACCCGTTGTACCGGGTGTGCTTGGGCTTCTGCGTGAAGATGCTTCCGGATGTTGAAAAGACTGCACACGACAACGAATTGCCGGTTTTCAATCATCGCGTCATTTATTCCTTAATGGAAGATTATGGTGAATGGCTGGCGGAAAAGAAGAAGGAACTCGATGCGGAGCAACGGCAGGAACGCATGCACCCGGCGAAAATGCAATTCCTGCCCGGCTGCTCGTTCCGGCAACGCGACCCGGCGGTATTCGGGGTTCGCGTCTTGGCGGGCAGTCTCGCACCGGGACGTGCGATTGTTCGAGGAGACGGGCAAGTGGTGGGCCGCATTCGGAGCATCCAGAAGGAGACGCAAACCATCACCAAGGCCATCATGGGCGACGAGGTGGCGCTGTCCGTGCCTGGACCCACCCTCGGTCGTCAAATCAAGGAGGAGGACATTCTCTATCTGGACATGCCCGGCGGCGACGCCAAATACCTGTTGCACAAGGGCAACCTGTCGACTGATGAACGCGAATGTTTAGAGGAGTTCGCGCGCATTAAGCGCAAGGTTGAGCGTTTCTGGGGCATGTGAGTTCCGCCACGAGAAGCAAGGTGGAGCATTATAGCGGCCCGGGGGTTGCGGCACTTGTGCCTCCGTCGCGAGATGCCTTGGCCCCGCGGATTGCAGCCCGCATCTTGGAGCAGAGCGACGCGTTGCGCACCCATTGGACCGCGTCCACACCCGTAGCGCACGCGGTGCTGGATGGTGTGCTGGGTGCCGATGCCGTGGCCCAGATTAGGCGCGCATTCCCGTCCCCCGAATCGCTTCATCTTCGTAGCACGTTGCGCGAGCGCAAACGCGTCGGCATTGACCTAGAGGCCTACGACGACATCATTAGCGACATTTTGTTTGCGTTTCAGGACCCGCTCGTCGTGAAGGCCGTGGAAGACGTGACTGGCCTGACCGACTTGGTGGCCGACCCTTCCCTCTACGCTAGTGGCATCTCCGTGATGGGTGGCGGCGATTTCCTTTCTCCCCACCTGGATAATAGCCACGATGGTGACGGCCGCCATTACCGCGCCGTCAACCTCCTCTATTACGTCAATGAGCCAATGCCTGCCGACGCCGGTGGCCAGCTGGAATTGTGGGATGCCAAGGTGCGCCAGGCGACCTGCGTCGAGCCGCTGCCGGACCGGCTGGTGCTGATGCTCACAACCAACACGAGCTGGCATAGCGTCGCTCCCCTGAACCTGCCGGGCGGCGAGCAGGCCCGCTTGTGCGTGTCCAACTACTTGTTCAGTCCCGAGCCGCCTGGTGGAACGCCTTACCGTCATGTCACGACGTTTCGTGGTCGGCCCGGCCAGCCAGTCAAGCGAGTCGTCTTGCGGCTCGATGGACTGGTTCGCAACATGGCGGGGCGCGTGGCTCCGTGGCTCCAACGCCGCTCTTTCCACCGCCGTTCGTGACTGGCTCGCCTCACATCCAGGCTAGTGGCCGATGCAAGTGGCGCCGTGCCATCACCGGCGGCTCATGCCAACCGGGGCCGATGTCGCGAGCCTCGTCCTCATAGGTTGCCGCATCCTCTCGCACGCGTTGCCGGCACCTTGGACACTTGTAGCCGGCGCCCTTCCCCATGGACTTCATGGCGACGTCGCACACATCACAGACCGGATTATGGATCTTGATGCTGACAGCTGCCGGCGCCGCCAATTGCAAGCGTTCGACGCGAATCACGGCACGTTCCCGATTGGCCGTCCGGGGGCTCCAGGCCCCGACCGCGACCACAGCGTCCCCCGGCCGCAGGCCGCTCAGCACACGACGAAACTGCTTGCTCGGCTCGAACGCCGCCAAGTCCACGACGTGATTCCGGTCATCCTCCGCTTCCACAAAGACATGGCCGCCGCGGCGGCTGCGGGGGTCGCCAACAATGCGCAAGGGCACCTGAATGGTCATACCCGCCCAGGCTCCGTTCAAGGAGGGGCGGGCCACGACGTGGTCGCCACTTGCTTGGTTCGTTAACCACATCAGCCAACCTGCAACCGGCTCCCGGGCAGCGCGCCGGAGGGCCGGAAGGCCATGCTCCCACAGAGGCGTCGCCCGCCGGGCACGAAGACCAACCAGGACGGGGCAGGGCGTATTGGGGATGCAGGCTGGGCGGCCCGCTTCATGGTCGTAGGTGGCGTACAAGCCCCGTTCATCCAAGCCGGCCAGGGCGGCAGGATCAATAGCGCGAGGGCGGCCTAATTGTGCTGGAATACGGTAGGCCAGCAGTTCGTAGCTGGTGCGGCGTGCCCGCCACGCGAGGGCTGCCAAGCAGCCAATGCGGCCCCGCCCGTCGCCGGCCCACCGTGCCGAGGGTAGGTTCGGAATCGCATCAAGAGGGACCAGGCGTTGTACGGCGTCCCAGTAAAGACGCTCGTTGGGGCGGCGTGTCAAGGCCACCATCGCAGGACTGGCGCCATGGGACCGACCCTCCACCTCAATCGCAGCCCAGGCGCGTTCAAGGTGCTCTTGGGTTGGTGGCACGTCTTCGCCTTCCGGGTAGGCGTGGACCGGGCGGCCAAGCCACTCGCCTACGCGCACGCGGCGGCCCCGCGCTCGTCCAAGCCGCAGGGCAACCGCTCCATTGCCACGCGTTTTCCATGGGGCATTGGGATTCAGACGTACGAGGCGAGGCGGCTCAAGCAATGCAAGGTCGGGTAATGCTTCTAGGACGGCGAAGGTGACGGCCGTGGTACACCCTCCATCGGGCCCATCGGTGTCGTCGAACGCCAGCAGCATCCACGTTGGCGAGCCAGCCAGGGCGCTTGACCGTTGCCACCCGTACTCAGCTGGCCGCGCCAAGTTCGTTGAGCAGATTGCGAAGGTCGTCCACGTTGGCAGCACCTTGCACTGCGCCGCGAAGTTTCCGGGCGCCTGGAGTTCCTTGCATGAAGCGCGTGACTTGGCGACGCAGATACCCAATGTCGTGGGGGCACGGCCCTGACTGCGCCCTGTCCAAGTACAGGTGCGCGGTGATGATGCGGCTTGGCAAGTCGGGCGGGGACTCGGGTTCTTTGCCTTGTAGGCCGGCGCGCAAGCGCCGGAAGCACGTGGGGTCGTGCAAGGCTGCGCGCCCAATGAACAAGCCGTGGCAGCCCGTTTGATCTCGCAGAGCGACTGCGGACTCTGGGTCCGTAACGTCGCCGTTTCCTACCACTGGGACGTCCAAGTGGTCAACAAGTTGCGCGATGGCCTGCCAATCGGCTTGTCCTGAATAGCCCTGGACAACTGTGCGGCCATGCAGAGTCACCCACGCCGCACCGGCCGCTTGGACCGCGTTGCCCACATCCAGAAACG
Organism: Thermoplasmatota archaeon; assembly: GCA_041623215.1. Classification (GTDB taxonomy): domain Archaea; phylum Thermoplasmatota; class E2; order JACPAO01; family JAHFTW01; genus JBFJXH01. The sequence goes on from JBFJXH010000005.1 coordinate 27,365, forward strand.
TCCGGTGGGCGTCATCGTGACCCAGCCGCATCTTCACCGACACCGGAAGCCCATGCTCCTCCCCTGCGGCCACCGCAGCGCCTACCACGGCGCCCGCCAGGCGCGGGTCTCGGGTAAGAAAAGCGCCAGCACAGGCGCGCAGAATCTTGGGGCTTGGACAGCCCAGGTTGAGGTCAATGAAGTCGATGGCGCCGGCGTGGGCTTCGGCCACGCGATGAACCGCGTCTGCCATCTGGGCGGCGTCGCCTCCCATGAGTTGGACACCGTATGGGGCCTCACCCGGCCCCGGCGTGGTCATGCGCCAACTTCCCGGGTTATCATGTAGAAGGCCGGCGGCGCCAATCATTTCGCTACACGTCACATCGGCTCCGTGGTCCCTGGCGATGCTTCGAAACGCAGCGTCCGTGACATCGACCATAGGGGAAAGGAACAGTGGCATGTCCACCGCGTGCCTGCCGATGTGCATGGCGTTCAGGACCGGAAGAGCCGGCGCGGCTGGCGCTGCCGAGCCGCCTCGAACAGGCTGTCGGCGGACCCCGTGCCGGGGCGGTCACGCCCGACATCAATCGTGTCGATGGTCACGTCCTCCTCGGCCGGCGAATCCGCGTCGGCGTCCCAAACAATCCCGTCATAGGTTTCGGGGACGTCGGTCGCCACGGCGGTTGGCTCTGAGTCCGGTACATCCGTTTCTTCACGAATGGCAAAGCCTGCAGGGCTGTGGTGGACGGTGGCGGCGGGAACGGCTTCGGCTTCCGCGTCCACTTCTTCCACGAGCGCTTCGGCGGCGCTGCGGGGGCGAGGCCGCGGGTCAAGGTGCGGCGCAGGGACGGCTGGCTTCGGGGGAGTCTCGTCGGGCCATTGGGTTGGGTCTTCTCGACTAGGTGCCTCCACGTCGACCGGGGCGCCTGATTCGGGGGTGGGTGGGTGGACTGCAGATGAGGCACCGCTTGGCGGACGATTGGGAGAGCTTTCTTCCACGACGTAGCAGCGGTCGAAGCCACCGCGCCTCTTGTGCTTGCCTTGCTTGACCTGCTTGAGAGCGTCACGCTCGTAGCCGCGCTCTCGGATGAGAGCTTCGAGAACCTCCAGGACATCGGCGATTTCCTCTTTCTCGGCACCGGGTCCTGCCGCTAGGAGGTCGGCTGCTTCGGCGGCCAGTTTTTGCTTGAGGAAGCGCGGCCGGTCGTCCGCGTCAAGTTCGCGGAAACGCACTTCGTGGCCTGCTTCGCGCACCAGACGCGGCACTTGGTCCCGCACCAAACGTCCGGCAAAGGGTCGCACTCGCTCGTAGAAGGGTGCCAGGCCCGCCAGTAGGGAATCCGTATCCAATCCTTCGTGGACAACATCCATCAGGCCGCGAACCACGCCTTCAAAGACGGGGGCGCCTGGGCCACGAAGAGCCAGGGTTGGCTTGTCCCGTGCTTTGGCATGCGCAAGCAAGATTGCGGTTTCTGGAAGGAGTGTTCCGTCGATGATGGCGACAATGGCATCCGCAGCCGTGACATCGTCCGGCGTGCTGCCAATGGTGCCGGTGTGGCCGTCGCGCACAAGCTGGCCCGCCGCCTGCTCGACGAGGAGCCGCATGGCGATGCCCGTGCCGTTGCCGACCACGCAGAAGTTGGCCACGGGGTGGCCAATGCGTGCCACTTTTTAGTCACCCCATGGGGGCCACCTGTTCGATGGCGGTACCGTGGCCCCAGCTACGTCGAAGGGCCGGCCCATTGGACGGCTCGCCGCCAGTCAACGCCAACCGTCCGGGCTCCCAGCTTGGGTACGAGGCTAGCGCGCCGTTTGTGTTCGCTGCGGCGGACCATGCCATCAATGCGCAGCACCGTGGCGAGGTCTAAGCCGGTGCGTTCGGCAATGGTCGCGCAACTGGCATTGAGCTCGAAACCCTTGAGGATGCGGTCTAAGTCGGCATAGGCAAGGCCAAGCTCGTCCTCGTCGGTTTGACCTGGCCACAGGCCGGCTGACGGCGGCTTGTCGATGATGGGGCGCGGGACGCCCAAATGTTCGGCCAGCGCCTGGACCTCGGTCTTGTACAAGTCGCCAATCGGCTGCAGGTCATTGCCGCCGTCGCCGTGCTTGGTGAAGTAGCCGAGCAGTAACTCCGACTTGTTGCCGGTCCCTGAGACTAGGGCTCCACGTCGTTGCGCCTCAGCATAAAGGAGAATCATCCGAGCGCGTGCCTTGAGGTTGGCCTCTAACGTAGTGCCGGCACCCGCCAGGTCTAGCTGTGCGCCGGCCAAAGCGGCCTGTGCAGCATCCACCACCGGCGTAATGGCCACCGTCGTGGTGGCGATGCCCGCGGCTTGGGCACTTAGCAACCCATGCTCGGCGTCCTGCGGGTCCGACTGCTCTGCCGGCAACAGGTAGCCGTGGACTCGTTCTGGGCCGAGTGCCCGCGCCGCCAAGATGGCAACGACGGCCGAGTCAAGGCCACCGGACAGGCCGAGGACAACGCCGGACGCGCCAGCGGCCTCGACGTGGCGTCGGATGAAGGCCTCAATGACGGCGGCCCAGTCGGCGGGTCCGTCCAGATCGGGTGGGCTGTGGTCTGGGAGCTCCACGAAGCGACCAAGAAGCGGGCCGTCTTGGCCGTTCCCGTGAAAGCTGTCCTAGTTGCTGCGTCTGCCGCCCTGGGGGATGTGGATGCAAACGTCGAGATGGTGGTTGCATCCGCCAAGGAGCACCGGGACGCGGACTTGCTGGTGTTTCCCGAATTACACCTAACGGGCTACAACCTTGGCGATGATGTCCAGCGGCTGGCCTTCGGCGACGGGGACGACCGGTTGGAGCCACTGCACCGGGTGGCCGAAGAAACGCGCACGATGGTCGTGGCTGGCGCCCCGCGGGTCAGTCGTCCTGGCGTGTACCACAATTCGGCCGGCCTCTGGTCGCCAGATGGCTCGCTCCAGTGGTACGACAAGCGCGCCTTGGCTACCTTCACAACGTTCCGGGAAGGGCTGTTCTTCCAGCCGGGCACCGAGTCGCCCGTATGGCAGACGGAATTTGGCGGCCTGGCGCCGAGCATTTGCTACGACGCCTACTTCCCCGAGTTCTCACGAGCCCAGGCCTTGCAGGGTGCCGATGTGCTTGTGAACATCAGTGCCAGTCCCGCCACGACGCGCCGTTTCTTCCAAGTGGTTCTGCCGGCGCGGGCCGTGGAAAACGCGTGCTTCCAACTCTACAGCAACGTTTGTGGTGCCCAAGACGGGGTTGTCTTCTGGGGCGGCAGTCACGCCTGGGGGCCGCGCGGTGACCTGCTGGCTGAAGTGCCCCGGCATCAGGAGGGGGAGGTCGTGGTAAAGCTCCAGTTGGATGACTTGCACGCCGCGCGTCAGTTCAGGCCGACGCTAAGGGACGCCAGCGCGGACGACCTCGAGGACCTGGCACGTGTCAGCGCGCAGGCTTGGCCCTAATGCGCGTCGGCGTACTGCTATCGGGCGGCAAGGACTCCGTGGCTGCCCTCGACGTGGCGCGGGGGCATGCATGGGATGTCGTCGTCGCCCTCGTCCTGGTACCTGCGCAAGACGACGCCTGGATGTTTCACGTGCCAAACATTCGCGTGGCCGAAGGGATCGGGGAAGCGCTAGGCGTGCCCGTCCAAGTCGCCGAGGTCCGCAGCGGCCCGGCAGAAGAACTCGAGGACTTGGAAGCAGCCGTGCGGTCCCTTCAGGAAGTGCATGCATTGGATGGCATCGTATCTGGGGCGCTCGCCAGCGAGTACCAAAGGACGCGCATCGACGCGATTGGTCACCGCCTTGGACTCAAGACCTTCGCCCCCCTGTGGCACGTCAATCCCGGGCCGTACTTCCGCGGCCTGCTGGATGCGGGCTACGACATCAGGCTCGTTCGGGCTGCCGCAGACGGGCTAGATGCCGGATGGCTGGAGCGGCCGCTCACGATTGCTGACCTGGATGAACTGGCAACCCGCCGACTCCATGTGGCGGGCGAAGGAGGGGAGTTTGAGACCATTGTCTTGGATGGGCCACACCACCTCAAGCGGCTCCTAGTCGAAGCGTCCGCCGTGGTCGAATCAAGCACGCGATCCACTTGGAACATTGAACGCTACCAACTGGTGGCCAAGGAGCCCCCTGCCGAAGGCTGAAGAGCACCGTCGCGTCTGGGGTTGTATGCGTGCCTTGCCCAAGCTTTGGTTGCCCCTCGGTTTGGCGCTGATGCTGGCGGCTCCCGGCATGATGGCAGCGGACGTAGATGGGTCGCCGCGACGACAGATCTACGCGCCCTACATCGCAGGCGCCGCCGGAGATGCAGCGGTTTTGTGTAGCTACGGAGGGGGTCAGCCAGGCATCGGCGGGGAGTGTTTTGACATCTGGAACTGGGAGGCAGCCGTGCAGGTCCGGGTGCTAGATGCCACTGGCCCGGTGGGCGTGCGACTTGGTTTTCTGGACTACATTGGCCGCGAAGTTGCTTATCTCGAGCACTGTCCGGGTGACGGTCCCGTGCCCGTTCCTGCTGGTGCCAAGGTGCTCCAGGTCTGGGTAAATGGTCCCTATCACAATGCGCGCGATTGTCTGCTGCCCGGCGTGGGTGCGAGCGACGGAGTGCTTGACGTCCGTTTCTTTGGCCCTTAGCACGACGGACACGGTTGGCGTCTGCCCCGACCTGATGCGTGCCTAGCATTTGCATAGATGCCCGCGAGGCGCGCAGCAGGCAAGGTAGCACGACGGACCAATGGCCCGCGGGGCGGACTTTGAACGTACAATCAGTGCTCTCTGGCACTCAACAATGGGGTTGCATAGGCCGCAGCTAAGCCGGCCTTGCCAATCAAAAAGACAAAGGGAAAGGGGGGAAGGGGAAGAAATCGGGCCGTGTCACGGTCCTACAAGGGCGACATGGCCGGTAGCCGGTATTGGCTGCAGGCTAGGCTCTTGCCAGATTCGCCGGCTACGTCGCCGTAAATCTGCGGGTAAGACGCGGGGTCGTTGGGGTCCGTACCGTAGTCGAACTCGTCGCCGTCGCCGAAGCAATCAGCGTCGGAGTCGTAGCGAAGGGCGTTCGTGTTCGTGCCGCCGTAGAGCTCGTCGAAGTCACTGAGGCCGTCGCCGTCCGTGTCCGCCAACGTAGGGTCAGTGGTGTGGTTGTGAACTTCAACGCCATCGGCGATGAGGTCCTGGTCCGTGTCCCAGTTGAAGGGGTCACTGCCCGCAGTTGCTTCGTCAACGTCGAAGAGGCCGTCGTTGTCGTCGTCGGGGTCGGAGTTGTCGCCGATGCCGTCGCCGTCAGAGTCAATGGTCTCCGTAGCGTCGAGCGGGAAGGCGTCGGCACCGTCTAGCACGCCGTCGCCGTCCGAGTCGGGGTTGTGGAGGTCCGTGCCCGCCGCGACTTCTGCACCATCGTGCAGGCCGTCGCCGTCCGTGTCCGAAGAGAGCGGGTTGCTGTTGTAGGTGTGCACTTCGTCGCCGTCACTGACGCCATCGTTGTCGGTATCAGGGTCGAGCGGGTCGGTGCCGTTGCTAGCCTCATCAACGTCGGACAGGCCGTCGTTGTCGTCGTCGTCGTCAACACAGTTTGCCTGCGCGTCGCCGTCACTGTTCAGGAAGCCTTCATCAACGCCGTCGTTGCCGTCATTGTCCAGGCCGTCGCAGATTTCGGGGGTGCTGGACGCGTCCAGCGGGTCACTGCCAGCGGCAGCTTCGTCAACATCGGAGTAGCCGTCGTTGTCGTCGTCGGGGTCATCCACGTCGGGAATGTTGTCATCGTCGTTGTCGGGGACGGTGGCGATGGTGAACGAGGCGCCGGCGGCCAGGGATTGGTTGCCGGTGCCGTCGTGGAATGTCAAGGCGCTTAGGCCGGTGCCGGCGGTTTGGTTCAGGTCAATGCTGAAGGTAGCATCGAGGCCGCCGTTGAGGGCACCGCCGTCGCCGTACGGTCCGCCCCATACCCAGTGGACTGCCGAGCTGCTGTAGGTGTCGGCGCCGCCGGGGGCGTCATCTTGAATTGCCCACGTGGTGGCGGCGGGTAGGCCGGCGATGCTGAAGTCCACATCGCCGCCGGTTCCGTCACCGAACTGGTCCACGATGAACACGAGGCTGATGCCGTCGCTTCCTTCGTGGAGCATCATCATGACGGTGTCTGCGGCACTGTAGGCGTAGGCCGGGCCGGTGGGGGGGTCGGTTGGAACGCCGTAGCCGTAGAAGGCTGCCACGTCACCTGCCGTGACGACGGGGTCCACGATGAAGCTCGTACTCCCCTGGCTTACTTGGTAAGCGTAGCCCGCAGGCGACGCCTCGGCGTTCAAATGTCCTCCAGGGGCCACGGACATGACTGTAAGCGTCATGGCCAGTGCAATCAAGATGCTGCGTGTCTTCATGGTTCACTTCCACCGGTAATATGGACAAGCACGAGTTGAGTTGCAGCACCTGTTGGTGCCACCGATCCAGATGGACTCACCTACCACGCGCGCTTCGCGTCCACTTAAACGGGATAGAGTTGCCTTTCATACATAAGGTTAATCGCTTCGATGGGGGCGCCAGCGCTCCTTGCTGGCTGGAACCATTACGAGGATGATTCGTACGGGATTGCCCTGAGGGCCCGTTCGATGTGGTGATAGCACGTCGCGAAGGTGGCTTCGTCGCCAAGCCACGGGTCGGCGACGACGCAGTCGGCCGGCTCTAGACCGGCACCAAGCAACTCAACGACGTGCCGGTCACCAAGGATTTCGTTGGCGGCGGCGACATTCTCAGGGTCAAACACCAAGACTCGGTCCCCTGGAGCCGGGTCTTGGCGCGTCAGGACGCTTGAGCGATGCTGCGCTAGGTCAAGGCCCCAGCCGACCTGGGCGGCAGCAACTCCTTCGCGGGGCACGGGTCGCCCGGCCACGGGGTAGGTGCCCGCGCTGCGGACGGTTACGTCGGGCCAGAGCCTTGCCGCCAGCGCAGCGGCAAAGGGGCTGCGACAAATGTTGCCCTTGCAAACCATCCAAACGGTGTCGCCGGCCCGGATGGGAGGCAAAGGCTGCCGGGCGGGAGGGTGGTTATTTCGCCCCAATCGTTGGGCAACTAGCCGCCCCGCGCCGCGTGCAATGGCTCTCGCTTCTCGCAGGGCCGGTTTTGGGTCGCGCCAGTCCCATTCATCGAAATGCTCGCGAGGGAACAGGGCCAAGATGTTGTCGCCAACGACCTGCCGCCTTGACCGTTGCAAAATGCCCGGGCCGGGGGACGCCGCGCGATTCGCGCTGTGCCAGGCAAGATCTAGCCGGACATTGCGTGCTCGTACGCCCAACTTGTACCCCTGCGGGAACGCGGTCCTACCGTCCACGACTAGGTCATGCTGCCAAGCCGGGAAGTCCATGCCGGCGGCCACCGCGAGTGGCAGGCTGCCCCAGGGTCGCCCGTTGATTTCCATGAACCAATGTTCGCCCGTCTCGTGGTTGACTCGGAACTCTACCATGGCAAGGCCGGTCCAAGATAGGGCCCCTGCAAGTTGGCGTGCGCAATCCAGAAGCTCCGGCGACAAGGCCACAGACGTGCGCAGGCTGCTGCCTCCGCCATGCGGCGGTTCGTGGACGCGCTCATGCTGGAACGCCGTCAGTACCTCGCCGTCGTTGGCCAATAGTTCAACGCCCACACCCGAGCCCCCCACCACACGTTGCACGATGGCTGGGCCCCAGTGGAGGAGTCCGGCGGCCTGTCGTCGCGCCAGGCCTGCGTCGGGCGCCCGATAAACGGGTAAGCGGTGGTGCAGACCTACTACAGCCGACGCGGCTGGCTTCACGATGAGTGGGCCGGGCCATTCCGGGAACTCCGCCAGGTCGGTGATGATGCGAGATTCGGGCAGCCGCAGTCCTAGCTTCGTGGCAAGTTCATGGGTAGCTACCTTGCTAAAGGCAACCTCAAAGGCCGTCGCTGTGGGCAGGGTCGTGGGTCCCGTAATCTGCTGGCGCGCGCCGTGGAGCGCGAGTGCTTCTTGGTCGTGGCACGGCATGACGAGGTCAAACTTCTCGTCGGCGAGCAAGGCAAGCCATGCGTCAGGCGTTAATGCTTCGTGCCGGACTGCGA
>JBFJXH010000006.1:0-30808 GCA_041623215.1 Thermoplasmatota archaeon
ACCCACCATGACAACGGACACTGCCCCGCGAACGGAAACCGTTCGATCGCTTAAGGCGGGCACGCAAGCGTACCCACCATGACAACGGACCTGCCCCGATTCGAACAGGGGTCCTCGGCTCCGAAGGCCGAAAGGATATCCAGACTACCCTACAGGCCCAACTGGGTTGGGAGGAGAAAGGAAGGAGGGACGAATAGACTGGCGCCTATTCTTCTTCGCCGCCGACGTCGGCCACGACACCATCGGTGTCGCCTTCCGATTCGTCGCTGACGGCGGCGCCTTCATCTTCGGCCGGTTCCGGTTCGGGTTCGGCGGGCTTGATGAGCGGCGTTTCATCCACTTCAATGGCAGGAGCGGTGAGCATCTCGGTCTTGGCGATTTCGACGCGGCGCACGGGGTGAATCTTGCGGGCATCCTTGTAGATGCGGTTGGTCAAGTCACCGACCAGCACATCGGCCAGGAAGGCGCTGAGGTTCTGCTCGGCAGCAGCGGTCTCAATGCGGTCCTTCATGATGCGGCGGATTTCCTGCATCTTGGTGGTCTGCGCACGGCGGTCGGTGATGGCGAATGGCTTGACGCGAACGCGGCTTCCATCCTTGGTCTTGACATCGAAGACGGCACTGACCTTGCCAGCACCACGGCGCGTCAGGCGGCGCACGTAGTCACTGGTGTGTGCGTGGCCATCGAAGACCGTCTTGGCTTGGTTGCCGCTGACTTCGGCGACCTTGAAGTTGAGCTTGACGTGCATTTGCTTGAAGTCGCCGGTGAGCTCTTGCAGGGTTGCTTCGACGCGGCGGCCTTCGAGCTTGGCAGGGTCATCGGCTAGCGTCTCAGCCAGCACGTGGTTGTTGAAGGCAATCGGAGCGACGACCTTGTACCATTGCTTTGCCTTCCAGCGGTCCTTGACGCGCCGGGCTGCTTGACGGGAGCGGGCTAGTGCCATGGGGCGCGCGACAAAGGACCCCTATATGAGTGCTACCCACCACCAGAGCAGACCGACGCCAACCCCATAAGAGAAAACGCTATTGTAACATATCTGTTACGAAAGTCGTGCTTGGCCCCAACCCACTGCTTGCCATGCTGGGCCGCCAAGGCCGCCCCGCGGTCGTGCGAGCGCTGCTCGAAGGCACCGAACAACCGTGGAACGTCCGTGGCCTCGCATCGGCGGCAGGGGTGACACCCATGACGGCCAGCCGCGCCATCGGCGAATTGCTCGCCTTGGGCGTCGTTGACAAGGCCCTCGGCCGGCGCGACGCCCACATCCAAGTCCAACAACACCACCCCGCCGTCGCTTGGCTCCGCGACCTTTCACCCCCAGACCTTAGCGGCACCATTGTCACGACGTTCCTGGACGCCTACCAACAACCCGCCGGCGTCACACGGATTGCACAGCAAGAGAGCACCGCCGACGCCGTGCCCTTCCAGCCACCACGCATTACCATCCATTGCGTCGGCGACGACGAAGCCGCATGGGACGCCCTCGGGCCGGCACTGGACGCCGTCCGCCAACGCGCCCTGCCCGCTCCCGAAGTGGACGTCATCATGGACGACCGCGATTCCTAACCACCACGGCGCTGCCCCCCGAGCCGTTCGGCTCCGGCTCAAAATACGTTGCTCAGCAGGTACTCCAATCCGAGCCAAATAGCGACTCCGATGGCCACCAAGATCGCAATCTTGGCCAAGGTAAGCACCGACTTGATGACGAACTTCAAGACCAGCAACGCCACCACGATGACAAGGACCGCGATGATGAGCGACAGGGGAATTCCTAGAATGGCCACGCCCTTCCATCCCCGCCCCACTCATGAGGTTTGGCTGCGGGCCCGGTTACCGCTTTAGCTTTCGACGCAGCCGTCGCTTGTCGAGCCGATAGACCCACGTGTTCGGGTTGCCATCCTCCTTGACCCGAAGTGCCAGTGTCGCGTCACGGCCACGCGCAAACTCCAACAGGTTGGCCACAAATTCCGGCGTCTGGCCGGCCAGCGCCTCCGCTGCCTCCGCCTCATAGGTGTCGTAGTGAAAGGGAAACCGCACGCCGGTGGCAACGGTCTTGATGGTGCCATCTCCCCGCAGCCCGGTAATCGTCACCAGTTCGCCTGTCATTTGCCGCTCGTGAGCCCCGGCACCTAAGGTCGGATTGGGGAACCATGCGTTGCACGCCGTGCACAGCAGTTCTCCGACGGTATCCAACCCCTCTACGTCCTCGTGGTCTTCCAGAACTCGGACGAGAATGCCGTCCTTGAATGCCATGAACAAATCGGTGCTCGCGCATTCAGGGCACGCATACATGGTGTTCTTGGACCTACCAAATCGGCTTAAGGAGGTCGGTCGGGGGCGGAAAGCTCCACGCCTTATTCCATGCCCACGACCGCTTGGGGCTCGCCCTGGCGCGCAAAGCCACCGCCGGGATGAAGTTCATGCGGCGTGCCACAATTGCTGCAATAGGCGGTACGCGGCAAGTCGTCATCACTCGCAAACCGCATCCGCTCATCACACACGGTGCAGACGACGCTGAGGCCACCTCCTGGCAGGGGGGCCAAATGCACGGACGGGTCACCCAGGGGAACCTTGCGCACGAGAACGGCGCCGCGGTCCGTGTTCATGATGTATTCCTCGACTGGGCCGCGCACGCGCCAGCCGTTCAGGATGAGAATACCGGGGTGCCGGCGTCGCGCCGCGGCTACCACCCAGGTGGGCAGAGTAACCGGTTCCTTGGTCATCGGTGTCCCCCATACGACGTGCTTGCCACATCCTCCACATCCGCCAACATGGCGCGCGGCGATGGCCCGGCCAGCAGGATGACAATGATTCCTGCCAGGTACACTGCATAGCCAATCCAGATGAGGCGACTCCACAAGCCGTCATGATTGGTTTGGTCCCACCACGTTGCCAGCCACAGGAGCACGCCTACGACCATGCTGAGTCGCAATAACCGTCGGATCAATTCGAATGTCATAATCGGAACCTCACAGCCAAACCATACATGGCCAGGACGAGGCCCGTGCCACTCAGCCCGGCGGCCGTTACCATGGACCAGGGCAAGTCATCAATGCCGCGCACCAGCACTGGCGCCTGACTCACCAAGCCTCGAATGCCACTAGGCGCCTCGGCGCCATCATACTCCAGGATCAAGCCGCCGCTGGCACCATCAACCGTGACCACAAGGCGCACGGCAGAGCCGGCTGGCAACGCCGCCTGATTGACGTCCAAATCTAGGACAATCGTGGTATCGGAATTCGCCGCCAGGCTCAGCATTCGGGAATCGGCCGCAATCGTGGTGGTCGGACCATTGGGCGGAAGCACGACCAAGCGGGCATGAATCTCGCCCGTCACATGCAGTTGTCCCCGCACGTGTAGCACCAGCGCTGCCGTCCCCACGAGTTCCCTGTCGTCGGGTGCCAACCCAGTGGCAATCCATGACCGCCGGCCGTCGGCCTGACCAAGGACCGGCGCCACGGTGTCCTGGGTCCCGTCGCCCGTCGGCGGGGCATCCCACATCACTAGGTCGTTGGGATAGCCATCCTCATCGGCAGCGCGGGCCGTCAAGTAAAGGTCCGTGCTGGTGGGGCCGACATCCTCATCTCCGGGTTGAGGAGCCCCATCCAGCTTCGGAGACCCGCCCGAGGCCCACGCCGCGCCGTTGTCCCCCAGCGCGTTGATGGCGTCGAGCCCCGGGCCGGGGTTCACATGCAACGCCGCAGCAGCAGGACTGGCGGCAACGGCGACGACCGCGACGACGAGCGCCGCGACGACCGCTGCTGGCGTCCTCACCACGGTGCCTTGCACGGGCCAACGATTCGCCCATCCCACTTGAATGCTCATCTTGCCGCCCCTCGCCTACTGCTTGAAATATCAAGAGACAGGTCGTCCGGTGTGCCATTCCCGTCCTTCGACCACGCGGCCTTCTTGGCGGCCGGCCATGACGTGCCGCACGCGCTGGGGGGCAGTGCATTCGAGCGCACTCGGCCGTTGCCCCCGCCCGCCGGCGGCGAACCTGGAGCCGGAGACATGCATTTGGCCACCCCGGCAGCCTTGGCCGACGATGTCGGCCGGTTTTGGACCGTGCCTGCATCCGGCGTAGTGGCGACTTGCGGCACAACGGGCGCCAACACCGCCACCCTGCTAGCAGCCTACTCGCGCCACAAGGCGCGCAGGCGACACGGCGGCGGCCAGGCGAACGCTGATGGCCACATCGTCGTGGAGCGACCCACCTACCAGCCCTTGATGGGTGTCGCACAGGGCCTGGGAATCCACGTCACGAGCGTGGACCGAGACCCGTCGCAGGGCTGGCGGCTGCGCCCGGACGCTGTTGCGGACGCGGTGGACGATGATTGCTTCCTCGTCGTCCTGGCAAGCCCGAACAACCCAACGGGCGCCGCCTCGTCCGCGGCGGACCTCGCCGCCCTTGCTGGCGCTGCCGCCAGCCACGACGCCTGGACGTTGGTGGACCAGGTCTACCAGCCCTTGACCGACGTTCCGGTCGCCGCTGTGCCCAACAGCGCGGATGAAGGCGCCTTGCCCGGCATGATTGCGACGGCCGGGTTCAACAAGACCTTCGGTGCGGCATCTCTTCGAACTGGGTGGCTGGCCAGCGATGAGGAAACAGCCGCCGCCATCCAGAAAGCGCACGTCCTGACTCACCTCTCCCCTCCCGCCGCGGGCGTTGCCATCGGACGCGCACTGCTCGCCGAAGCGGACGCATGCCGTTTGGACTTGGCCGAGCGCATTGCCGAAAACCGTGCGCGCTTCGATAGCTGGTGCCGGGAATCCGGGGCACTCGCGGCCCCGCCCCAGAGCGGCGATGCCTACCTAGCACCCCACAACCCGCTCACCATTTTCCCACGCCTCGAAGGCACTAACGACACCCTGGCCTTTTGCCAAGCCGCGCGGGCGGCTGGCATTCTCGTCCTGCCCGGCGAGTTCTTTGGCCACCCCGGCCACGTGCGCATCGGACTCGGCGGCGATCCGCACCGGTTTGCCCGCGCGTTGGCCGCCTTCGAGGCGCTCCTCAAGCAGACCGCCGCGTGACAAGACTCAAGAATAGCCACGCCCGGTGAGCCCCATGGCCTTGCCCCGCATCGGACACTTCGGCTTGCCTGCCGTGCTGCTGGCGCTTCTGCCCCTCATTGCCCTCATTGTTCACGCATCCGCGCCGTTCATTGTACTCAGCGAGAACGGCGAAACGAACGAATTTACTGCCACCGAAACGGAGGACGCGTTTGGCGACTCCGAGCTCGGTCCCGCAGCTAGCCCGAACCTGATTCTGGCCGGTCTCATCGTGGCGACCGTGGCGGGCTTTGGCCTACTTGTGTTTGGCTTTACGCCCTTGCCCAAAGAGGCGGTCCGTTGGATTGGATGGGGCACCATCGCCGTTGCCTTTGTTGGCCTTGGTATGGCGTTCCACACCAGCATGTTGTGGACTGGTTCCGGGCTCGGTCTGCCGCACCCCGAGGCCTTCGAGGGCGGCGCCCAAGCTGCCGATCAAAGCTTCGAGTACACCATCCCCGGATGGGGGGGTGGAAGTCCGCAAACATTCCAATTCACCATGCCCATGTTCTTTTGGAGTATGACGGGCGGCTTCACCGGTGTGCTGGAAAGTATGGCTGGCACCGACCACGGGACTTCCGTTTGGGTCGTAAGCCCCGCCATCACGGCACTCTTTACGGCGGCGGCCCTCGTGCTGGGGCTCGTGGCCATCAGCGGCCTCATCTCCACGAAGGGCGACGCACGCCACGACGCCAGCCGGCACCTCGGCGTGAGCCTACTTGGCATCGGCATCCTCCTGGTGACCATGCTGGTGCCGTGGAGCATCGGCGAACTCACGGACAGCGAAGGAGCCGGAGACCAAGACTACTTCTTCTTTGGAGCCCGCACGATTCTTGCTGCCGAAGATGTCAGCGACGGCGAGTCCTTCAGCGGTCTTGCCTACACCATCAACGTCCTCATGGCGACGGGGTGGACTGCCTTCGCGGCGGGTATCCTCGGCTCCCTGGGCGGGCTCCTTCGGTCGTCGGGCGTGTCTGCTGCTTCAGCCCGGCACCTCGATTGGGCGGTGATTCCCGCCCTTGTGCTTGGTTTCTGGAGTGCCATGGCATACGTGGTGTATTGGACGTACCAATGGCGCCCCTTCAGCGGCGCCGACGGCTGGCAGCCCGGTTGGTTCCCCATCCTCCTACTGCCCTTGTTCGTCCTCCTGGGATGGCAAATGGTGCGCATTGCTCGCGGCTTACAAATCCCGCAAGACGCCGGACAAGGCAGGGCCTTCCACAGCTTCGACTGAGCGGCCCAACCTACCCCCAGCCTGGCTACCTTGGCTTCCGCTGAACCCTTTTTGCCAAGGCCCAAGTGCCCGGCCCAATGAGCAACGTTGCGTCCGTCCACGCTCTTGAAGTCCTTGACTCCCGCGGCAACCCCACTGTGGAAGTGGTTGTGAAAACTGCGGCCGGCGCCACGGGGCGCGCCCTAGTGCCCTCGGGGGCAAGCACAGGCGCCCACGAAGCTGTGGAACTTCGTGATGGCGACCCGCGCTACCTCGGCAAGGGCGTCGAGACAGCAGTGGCCAACGTCAACGGCGAACTGGCCAAGCTGGTCATCGGCAAGGATGTCTTCGACCAAGGCGGCATTGACCGCGCCATGATTGCGGCCGACGGCACAGCCAATAAGGGCCGACTGGGCGCCAACGCCATCCTGGGCGTCAGCTTGGCGGTGGCTCATGCAGCAGCGGCCGAACGTGGCGTTGGCCTGCATGGCTACCTAGGTAGCGGCAATGGGTCCCGCCTGCCCGTCCCGATGATGAACATCCTCAACGGCGGCGCCCACGCGGATAACAACGTCAGCATCCAGGAATTCATGATTGCGCCCGTGGGCGCGTCGTGCTTCAAGGAAGCCCTTCGCATGGGCACCGAAATTTACCACCACCTCAAGAAGACCCTCGCCGCCGACGGGTTGGCCACAGCGGTGGGAGACGAAGGCGGCTTTGCCCCCAACCTCCCCAGCAACCGGGCGGCCTTGGAGTACATTGCCAAGGCCATCGAGGCAGCCGGCTATACGTTGGGCAAGGATGTGATGCTAGCGTTGGATGTGGCTAGCACGGAATTGTTCGACGCCGACGCGGGCACCTACGACTTCGGGCCAGATGGCGTCATGGATGCGGAGGCAGTCACGGACTTCTACGAAGGCCTAGCCAACGACTTTCCCATTGTCAGTATCGAAGATGGAATGGCCGAAGACGACCGCGCCGGATGGGCGACGCTGACCAAGCGACTCGGCGACCGCATGCAGTTAGTGGGGGACGACAATTTCGTCACCAACCCCGAGCGCCTCCAGATGGGCATCGATAACGGCGAGTGCAATGCAATCCTCATCAAGCTCAACCAAATCGGCACCTTGACCGAAACCTTGGACGTCATTCAGCAGGCGCACAACGCTGGCTATGCCGCCATGGTCAGCCACCGTAGTGGCGAAACTGAGGATGCCACCATCGCCCATGTAGCTGTGGCGACCAATGCCGGGCAAATCAAGACCGGCGCTCCAGCCCGCAGCGACCGCGTCGCCAAGTACAACGAATTGCTTCGCATTGAGGAAGAACTTGGCGACAACGCCGAGTGGGTCGGGTCGGCTACCTTCCAGGCGCGGCCCCTGGCATCTGCCTAAGCAAACGAAAGCAGCCAGCCGCATCGTCGGGAAAATTCCCGACCACAAACGACCCACCATATGGCGGCGCCGACCATGCTAACCCATGGCCCGCACCATGGTCGCACCCACCGTTACGCTTGCATTGCTGCTGCTCATCCCTATTGGCCTACCCGCTGCCGCGGCCAGCGAACCCATGCCACCAGCAGGGACGATTTGGACCGTCTTTACCACCGTGGAAGCCAACGTGGTCGATGACCACGCGGTGGTGAAGGTCATCGCAGACATCGGCAACCGCGGCCCAGACCCCGAGTTTCCCTTCCTTGTTCAGGTGCCATCGGGCGCCTACGTCACGGGCTTAACGATTGAGCGCGACGGAGAGATTCATACGGCGCGGATTGAAGAGCGCGATGCCGCCCGCCAGGAATACGAAGCGCACAAGTCGCGCGAGGAAACCGGCGGCCTCGTGGAGAAGCAACGCGGCAGTGACGCCTACGCCTACCTCATCAATGTAGCCGAATTTACGAGCGTCCGGGCCACCCTGACGTACGAGCAACTGTTGTCCCCCCGCGACGGCGACTATGTTTTGGACCTCCAAGCCCCCGTCTCTGGCTTTGGCCAAGATCTCGGCGCCGCCTTCGATGTCTCCATTGCCTCCAGCGAAGGCGTGACCTCCGCTTGGACCGCCCCACCATCCGAACAGTACCCTGCCGAAGCAGGCGTACTTCGCCACTACTACCGCGTCGGCGCGCGACCCACGGACGACGCAACGCCGTTTACCGTCACGTACCGGTTGCCCCCCACTCCTGAAGCTGGGCGCTTGCAGACCGCGATTGTAGATGGGGAAGGCATGTTTCTGCACCGTTTGCGGCTGCCCGCCACGGCGGCCAGCGACTTGCCCGTGGACCTTGTGATGGTGCTGGATACCAGTGGCAGCATGAGCGGCCTCAAGCTCGACCAGATGCAAGATGCTGCGAGGCAACTCGTCGGGCGCCTAGACGCCGACGACCGGTTGGCCCTGGTGCCCTTTAGCAGCAATCCCTTGCCTGCATGGAGCGGCTTACGCGCTGCGACGAATGAAACGCGCAGCGAGGCGATGGAGCGGATTGACAACTTGTTCGCCGGGGGAGGCACCAATACTCGCGACGCCGTGGGCGCCGGGTTTGCGGCCCTCTCAGACGCGACGGGCGACACCGTCGCCAACGACCAGCCAATTCCGGGCCGCGTACAAATCGTGCTGTTTCTGACCGACGGCATGGGTAACGGCGGCCGCGAAGAGGCGGTCCAGTTGAATACCATGGAAGCTCGAGTATTCGGCGTCTCGTTCGGCGCCGGCGCTGATACCGCCTTCGTGGCGGGCCTAGCCCGCGATGGCGGCGGTGCCTTCATCCACATCCCGGAGGGCGTCGGAGCCGAAGTGGATTTGGCCGACTTCATGACACGACTCACCGCCCCGGTTGCCACTGATATCCAGGTCACCTACACCACGCCCGGCGTGACCTGGTTCGCCGTCACCCCTGGCACCTTGTTTGCAGGCGACGCCTACGTCGTCGTTGGGACATTCCCGTGGGCTAACGGGCGCCTCGCAGGCACCTTATCGTGGACGACCGACACGGCGCACAACGCAAGCTTTGACGTCGCCATCAGCCCGGCCAGTTGGGCCCCCCAATGGACCCGCGCGGTCATTGCGTACCAGTTGAAGGACCTAGAAGCACGCATCGCAGCCGGCGAGCCTAGCCTGGAAGCTGACCTCACCGCACTCGCCCTCAAGCACGGCTACGTGACGGATACCACCAGTCTGGTCCTGACGTTGGCCCCACGGGCCGTGGGTTCGGATGATTGCTGCTGGGAGCCAGAAGCCATGGGTGAGGCGGCCGATTCCCCCATGACGGCCACAACGAGACCTGGTGGCTCGGCGTCCCAAGACCCTGCCGCTGACGCATCCGACAGCGCACCCGGCCCCGGCCGGGCTGGCGGCCAAGGCGCAGGCAATGCAGGCGGAGTCGGTGGCGATGCAGACCACGGTCTGACCCTTGAGGGCCCCCGCGACGACGCCGAAGCTGAAGCAACCCCGTCACCCCTATGGGCTCTCCTAGCGGCCCTTTGCGCCGCGGCCGTGGTGGCCCGCCGACGCGTTCGATGAGCCTCGCACCCCTCCCCGCGCGGCCGACAGCTGTGCCAAGTCACCTCTACCCCCTTCCGCTTCCGCTCCTGCGATGCGCGGTGCCAGGCCATCCCGCCCCGTCGCGATAAGGTCGTCCGTCCCGCCACCCAACCCAACCTCGAGCAGGGCAGGGCGGTTTCGCCAACCTCGCCACAACCCTTACCGCATCGAAGCGAGCTGTGGCCTCCATGCAGCGGCTACTGACATTCCTGGCGATTTCCTTCACGCTCGCGTTGGCGGGGTGCCTAGGCAACGACGAAGCATCCCACCCGACCGATGACGTTGCCCTCGATGCGGAGCCAGGCAGCAATGCAACCGCTGCCCCACCCGAGTCCGTACTCGTCGCCGAACGTGATGTTCCCACAGGAGGAATCGCGGAGGCAGATTTCCTGTGCGTCTCGGGGGGGACCGACTTCTATGACTTGCCACAACCCAATCCCATTCCCGCAGCGACGACCCTTTTGCGCTTCGAGGTGCAAAGTGGCCCGACCACCACCGGGGTCCAGGCAGGCTATGAAACAGCCGACGGCATCACTTGGCTCGACGTCGTAAGCAACGGCCAAAGCACGTTCCTGTGGGAGGTTCCTCCTGGCATCGACCTGGACGCATTGTCGTTCAAGTACCAATTGAACACGCCCGCCCAGCAGGATTGCTACACCGGAGCCAGCGTTGGCGACTACAGCATCAAGGTGTTTGCCGAAACATAAGCCGGTGGCCTGAAACCAGCGGCCATTGTGGCGCCAATGTGACGGGGACCGCCGCCATTGCTATCGAGGGCCTTCGCAAAACCTACCCTGGTGGATTGGAGGCGGTGCGCGGCATTGACCTGAGCATCGAGGAGGGTGCCTTTCATGGGCTGCTGGGTCCAAATGGCGCCGGCAAGACGACGACCATCGGCGCCATGACCGGCTTGGTGCGACCGACCGCTGGCACCGTGCGCCTGTTCGGGAAGGACGCGTGGCAAGAACCAGCCGCCGCCAGGCGCCTCGTGGGGCTTTGTCCCCAAGAGCCCAACTTTGATGATTTTCTTGGCTGCCAGGCGATCCTTGCCTATCATGCCGGCTACTTCGGCGTCCCGTACGGCCGCGGCAAGGACCTCGCCGGCGACTTGCTCAAGCGCTTCGACCTCTGGGACTATCGCGACAAACGCACCAGCACCCTCAGTGGCGGCATGAAGCGACGCCTGTTGCTAGCCCGGGCCATGATGACGCAACCGCGCCTCCTAATCCTCGACGAACCCACCGCCGGGGTGGATGTGGAAATCCGCCGTAGCCTGTGGGAAGAAGTCAAGCGCCTCAACCAGGAGGAGGGCGTGACGGTTCTGCTCACGACGCACTATCTGGAGGAGGCCGAGGCGTTGTGCGACAACATTACAGTCATCGACCAAGGCCGCGTTATCGAGCAGGGCGCACCCCGCGACCTCGTGGGCAAATACGGCTCGAGGCGCGTTACCATCACCGTGGCAGGCCCGCCGGTTTCCGTGCCCGGCTTCCAGGTCACGGACGCAGGCACCCTGGTGCGCGAAGGCGCTGATGCAACCGAGCACCTCCCCGCGGCCCTCGCCGCCATCTCGGACAGCGGGGGCACCATCCAAGACGTGGAAGTCACGCGCAGCCGGCTCGAGGATGTCTTCGTGGACCTGACGCGTCGCGGTCGGCCCGCCAGCAGTGCCGCTGCCGCGCACGGCCCCGCCACCTCCCCCAAGGACGACTCGGAGGCCCAAGCATGAGCGTGGCAGGCCGGGGCATGTGGCTGTTCATTCGTCGGGAAATGGCTCGCTACTGGAACGTATGGGGCCAAACCATCGTCCCGCCCGTCCTTTCAGCGGTGCTGTTTCTGTTCGTTTTTGGCCACGCCTTGGGCGACCGCATTGGGTCCTTTGATGGTGTGCCCTACCTGACGTTCCTGGTGCCCGGCCTCGTCGTGCAGGGCGCCATCAGTAACGCCTATGCCAACACGAGCACGAGTGTGTTTGACGCGCGGCGGGCTGGCTACATCGAGGACATCCTCACATCGCCCCTCACGAACCTGCAAATCGTCATGGGCTACGCGCTATCCGGCGCCAGCCGAGGCATGATTATCGGGCTTCTCACACTGTTCATCGGCCTTCCCGTAGGCGGCGGCTTCAAGGTAGCCTGGATTCCGTTTCTGCTGGTGCTAACGGTCGCGTCGACGCTGTTTGCGCTGATTGGCATGGTGGCCGGCCTCTACGCTAGCCGCTGGGACCACATCTTCGTGCCCAACACGTTCCTGCTGACACCGCTGACTTTCCTTGGCGGCGTCTTCTATCCGGTTTCCGACCTGCCCGCGAACCTAGCCACCGCCAGCCGCTTCAACCCCATCTATTACGTGGTGGATGCCCAGCGCGCCACAACGCTGGGTTCAGCGGATTGGCCCTGGCTTGGATCTACCCTGGCCTTGACGGCCCTGGTTGTTGGCCTTGCCCTGGTAGTTTGGCGCCTGTTTGATACCAGCCCGCGCCTGCGCGGCTAATGGCTGGGCCCACGGGCACGCCGGTTGCGCTACCACGAGAACCGGGCGTGGTCCTTTTATGAGGCCCCCCCGTCGGCGGCGACGTGGACCTCCAGGCAGTGGGGCGACTGGCCAGAAGCGCCGCCCCTGCAACCTTGCTCCTTCTGTTGGCGACCGCCTTGTTGGCCCCGCAGGCTTTTGGCTTCAGCGGCGGCATCACCAAGGATACTGCCCCAGATGCCAATGCGTTTGCCGGCGAGGGGTGTACGGCGTGCCACGGCGACCACAATTTCGCTGTCGGCGGACTAGAATCGGTCGCCTGGACCATTACGGATGCTGACGGCAACGCCTTGGCGGGCAACGCCTACGAGCACGACGCCGAATACACCATCTCCATCGCCCTCAACGAGCAAAATGCTCCTGAAGCGGCCAACCGGGCTGGCTTCAACCTACGCGCCTCCGCCGGCACCTTAGTCGGCGTGGACGGCAGCAGCCAAGCCACGGGCGACGGCGCCGAAGCAACGCACGTGAACGCGGGCGCGGCCTCCTGGACAGTCATGTGGACAGCTCCAGCTGAAGGACCAGTCGTCTTCGACCTCTTCGTGAACGACGTAGATGGCAGTGGGGCGCCCGACGCCACAGACTGGGTTTACCGTGTTGGCTTCTGGCTGACCGACGACCACCACGCCGTTCCCGGCGCCGTGGAAGAACACGAGGTTCACTTCGGCATTAGCCTGCAGCAGTACTGGCTTGGCCTCATCGCCATCGCGGCGGCCGGCTTCGTCATGGTCTTCGGGTTCTTCTACCTCAAGTACGCCAGCCCGCACAACACCGACTCCAAGGACCGCTAAGATGAGCGGCTTGAGCGTCCCAACCAACAAGACGCCTGGCGAGGTTCTTCGCCACACGCCGGCGCCGCGCCCCGCCATCATTGGCTTGTCCATTGTGATTCTGATGTTGGCGGAGATTGTCTTTGTGACCCTCGTTTTCTGGGCCATTAGTGATGGCGCCAACGACGCGACCGCCATCGACCCAGAAATTCAGGCGGCGCCGATGGGCTTCATCTTCCTCAATGAGCAGTCCCTCATTGCCTTCTGGCTGGCCTGCACGTTCTTCTGCCTCAGTTTCATTATTCTGCTGTACCAGCGCTACTTCACGGACCACGTGACCATCGCCAAGTACCGCTACCGTAAGTGGGAAGACGAAGGGGTGCAACTCAAATGAGCGCGAACCAGGCACGTGAACCACGCCCAAGCAATTACGCCCGCCGCGATGTGGCCGAGGCCCCGCCAAAGGAGAACCTCTTCTCCCGCCGTGGCTTCATCAAGAGTGCCATGGGCTTGGCGGTCGCCGGCGCCCTGATTCCCGGTGCGGTGACCCAGGTCCTTCCCGCCATGGCCCCCAGTGCCTTGGCCGCAGGCGGCGCAGGCCCCGTGGTCCTGCGTGACCCTGCCACCAACGCGAAGATTCCGGTCAGCATCTCAGACCTGGCGGGCAAGGCCCCCGTGGTCGTCATTGCAGAATGGAACTTCCTTCCGGCGGTCGTGTACAAGGTCAAGAAGGCGGTCTTGGAAGCAAGCACCGCCGCCCGTGGCTACAACACGGCCCAACATGCTCTGCCGCACCCGACCGAGCCCGAGCACGCCATTCTCGTCTACGAAGGCAAGTGCAAACACCTGGGTTGCACGGTAGGGTGGAACGAGGGGCTGCCATCCAGCAGTGACGTTGGCGACTACGACGATGACGGCGCCAACGACGGCAGCGTGCTTTGCCCGTGCCACCAGGGCCAATACGACATCTACGATTTGGCCTTGAACAAGCCTGGAACGCCGCCCCCGGCGCCCCTCAACGTCATCCAGTTCACCATTGAAGCCGCCGAAGGCGACCTCGGCGTCAGCGTCTCGGACGCCATTGTTGGCACCGGCAAGCTGGAGCAAGGCGCCTACCGCGACGCCGACCTGGCGGGCGATGGCAGTGCGTTTGCCTTCTCCGAGGGGGCCGCCGCATGAGTGACCATGACGCGGACGTCCGCGCCCACAAGCAGGGCAAGCGCGCCTATGAGGAGCTGGCCAAGGAGAAGCGCCTGGGCATGTTCGCCCGCGTTTACCTGATGCTGCTCGCCTACCTAGATGACTCCATTCGGATTCGCAACCACATCGACGCCGCCAAGCGCGCGTCCTTGTCCATCCAGCGCCAACTTCCCCGTTCTCACACGGAGCGTTACAAGCTCACCACCATCTGGTACTGGTACCCCTTGTATTGCTTGGGCGGCTTGGCCTTCGTCAGCTTCTTGATTCTGACGGTGAGCGGCGTGATTCTGGGCATCTATTACATTCCCCACTACGAGCCGCAAGAAGTCTTCGCAGCGCGTGATTCAGTCCAATTCATCATGGAGGACGTTACGCTTGGCTACATCCTGCGGGGCGTCCACCACTGGGGGGCCCACATGATGACCGCATGCGTGTTCCTGCACATGATGCGTGTTTACTTCACGGGAGCCTACAAGAAGCCGCGCGAACTGAACTGGGTGCTTGGTGTCGCCCTCATCGGCATCACGTTCTTCTTCGCCTACAGCGGCTACTTGCTGCCCGCCGACCAATTGGCCATCGCAGCGGCCACCATTGGCATGAACATGTTTGGCAGCATTCCCGTGCTCGGGGAGCCCATTGCGGGCCTCATGTTCAGCGGCACGAGCGTCACGGCGGGCCTGATTCCCCGCATGTACCTCCTGCATGTCTGGGTTTTGCCCTTCGCGCTGTTCGGACTGATGGTGCTGCACATGTTTATTGTGTGGCTGCAAGGGATGGCGGAACCCCACTGATTGAGGTGAACAAGCATGCCAAGTATCTCTGAACTGACGCGCCTGTACACCGAATCCAAGGACCGCCTTGAGAAGGCCCGTGGCCCCCCGAAGAAGCAGAAGGCCGTGGAAGGCGTTCCACTGTCGCAGGAATTGGTCCGCGACGGCGCCATCGTGAGCTTCGTTATGGCTGTCATTTTCCTGATGATTGCCATCGCTCCGCCGCCGCTGCATGACGGCTTCGACCTGACCACCCCGCCCCTGTTCGTCAAGCCGGATTGGTACTTGCTGTGGTCGTTGGGCCCCATCTTCCTGGCCAAGTGGCCGTTGCCCAACCCCGGTATTCCGTTCCTGCCGGACCCCTTGATTGACCAGGCCTTCATGGGCACCATCTTGGTGAACGTCGCCTTCGTAGTCCTGCTGGCGGTACCGTTCGTGGCCCGCGGAAAGTCGCGCCGCCCGATTGAGTCTCCCATGAACTTTGCCGCAGGCATTTGGGGCTTGATGTTCATCTGGTGGATGAGTATCGTTGGCATCGCCGACATCATCTTCGCGTTCGAAGTGCAACCCGCCTATGGGCGCCTCCACTCATGGTTCCAGGGCGGCATTTCGCCGGATCCGAGCGAACTCATCAACGTGCTTGGCATCATTAGCTTACAGCAAACGTTCCTGTTCACGTTCCTGGCCTATTGGCTCATGGCTCGCCACCGACCGAAGTACGAGTCGAAGCTGAACGCCAACTACTACAAGGCACGGTGAAGCGATGCCGCTCGTATTGCGTGAACGTGACTACAAGCTGGTGACCATGTTTACGAAGATTCTGGGCATCTTCGTTTTTGCAGCCGGCACCATCAACATCGTAGACTTTGGCCGGGTCCTTCTCGGCCTCGGCCTGTGCGTACTAGGCGTGGCAGTAGTTCTCGCCCCCGTCCCCATGAGCGTCGTGGTGCCAGAGGGCCTAGAGCCTGGCGCCGACCAAGACGGCATGTTGACCGTCAACGAGTAACTGGAGTACCCAACGCCGATTCGCGGGGCGAGCCTTGCCGGGCTCAAAAGTCGCGGTCGACAGGCCCGTGCAAATCCTGCGTAACGGGGTCATAGCGATCGCTGACGAAGTCTTCCCCTTCGGGCTCCAATTGGATGGTGCAGTGGTCGAGGCCAAACCGCTCCGCTAGGGTTGCCTCGATGGCGTGCGTGACGTCGTGGAAGCGCGGAATCGCGTCGCGAAGAATGCTGACGTGGAGGCTTGCAGAGTAATGGCCGGGTGTGAGGGTCCATACGTGCAAGTCGTGGACGTTGACCACGTCTGGGACCGACTCGACCGCCCGCTTCACTTCTCCCGCGTCAATATGCGCCGGCGTTGCCTCCAGGAGGATGGTGCCCGTGTCTCGAATCAGTCGAAGGGCGGCAGCGGCAATGATGGCGGCGACGAGGAACGACACCAGCGTGTCGTAGATGGGGTCGCCAGTGAACCGGACCAGCAGGGCGCTCGCCACCACCCCGAGGCTAGCCAAGGCATCGCCGATTACGTTGAGAAACGCCCCTTGCGTGTTGATGTTCTCTTGCGCGTCGGCGTGCAAGAACCAAGCTGCAACTAGATTCGCAAGAAGGCCCGCCACGGCCACCGGCAGAACGATGTCCGTGTCGAGTTCCTCGAGCGGCTGCTGGAGCCGTGAAATGGCACGAGCCGAAATGAAGAGTACCACCGCGAGCAGCAGGAAGCCATTGAAGAGGGCCGCCAGCACCTCCGCGCGGTAGAAGCCGAAGGTCGCCCGCGGGGTTGCCGGACGGGCGGCCCACCGCAGCGCAATGAAGGCCAAACCGAGGCCCGATAAATCCACCAGGAGGTGCCCTGCATCCGACAGGAGAGCGAGGCTGCCCGTGCGGATGCTGGCCCAAACCTCGACCAGCATGACACTGCCGCTGGCTAGGAACGCAAGCAAGATATTGCGTCCGTAGCGCTGGTCGCGGCGCGGCGGCTCCACGTGTTCTAGGTGGATGTTGATGAGGGCCCACGGTGCCCGTTACGCAAAAGGAACCCGGTGTGCGGCCAACGGGACGATCGGTCCGCCCCCGACTGCGCCGCGCTGGCCGGCGGCCAGGCGTGTTCGAGGTGATGCAGTGGCAACGTCGGTGAACCAGTTCGTATCAGTCACAAACTGTTTCATTATGAATCACATGACTCATCTTCTAAACGATGCTGATATGAATGATTGCTACAATGGCCCATTGGTCAAACGACCAGGGATGCCCATGATGCCGTCTGCAACCAACCTCCGCTCAACCTTCACGACCCTTGCCCTGGCAGCCGTATGCATCGCCTTGCTACCCGGTGCCAGTGCCCAGGACGCAAGCACCAACACGGAAGCCGTCGCATCCGCCGGCAGCCTAGACATGGTCTGGTTATTCCTCTGCGCCTGCTTGGTCTTCCTGATGCAGGCGGGCTTCGCGCTCTTGGGCGCCGGAGCGGTTCGATCCAAGAACGCGGTCAACTACCTCGTCAAGTCCCTCATGGATTTCGGCTTGGGGGCAATTGTGTTCTTCCTCGTTGGTTATGCCCTCATGTTCGGTGCAGGTGACCTCGTTGGCACGACCGGCTTTGGCCTCGCCGGAGCAGGAAGCGAGGAACTCATGTTCTTCCTGTTCCAAGTCATGTTCGCCGCCACCGCAGCCACCATCGTAGCTGGTGCGGTGGCCGAGCGGATGAAGTTGGGCGCCTACGTGATTTACACGGTCGCCATCACAGCCATCATTTACCCCGTGTTTGGCCACTGGGTCTGGGGCGGCGGATTCCTTGCCGCAGCTGGCTTTACAGACTTCGCCGGCAGCGGAGTCGTGCATGCCGTCGGAGGACTACTTGCACTGGTGGCCGCCGCCATCTTGGGCCCCCGACACGGTCGCTACGGCGCTGATGGCCGTGCACGACCCATGCCCGGCCACAACCAAGTGTATGTGGTATTAGGGACCCTGCTACTGTTCTTCGGCTGGTTTGGCTTCAACACAGGCAGCACCTTGGCCGCCGGTGACGCCTCCATTCCCCTGATTGCCGTCAACACGTTTCTAGCAGGGGCCGCAGGAGCAACAGCCGTCTTCCTCTACCGCCTGCCCAAGGGCCGCGTCGAAATCGGCGACGTTTGCAACGGCATGCTAGCTGGATTGGTGGCCATTACCGCACCGTGTGCCTTCGTTACGCCCGCATGGTCTCTCGTTATCGGGGGCGTGGGCGGCCTCGTGTACCTAGCTGCGGCAGCGCTGCTCACCCACCGCATCCGTATCGATGACCCCGTAGGAGCGATTGCTGTGCACGGTGTCACGGGCATCTGGGGCGTCCTTGCAGTGGGCCTCTTCGCCACGCAAAATGGTGTGGCCGGTCTGATCGCAGGCAACGGAGGACAATTGATCACGCAGCTCTACGGCGTCGGAGTCCTACTGGCATGGACTCTTGGCAGCGGCTACCTCTTGTTCAAGGGCATTGACCTGGCAATGGGGCTGCGCATCGGTGCCAAGGAGGAACAGGCAGGCCTGGATTCCTTCCACCACTCGACCGCTTACCCGGAAGTGGTAGCCAACAAGCCAAGTCCGCGCAAGGGGACCGGCGGCCGCGTGGCGTTGCGACGCGGCAAGCCCGGCCATACCACGCTGGTCGGCGTCATCAACAAGTAAGCTTCCTCCGAGCATCCGCTAGGCAAGCCCATGGTGGAACGCAGTGTTGCACCTAGGCAGCGACGGTGGCGGCGTGGCGCGCCTTGCGGCTGGCGTCCAAACCATCCCAGAATACCTTCACGGCGTCTAGGATATGGGTGGCGCCTTCGAGGTACTTTTCTTGGTCAAACCAAGGTTCCTCAAAGTCCTCCAGGAGCTCTTCTTGGGTGTGCTCGGCGTGCTGGTCCTCGACCATGTCGTGCCACTTCCAGAATCCCAGGTTGAGGTTCGCCCCTTGGTCATTGTTGAACGCCTCGATGCCGGCGATGAGTTCCTTCCAGAACCCGGCCGCAGCCCAGTTTTCAACGGCGTAGGAGGCACCAGCGCCGACGCATGGGTCGGGGTTGCCATACCATTCGTTGAGTGCATTGCAGAAATGATGCGTGGCCTCGGTTCCCATGTGCCACTTGCCGATTTCGTTGAATCCTAGGCCGAGTGGTTCGGCGAACTTGAGCAGCCATTCGAAGTGAGCCGCAGTGTGGCGGTACTTGCCGCCATTGACGGTGCCTTCGGTCGGCACCGCATTGGGGTCACTGTCATCGGCAGCGGCCGCGCCCGGCTTGGTGAACGATACGCCCAATTCGTTCATGAGAATCTCCTTGCCGGAGTGATATTGCTCGAGGGTCTGGGCCGCGAAGCACTTGAGCATCTGGGCCTGCATGAAGTAGTGCGAAAAGACGCTGAACTGGATGGTCAGGTCCTTGATGTCCTCTTTTGACATATTGCCTTCTGCGACCCACTTCGTGTAGGTGTTGTCAGTAACGACAGGGTGGTTGAACACGATGTCATTCACCTTGGCTCGGAAAGCCTCAAACTCGCTCATGCGGCGCTGACACAGTAGGTCGCGTTTAAGGCTGAGGGGCGCGGGCTGAACCTGTTCGGCCCCACCATACCTAGTTCATCAAAAGAAGTGGAGCCGGCGCGACTCACGGCCGCGCCGGCTTGCCACCACCACAACCTTACCCTAGACCCTTACGGGCCTTTCAGCCGCCCATCCAGGCGTTGGCGTAAAAAGGCTGGGGAGGGGGCAATGGGGTGCCCCGGAGCCCATCTGCCGCACCGCAAGCGTCATACACCAGGCCGCTGCGGCCCGCATCAGCGTGAAGGGCCCCATTCCCCCGGGAGCACGGCCAGCTGCGCCCCCGTGGACCCTCCATGCCCATTGAATCAGACGTTTTTGCCAGCCCCTCGACTGCCCACGCTCACCGTGAGGCCCCCGTGACCCATCTTGACGAGGTGATCAATCGTGGCTAACTACGGTAGCTATGACGGCGCCAGCCGCGGCGGCCGCGGCGGACGGGGAGGCAGGGGAGGCCGGGGCGGACGAGGAGGCCGCGGCACAGACCGAGGAGGACGAGGCGGTCGCGGCATGGACCGCGGCGGCAGGGGAGGTCGCGGCGGCCGCGGCATGGACCGAGGAGGACGGGGCGGCAGGGGAGGACGCGGGAACTACCGCAGCCGCGAGCCCCAGCATGAGCCCGAACCCCCGACCATGGACCCCGAGGAGCCACCGATGCGCTTCGCCGACGAACCGTTCTCGGACCCGGTCAAGGCAGCCGTTGAAGCTATGGGCTTCACCGAAGCGACCCCAATCCAGACGGGTGCCATTCCGCCTTTGATGAACGGCCGCGATGTCATCGGCCAAGCCCAGACGGGCACCGGCAAGACCGCCGCCTTTGGCATCCCCCTCATTGAGGCTGCAAGCACCGGCCGGCGCGGCTTGGTATTGGCACCGACGCGCGAATTAGCCAAGCAGGTGCAGCAAGAACTCCAGGCCATTGGAAAGGGTAGCCCCGTTGAGGCCATTTGCATCGTGGGTGGCGCGCCATTTCGCGATCAATTGCGCGCGCTCGAGCGCCACCCGAACGCGATCATCGTGGCAACCCCAGGCCGGATTGTTGACCACTTGGGTCGCGGCACCATCGACCTCTCGGACGTCAGCCTCTTTGTTCTAGACGAAGCGGACGAAATGCTCAGCATGGGCTTCCAGGATGAATTGGACGCCATCATTGAGACCCTCCCCCAAGAGCGCCAAAACGTCCTGTTCTCGGCCACGATGGCCCCCGCCGTGGAGCGCCTCGCGCGCAAGACCTTGAACGACCCCGTGACGGTGCGCGCGGCCCACGGCCCCGCCCCGACCATTCGACAGTGCCACGTCCAGGTTGCCGGCCGCGACCGCGTGGACGCCATTAGTCGCATCCTGGAAGCCGAGGACCCTACGTCCGTCCTCGTGTTTGCACGAACGCGGGCTCGCGTGGATGACCTTGTGGACCAATTGCGACCCATGGGCGCGGACGCTTTGCATGGCGGCATGTCCCAACCGGTGCGCGAAGGCGTGATGCGCCGATTCCGTGACCAAACCACCCGCATCCTCGTGGCGACCGACGTTGCCGCACGAGGCCTCGATGTCGAAACCATTGACCTCGTCCTGCACGACGAACTGCCCACCGATGTGGACACCTACATTCACCGAATTGGCCGCACTGGCCGGGCTGGTCGCGAGGGTACGAGCATTATCCTCGTAACACCCGGCAAGCTCCGCCGCATGGCGCCGTTTGAGCGCGTCGCCGGCAACATTGCGCGCTACACGGTCCCCGATGACGAAGCCATTGCGGCCGCCCGTGCGACTCGGCTGGTGGACGAGGTACGGGCCATCCAGCCTTCTGACGCGGCACGCGAAGCGATGGCGACCCTCCTGTCAAGCGGCTTAACGGCCCAAGAGGTGGGCGAGCGTGTCCTCGAATCCATGCTGGGCCGCCAGCCCGAAACGGCTGCCCCAGAACCAAACAGCGGAGAAACCACCGGGCTAGCGCTCAAGGTTGGCCACATGGACCAAATTCATCCCGGCTCGCTCGTGGGACTTCTCACCAATGCGGGAGGGCTGCCAGCAAGCGCCGTTGGCCGCATCGACATCTTGGAGAAGATGTCAGTCGTCGAAGTGCCCCGCGCCGACATCGAGCGCGTGTGCGAAGCATTGGCACGGGCACGGCTGAGCGGCCGCCCCCTGCTACCCCGGGAAGCGGACGACTGGAGCTTCCGGACAACGCCGCGACATTAGGCACAGCCAGAGGCCGGCGCACCCCCTAATCGAACACCGTGCGGCAGCAAGGCCGCGCCAGCCCGCCCCTCTAGCCGGGCCATTGCCAAAGAATGGAGAAGAAAGAAAGAGGAGCCTGGGCGCCCGGTTACGCGGCGACAGTGACGACGTCCATGTTGCCAACGATGGCCTCGCCGAATTCGCTGCACTTCAGGAGCGTGGCGCCGTCCATGAGGCGCTCGAAGTCGTACGTGACGCGCTTTTCGCTGATGGTCTTGGCCAATGACGCGTCGATGAGGTCTGCGGCTTCGTTCCAGCCCAGGTGCCGGAGCATCATGACGCCGCTCAGAATGACGCTGCCCGGGTTGACCTTGTCGAGGCCCGCGTACTTGGGCGCGGTGCCGTGGGTGGCCTCGAAGATGGCGTGCCCGGTGACGTAGTTGAT
This sequence comes from Thermoplasmatota archaeon, assembly GCA_041623215.1. Taxonomy (GTDB): domain Archaea; phylum Thermoplasmatota; class E2; order JACPAO01; family JAHFTW01; genus JBFJXH01. Next base: position 22,253 of record JBFJXH010000006.1, read on the forward strand.
GTTGGCGCCGGGGGCGATGCCAATGCCGCCCACGCAGGCCGCCAGCGCGTCGCTGAGGTAGTCGCCGTTGAGGTTCATGGTGGCCACAACACCGTATTCATTGGGGCGCGTGAGGATTTGTTGGAGCATGGCGTCGGCGATGACGTCTTTGATGACCATTTCTTTGCCCGTGTTGGGGTTGGTCATCTTGCACCAGGGGCCTTCGCCCCAGACTTCAGCACCGAACTCTTCGCGGGCGCATTCGTAGCCCCAGTCGCGGAAGCCACCTTCGGTGAACTTCATGATGTTGCCCTTGTGCACGAGCGTGACCGAGTCGCGGTCGTTGTCAATGGCGTACTGGATGGCGGCCCGCACGAGGCGCTTGGTGCCCTCTTCGCTGATGGGCTTGATGCCCAGACCGCTGGTCTCGGGGAAGCGAATCTTGTTGACGCCCATTTCATCTTGCAGGAAGTTCAGGAGCTTCTTCTGCTCGGGCGTGCCGGCCTGGAATTCGACGCCGGCGTAGATGTCTTCGCTGTTTTCCCGGAAGATTACCCAGTCGTGGCGCTCAGGGCCGTGAACCGGGCTGGGGACACCAGCGTAGTACTTGACGGGGCGAAGGCAGGTGTACAGGTCGAGGATTTGCCGGAGCGCCACGTTGAGGCTGCGGATGCCACCACCCACAGGCGTGGTCAGGGGGCCCTTGATGCCGACCTTGTAGTCACGGAATGCTTCGAGCGTGGCTTCAGGCAACCATTCGCCGGTGGTGTCGAACGCCTTCTCGCCGGCCAGAACCTCCATCCAGGCGATGCTGCGCTTGCCGCCGTACGCCTTGTCAACAGCGGCGTCGAGAACGAGCTTGGAGGCGTGCCAGATGTCCGGGCCAGTGCCGTCGCCTTCGATGAAGGCGATGATGGGTTGGTCGGGGACGTTGAGGCGGCCATCGTCATTGACGGTAATCTTGGCGCCGGTCTCGGGGACGGTGGGGGTCCAGGCCATGGAGTTGCGGACCTGGGACCATTTATCAGGGTTGGGGGTGGGGCATCGATTGCCGTCGTCGAGTTCCTTGCACTTCTTGGTCGGGCGCAGCCGTTGCCGGCCGGCCACCCTCCGCCGGGACCTCTTTACCGCCTTGGCCCTCTCACCGCGTCATGGTTCGGTGCTTCTTCTACGGCTCCTACATGGACCCGGATGTCCTACGCGCCTACGGAGCCCGGTCCGCCGGCACCCCCGTGCCCGCTGTTCTTCCCGATTGGGACCTCGGGTTCACGCCCCATGCCAACATTCACCGCGTCCAGGGACGCAGCGTGCACGGCTTCCTGATGGAGCTGCCAAGCTGGGAAGTGGCGCGCCTGTATGGGCCGGACGGCTTTGTGACGGATTATGCCCCGGTAGCCGTGACCGTGCAGTCGCGCGGCGGACCGGTGCCGGCGACGACGTACGTTGCGCCGTGGACCCCTGGCATGCCTGATGCAGCCTACTTGGCGTCCTATCTCGCGATTTGCAGGCGCATGCGCTTACCGCCCCCGGCAATCGCGGCCATCGAAGCGAGCCGCAGCGTCAACTAGGGCCCCATGAGCCGCCGGCAATCGAGCAAGTTGCCTTCAAGACCCACCGGGACCATGGGCGATCGTGCCAGACCCGCCAACCGCCGTCCCGATGCGCCAATCCGCCAGCACGCTGAGCCGGCTCATGCAACCAGACGAAGCAAACGTGTACGGCAATGTACATGGCGGCGCGATTCTGAAATACATCGACGAAGCAGCGGCAGTTTCCGCTTGGCGTCATTGCCGCAAACCCAAGGTTGTGACGGCTAGCTTTGAACGGATGAGTTTCCGGCAGCCGGTGTACGTGGGCGACATCTTGCATGTTCATGCCACGGTGCGCCACACGGGGAGAACGAGCATGATTGTGGGCGTTCGCGTGGAAGCGGAGGACCCGCCGACCGGTGAAACGCGCCACGTCGGATCGGCTCACGTCACCTTCGTGGCTTTGGACAAGAACAACCAGCCTACTGCGGTGCCTGGCGTCATGGCCGAGGACGAGGCGGAGCAGGAAAAGATGGATCGCGCCAAGCGAGTACACGAGGCTTTGCGGGCGGCCCTGGGGCGCGACTAGGCCCCAGCCCGAACCTTGAACAATCGTGCCAGGCTCCTCATAACCGTCCAAACGTCGTGGGAATCATGGCAGTACCCAGGCCCCTTGGCGCCTTTCTCGTAGGCTCGTTATTGATGGTCACCGGCTTCCTTGTGACTGGTTGGAGCAGTGCCGCCGCCGACCGCGAAAGCGCATCGTTTGATCTTCCAGCCATACAGGTGGGCGACCAAGGCCAATACAATGGCAGCGATGGGTCCACCGTGGCCTTCCTCATCAGCCACCAAGGCACCTGGTATGACAGCGAAGGTGCCGCCTTCCACGGCGTTCACCTGTTGGTCTCGCACGCCAGTAAGCAGGAGGTTTCCACGAGCGGTTTCTGGTTGGATAGCCAGAGCCTAGAACCCGTGGCCGCCTGGAGCGCCGGGGGCGGCAGCGGGTCGGGGATTGGGGTCGGAGTCGGCCCCGTTGACTACGGGCGGTACGGAGGCCACACCGCCATCCACATGATGTGGGGCCATCCCGGCCCTTGGTGCGGTTTGCTGCATGACCGCATCGGCCAGTCATCGGATGCAAGCTCATCGCTTCGCCCCATCGGTGACTGTGAAAGCGGGTCGCTGCCCGGCAAGGGGACCATCGAGGAGGCACCCGGAGAAGCCCACATCTACGGCGAGCCCGAGCAGTTGCAAGTCGTAGTTGCCCCGGCAGTTCCGGTACCATTGCAACTGACGACCGGGGGAATTACCTGGAACCTCACGACGTTTGGGCGGGGCGCGGAACCCCTTGAGCCGCCTGCAGACGACCGCCGATTCGCACCTCAGCTAGAACGCTCCGCCGTCCACCATGGCCCCGATGCCAGTGGCATCGAGCATGATTTCCAACTGGCGGATGCGGTCGATGACGCTCTGGCATCTCCGGTGGGCAACGATTTGCAGGCGTTCTTTGCCCGACATGCGGACGCCTACATTGCAGCAGCGGATTACGTCCAAGAACGCGAGCCGGGCACGCGCATGGATGCATGGGCCATCGTGGCAACCGATGGCCAGGCCGCAATTTCGCTTCGCATCGAAAGGGACGCTGCGGAGGTGGCGCGCGCGACGGGGCCCCTGCCCGCCGACACAGGACTTGATGCACCCGCTGCGCCAATCCAGCGCGTGACAGAAGCAGTGCCCGTGGCCGGGCCTTTTCCCTCGCCCCGCGCCTTGCCATCTGACCTACCCTCGGTGGCCAGCCTGGCCGAGCGGTGGGCCGACCATGCCGCAAGTGGCAGGGAGAAGGAGCGCGCCACAGCGTACGGCTTCGCCTACCGCTGCGGGCTTACGTGCCATGAGCTCGAGGCAAGCATTTGGGTGGGTCAAAACGCTACGGAGGCACCCGTACCGCGGGAAACTCCCCGGGTTTGCATTCTCGTCTGCGCTGCGGATCAGCCCGTTTGGCAGGCGAGTCAACTGTTCGTGGACGCACAAGGGCAGAGCCAAAGCATGGTCGCAACGGAGTGGGTGACACGCGTGTATGCAGGCTACGACTACGCCAATCCGCAACTCGACATGTCGGGTCGCAGTGTCCATACGCCGCCTGCTGCCGAAGGGGCATCGCCATCGGCCGCGTCCTGGGCCTGGCCAAGCACCAGCGCCGCGGCGGGCATCACGTTCCTTGGTCTAGTGGCTGCGGCCCTCTACTATCTCGGAACCGCGCTGAAAGCAGGCCCTCTTGCGCTCTTCTCCCGGGTCCGGCGCGACCGCGCCCTCGAGCATCCGGTGCGAGCCGCCATCAGCGACGCAGTCCACGCTGAACCTGGCATACACTTGCAGGAGCTGGGGCGACGGGTCGGCAAGCAGGCCGGCGTCCTGCGGCACCATGTGGATGTCCTCGTTGCCAAGGACCTCATCAAGGCGCGGCGCGACCGAGGCTACATTTGCTTCTTCCCACCAACCGCCGGCGCCGCGACCATGCAGCAAGCCGCCGTGCTGCGCAATCCAACGGCCAAACAATTGTTGGACCAAGTCAACGCCCGACCCGGCCAAACCATGGGCGACGCCGCCGTGGCCTTGGGCGTGTCAGCTGGCACAGTGACCTACCATGCGACTAGGCTCGAGCAGCGAGGCTTGCTGCGCCGCCACAAGGTGGGGCGTGACGTGCAACTCTTTGCCGCCGCCTAATCCCACCACCGTCGCCGCTTTCAAGCGCACCCAACTCGGCTCGGCCATGACGGAAGGCACCTTCGAAGCTATGGCCGGCCCGCAAACTCGAACGGAACGCGATTCCATGGGAGAAATGGAAGTCCCCATTGATGCCAAGTGGGCCGCGCAGACGCAACGTGCCGTGCTAAATTTCCCCGTTTCCGGGACGCGGATGGCGCCCGAATTCGTCCAGAGTCTCGGGCTCGTCAAGTGGGCCTGCGCCGAGGCCAACAAGCAATTGGGCGAGTTGGACAGCGAGGTTGCCGACGCCATCGCGGCCGCAGCCTACGAAGTGTACCAAGGAGAACATGGCGACCAATTCCCCGTGGATGTGTTTCAGACCGGCTCCGGCACATCGAGCAACATGAACGCCAACGAAGTCATTGCCCACATCGCAAGCGGGATTCTTGGCTCGGACGTACATCCCAATGACCACGTGAACCGTGGTCAATCGTCGAACGACATCATCCCAACAACCATGCACGTGGCGGCAGCCATGCAACTGGAACACGACTTGCTGGAAGCCCTTGATGTTCTTCGCGCTGGCCTAGCCGCTAAGGCCGAGGAGTTTGACGGCGTCATCAAGATTGGACGCACGCACCTCATGGATGCTGTACCGATTCGCCTTGGCCAAGAGTTCAGTGGCTTCGCGCGTCAAATCGAATTGAGCATGGACCGGATTCGGGCGACCATCCCCGGGCTGCTGGAATTGGCTCAAGGCGGCAGCGCCGTTGGCACGGGCCTGAACGCGCACCCCGAATTTGGATTGGCAGTGGCCAGCAAGTTGCACGAAGCCACAGGACTCGCCTTCGTGGAGGCGACCAACCACTTTGAGGCCCAAGGATCCCGCGATGCCTATGTGTTTGCGGCCGGCGCCTTGGACACCGTGGCGGCCAGCCTGATGAAAATTGCCAACGACATCCGTCTGCTTGGTAGCGGGCCCGATTGCGGCCTAGGCGAACTCCAGTTGCCGGCCATTCAACCCGGCAGCAGCATCATGCCCGGCAAGGTAAACCCGGTGATGTGCGAAATGGTTGTCCAGGTCGGGGCCCACGCGACGGGCAACAACCTCGCCGTCAGGTTGGGCGGCCAATGGGGCCAATTGGACCTCAATGTGATGCTCCCCATGATGGCGCACAACCTGCTGGAATCAACGCGCCTACTGGCAAACGCTTGCCGCGTTTTCAACGAAAAATGCCTTGATGGCCTGACGGCAAACAAAGACGTTGCCGAGGCGTACGTGGAGCGAAGCATCAGCATGGCGACGGCCCTCAACCCTCTCATTGGCTATGACAAAGCAGCTGAAATTGCCAAAACCTCGTTCAAGACCAAGCGCACGGTGCGGGACTTGGCCTACGAAATGTCGGGTCTTAGTAAGGACGAGGTCGACCAGGCATTGGACCCCCGCAAGCAAACCGGGCCCGGCGCCTAGGTCGCTGACCGCGCCACCACCGACACCCGAAGATGCGCCTCACCCGCCCGTGCGGCTAGCTCGTCGCCTGCCACGATGGGGCCAACACCAGCTGGCGTTCCCGTAAGCAAGACATCGCGTTCACGCAGGGTCGTCCAGGATGCCGCATGGCGCAGCAGTGCGGCGACGGGCCACACCATGTCGGCGGTGTGACCATCCTGGCGCAGTTCCCCGTTGACCGACAGCCGCAGCGGCAAATCTTGAACATCGACCCCATCCAAGAGCCGCCACGGACCCAACGGCAGGAACGTGTCGTAGCCCTTGGCTTGCGCCCACGGCCAACCCTGGGCCTTGGCCTGCGCTTGTAAGTCCCGCGCCGTGACATCAATGGCCACGGTGTAGGCGTCTGGCTCGCCATCCGGCCCAATCCGCAAGGCGAGTTCCACCTCATGGTCCACCCGGCCTATACGGGCAGGCAACTCAATCGATGCCCCGTCCTGAATGATTGCGCTATCTGGCTTCCAGAACCAAAGGGGCTGCGGCGGCGGACCCAGGCCATCTAGCTCCCGGGCATGCGCATCGTAGTTCTTGCCAACGCAGAGAACCTTCATGGGAGCGCCAAGGCCAGCGACGCCTTAGACGCGTTGCACGCCTTCGGCCGAGGGGTGCCGGGCCGCGCTACGCGTCGCCTGCGACGAACGACCAATCGGAGGGGGCATCGCCGTGGTAAAACATGGTCGCAAACACCTCAAATTCAACGTCCACTTGTTGCGTTGGGAAGGTTTCTGGTGCCACCGTCAGCACGAATGGCGCGGCCGGGTCCAGTCCCGGTGCATCCGCTTCGAGCCGAACGAGCAGCGGATTGCCGCCCGTGCCGCCCAAGATGGGTTCGTTGTCTTGCTCGATGGTGTACCGGAAACTCATGGCCGCGGGCTCGCCGGCCATCGATTCCGCACCGTCACCTACTGCCTCAAGAATGAGGGTGGACAGGTTGCCATCGTTGCCCAGTCTGAATTCACAAACGTTGCAGTAACCGAGACTGAAAAGCCAGCCGTGCGTCATTTCGGCCTGGCCAATGAATTTGGTAGTGTCATGGTACGGTTCAGCCGGGGGGATGATGGTTAGGACGAACTTGATTCGCGTGACATCCCCGTCGCGCACGTCCACGACGGTTTCCGCGCCCAGGTGCCCCGTCGCGTTGACGACCACGCGGTACGGGCCAGCCCACAGCTCACCAAACGCAAACACGCCATCGCGGTCGGTCTTGGTACTGAGGTCCAGACCCGGCAGCCGCACGGTCGCGCCCGAAATGGGTCGCAACGCTTCGTCGAGTACGAAGCCGGTCAGCTGACCTTCCTGGGCATGGCGTTCCTCCGTCGAAGCCGGGGTCCCGGCCGTTGATTCATCGTCGCTGGAAACGGCAGGGTTGTCGGAGAATACCACCGTGTCCGCGGGCGCATCGTCGGCGCATCCGGCCAGGGTTGTCACGACCAGCAGGGCGGCCACCAAGTGCAGGCGCATGGCTAGAACGAGGCAAGGGCAGCTATAAGCAACCTAGTGAGGACGTTGAAATGAACGCCGGCCTTAGGCGGCGGCGGTGGCATCTTCGAGCCCGAGAATCTCAAGCTCAAAATGCAGTGTCTGCCCCGCTAAGAAGTGGTTGAAGTCGAGGATGACGTGTTCATCCGTGATTTCGACAACGGTTGCCCGCAGCACCGCCCCGTCGTCTTCAGCCGTCATCTCAATGTATTGACCGACCGCGATGTCTCCTTGGACTTGGTCACGTCCGAGCCGACGGACTAGGTCTTCATCGCGGGGCCCGTACGCAGTTTCCGGAGGAATGCTCACGGTCACCGACTCCCCAACCTCCTTGCCCCGCACCGCGTCCTCGAAGCCCGGAATGACCTCACCCGCACCCACGGTGAAGATGAGCGGATCGTGGCCATCACTGGTGTCAAACACAGTGTCATCATCGAGGCGCCCGGTGTAATGAACGCGAACCGTGTCGCCGTCCGAGATGGCCATGTCGGGTACACGCCGGCGCATGCTATTTGGCGGTGCCGGCCCGGGTGGCGCGGCACAAAGTCCAATATGGAACTGGTTGGTCCGATGGCATGGTTGAAGTCCAGACGCGTGCGCGCGCCAAAGACAAGGAACTGGTTGTTGCCCGAGGCGTTATTCACGAGCAACCGGCGATTGAGCCAGAGGACCTGCCGGAAGAAATCCGCGCGTCCGTGGGCCGTCGCTTGACGCTGAAGCTTCCTTTCCGCTTCGATGAAGCAAGCCCGGAGGAAGAGACCTACCGCTTTGCCATCCATGCCGCGGTCGGGGGGATGGAGCGCGCCGACGAAGCGCGCTTCAAGGACCGCTGGGGCGTCACGGACGCTGGCATGGGCTTTGTTTCCGTCGTCTTTGATAATCTTCCTGCTGGCACGCACGAGGTCAGCGTCGACTGTGTGGCGGAGTACGGCGTTGGCAAGTGGGGGTCACATGACGAAGCCGTCTACACGGCCAAAGAAACCGTGACTTTCACGCTGTCTGTTGCGTAGCCTCAGACACCTGAACCTGGCTTTTCTCGCCCCCAGGTCCATCCTCGCCGGAAACTAGGCCGCGCGCCCACCGCGCCGCAACGAGGCCGCCCGTTGCAAACATGACGAGGGAGTAGAATCCAGGCGCCAGGGCAGCGGCTCCGGAGTTCAATTGCGTCGTCGCAAGCACAATGCCGAATGTGCCGTTCTGGAAGCCAACCTCGATGACGATGCTGCGCCGGCGTGGTCCGTCGGTGGCCTTGCCAAGCAGCCACCCGGCGCCCATGGCAGCAAGATTGAGCGCCAACGCTGCCGGCACGGTCAAGGCAGCCTTGTCCCAGAAACCATCGCGGTTCTGGAAAAT
>JBFJXH010000007.1:0-29661 GCA_041623215.1 Thermoplasmatota archaeon
TGGCGTGGACGAAGCAGTCGCGCCAGTGACTGTGACTGTCCAGGTCATTTGACGAGCGAAGCGAGGAAAGTGGCGTGGACGAAGCAGTCGCGCCAGTGACTGTGACTGTCCAGGTCATTTGACGAGCGAAGCGAGGCCATGGACCCGCCCCCGGCGGACGCGCACCCGGCAGGGGAGTTGGCCCTGCTGGCCTAAGCCCCACGGAGGGTTGAACTTCACATCCAACCCGTTTACCGACTGCCTATCAACCTGGAACGCCCATGTTCCGCCATGACCTGCCAACAGGCCAACTCCCTGGTTCCGGACCTGCCACCGTCTGTGCAAAGCGTATTGTGCCGCTTGGCGCAGGACACGCCGCAGACAACGGCTGACCTGACCGCCGCCACTGGCCTCGCCAGGCGAACCGTCTATGTGGCCCTGAAACGCCTGCGCGCCCGCGGGTTGTTGGCTGAGCAAGTGAGCCTTCGCGACTCGCGCCAAACCTGGTTTTGGCTCAAGGCGCCCAGCGAATCATGACCCTCCACGCCACGGGTGGCCGCACGCCGGCGGTGCCCCTGACACTCTGGCTTAGCCTGCTAGTTTTGCTCGCCTCGACGGGCGCGGCGGGCGCCAGCCATGTGCCCGCTACGGATATTCGGTGGGCCTGCGGATTCGGCGGCGGCGGCCAGACGGGCCACCCGGACCGCTGCGGCATTGACCCCGTGAACGACCCAGAATTTGGGGACGCATGGATTGATGGCGACGAGCGCGTCATGGGCGTGGTCGTCAACGGCGAGGCGCGCGCCTATCCTGTGAGCGTGCTTACACGCCACGAAATTGTCAACGATGTTGTTGGCGGCGTGCCAGTGGCAGTGACTTTTTGTCCCCTCTGTGGCAGCGGCATTACCTTCGATGCGACGGTTGCCGGGGAGGTGCGAACCTTCACAGCCAGTGGGTTCCTGTACGAACACGACCTCGTGATGATGGACGCCGAAACTGGCACCCTTTGGACACAGATTCGCGGCGAAGCAGTCGGCACGCTGGTGGATGAGTCTGTGCGGCCTGCGCATCCGGACCAGCGCTTGACATTCTACCCCAGTGTCATTGCGTCGTGGAACGAATGGAAGACCCGGCAACCCACGTCACTCGTGCTGCAGCCGCCGCTTGGCGAGGGAAGCTACGCAAGCGACCCTTACGCCGGCGGCTTCGGTCGCGGCAGCTATTATGAGTCGTGCGAGCAAGGAATTTCCGGCCGGGGGCCGTGCGACATAGAGGGCCTTCACCCAAAGCAGCTGGTCATTGGGATCTGGCAAGCAGACGGTAACGCCACGGCGTTTCCACTGGATGCGGTTGCCCAGGCAGGCGGCGCCATCCAGCACGGACCGTTCCTTGTTGTGTCCAATGATGGCGGTCAAACGGGGCGCGCTTGGCATGCGGGAAGCCATGTTTTCGAGCGCACCAGCGATGGCTTCTGGCAGGCCGACGGCCAGGCATGGGACGTGGCGGCCGGAAGGGCAGAGGACGGCACACAGTTGGAGCCAGTTGCAACGGCGATTACCTCGTTTTGGTTTGCGTGGAAAACACATCACCCTGAGACGAACGTTTGGATTCCGCCGACCTACAAGCCCGACTTGGAGGCCAAGGAAACGCCATGGCCGGGAATTGCTGGAACCCTGATCGCTGGCCTCCTTGCAGCCGTGGCCGCGGCCAACAAGGTAAGGACTCAAGAACGCCAGAGGCGGTGAGCAACCATGCGCGTCTTGCTGACTGCCGCAGCGTTTCTGGCAGCTGGTCTTGCCGGATGTGCGAGTCCCGACCCAGGTGACGCGCAGGTTTTGGCCCGGTACGGCATTGACGCGCACGGCGATGACCCCTGGCTGGGCGACCCCGCCGCTCCCGTTACGGTCATTGCCTACGAAGCGCCCGGCTGTAGCGCCTGCCGCCATTTTCACTTGAATTCCCTGCCGGACTTGGAGCGACAGTACACGAACGAGGGCTTGGTCGTTTTCTATTTCTTGCAATGGACGATTGGCTATGCGTATGACGCGACGGCCGGCGTGGCCATGGAGTGCGCGTTTTCCCATGGCGGCAATGAGGCCTTCTGGCCGTACAGCCACTTCGTCTACGAGCAGCAAGGAGCCAGCGACGCTGAGCTGCGCCAAGCACTCAACGACAGTGCCACCGCACATGGATACGACGCAGAGGCGGTGACCTCGTGTTTTGATGACCAAGAGTCGCTGGAAGAGGTGCAAAGCGATATTGCCGCAGGACGGGACCGGCAGGCCCGTGCAAGCCCGACCTTCTTTGTCATCGGGCCCGAAGGAACGGAGATGATTAGCGGGAGTCGCGACTTGTTTGCGGCCATTGACGCCCAGCTGGCGTAGGGGCGGGCCGGCTCTTGGTAGGCTTTGATGCATCCGAAACCAAATGACCCGCGCCATTGCATGGCACGCCAGCGTCCCAGGATTGGCTAAACTGCGACTTCGGCGTCGCTTCGCCCGCGGCCAACCAGAAGAAGCTCCCCCATTTCCGTCAGCTTGATGGTTAGCCTGCCAAACGAGCCTCGTTCAATATGGACAAGGCCCATGTCCTCGAGGCCTTTGCCCTCCCGCGTGGTTCGCAGGTGGTATGACAAGAGGCTCTTCTCGACCCCGCTTTGCTCCGACAGGTCCGCCAAGCTGTCGGCCTGTCCTTTCATGTCCCGAAGCGTCTCCATGATGCGAAATTTGGCCTCACTGATGAGCTCCCGGTAACTGAATTTCAAGACGGGCAGCGTGAACGGGGAATCTCCGGCTACACCGATGGCCGGGATGCCATTGACAAACGCGGCCGAAAGAGCACTGCACGTCTGCATTTTCTCACCGCTGGAGACATTCAGGATGATATCTGGAACTGCCACCGCAGCGTCGGCATGAATGCTGGCGACTTGTCGCAGCGTATCCATGAGCATGTCAGCTTCGCTTACTTCCCGCAACTCCACTTCGATGCGCAATGGCATCAACTGCGTCACCAGCCCCTCCGCTCGGTTCCTGTATTGTGGCGGGAACAAGAGGACGAGCCGCCGGACCGGGTAGTCGCGGACGCCGACGAGGACGGCTTCGGTGTCCTCGCCCACGGTGGCAATCATGAGCACTCCCGTGCCCGGCCCTGCCATCAGTGGGCCCCCTTCATCTGGCGCCCGGGCCAACGGGCAGCCAAGGCGGTGGCACCGAGCAGGCCGACGATACCGAGTGGGATGTGCCATCCTGGGATTCCATTGCCACCGCCGGCCTCTGGAGGTAGTTCTCCATCGGCAGTCGTCACAATGACGCGGCCCGACATGGTGTCTGGATGAAAGCGACAATAGAAGGCAACCACGCCAGGCGTATCGAACGAGAAGGCCATGGATTCGCCTTGGCCACGTAGCTGCTGGTCAAACAGCCCGTTGGGTTGCTTGTTGTCCAGGGAATCGGTACTTGTTACCGTGTGGGCGCCAGCAGTCGGCTGGTCGTAGCGCCACCAAACTGTGGAGGCTGGCCCCACGGTCACTTCAGAGGGACTGAAGGATTGTCCGAAGGAGTTGTCCTCAATCTGGATGGTGGCTTCTTGTTGCCCAGATCCCAGGGGGGCAAGGGCAGAAAGCAGCAACAACCCGACGAGCGTGACGACCACAGCCCCTAAGCGGGTACGGCGGCGAACCGGACGCAGGGCACGGCAAGTCCTGGGCTTCACAGCCGCCAAGGTCATGATGGCGACTTCACCTTTGGCCAACGTGAAAAGCAGGTACAAGGGTGTGAAAGGTACGAGGTAATCGAGTCTTACGAGGGCGGCGAACCGGACTGCGCGGCGCGCTTTTCGGCATCCAAGTCTTCGAAGTAATCGGCCAGGGCCTTGGTAACAACATCACTGAAGGTGCGGCTGCTGGTCAGCTTCAGGTAGTGCAGCTTCAGCAATTGGCGAACGGGGAGTTTCACCTTAACTTCCTTCAGTTCGGTTAGGTCGGGCTTCTCAATGCCCATCAGGCGTTCGGTGGTGGTGGCGGCGTTCATGTTTCATCTCCGTGAGCCAACAATGACCAGGGGGAGAGGGCCATTGTCGTCCCAGGCCCCTATGTGCGGTAGTCCTACCTTAAGACCGACATGCAAAACGTTCAAATAAGGCCCTTTGGCCCCCGGTTTCCCCCCAGGACCAGGGCCTGTTGGCGCTCGAGGTCCGCGATTCATATAGCATCCCCGACCAGGCTTGGCTGTCAGGAGGGAAAATGCACGAACAAACACACCCCATGGGGGATGACGAGGAACGGCGGACCGTCAAATTCCGGATTCCCCTGGATTTGCACCTGCGCCTCCACCAGCACCGGCTCTTGGGCCACCAGGCGATCAGCGACACCGTAGAAGCTGCGCTTGACAAGTATCTAGCGCACGAGATGCCCGATAGCCATAATCGCGAACATCATACCTGAACCACGCACATTGGGGTGTGCCGTGGGGCAAAGTCACCCGTCGATTCATCGGTGATGCCCTTTTGCCGTCATGCGGCGAATCGACGGGTGCAACATGGGATGCGACCGCGTCCAGCGCCGCCGACCAAATCGTTCGGCTTGTGCTTTGACGGACGCGAGAAATGGTATCGCCACCCCTGGAAGCTGGGTTGGCCCCATGCGCGAAGCATCTTGCTTCGCCCGCTACTGCAGTGCAAGGGGCAGGATTTGAACCTGCGAACCACTAAGGACTAGACCCTGAATCTAGCGTCGTTGGCCACTTGACTACCCTTGCGTCAAGATGGGGCGAGTGCGGAAGCCGCCCACTTGGGCGACGTTCTTGAGGCTTGTGAAAAGAGGGGGAAAAGGAGTGCAGGAACAGAGCCGCCGAGGCGTGCGCCGACGCCTACAGGGCCGCGAAGGCTTGGCCAAGCGCCTCGAAGCGATGCTTGAGGAGTTCGACCGCCTTCATGAGCGCGTCATCAGCCTTCAGACTGCCATCGGTCTCGAAGCGGAACAGGAATTTCCGGTCGTCGTAGGTGACGTGGAATCCTTCTTCCCCGACCATGAGGGCGGCGTCGTCAGCCCGGTTCACGTTGACCTCGTCGAGGACCACCAGCTTGCTACCGTCAAGCCCGAGCACGCCCTTCGGCGTGCGGGCAACCGCAACCTCAGCGTCTTCGGCCTTGATCTTGCGATTGTCCACGTGGGCCGTCGGGTAGTACTTGTAGCCCACCGCGTGACAAACTTGCCACTTGGCGTGCTGAGTACCATCGCCAAGGACCGCCACGCACTCAAGGATGAGGCGCTGACCGGCCAGTAGCTGGACAATTGGGATGCGGTCGTCAGCCGGCTTGTAGGCCGGGTCTTCGCATTCCAGGTCGCCCGAGTACACCGTGCAGGGCCCTTCCTTCGTTAGCGTGTAGCGCACGAGGTATTCCGGGTTTCCCTCGTCGTCCACCCGGCCAGCCAAGTTGAGGCTGCTCGGGTCGGTGGTCAACGGAATGAGGCCCAAGCGATGGGCCACCATTTCGTCGAAGAGGGCGCTAGTGTTGTCGTAAAACGTCACTTGGTCGATGGCCAGCTTCGGGACTTCCGTCAGCAAGGTGCGTCGCAGGGCATTGACGAAGTACGGGTGCACTCCTTCGATGACAAGCTCGCCTTGGTTCTCGGTCAGTTCACGAATCTCGAGTTTCATAGGATTCCTCAGACCCGGCGGCCGCGGCGGCCGCCCTTCTTGCGGCACCCATCGTGGGGGACCGGCGTCACATCTTCGATGCGTCCGACCATGATTCCGTTACGGGCCAAGCCACGGATGGCAGCTTGGGCACCAGGGCCGGGGCTGCGAGCCTTGTTGCCACCGTAACCGCGCACGCGGATGTCCACGGTGCTGAAGCCCTTCTCCTTGAGGGCCTCGGCGACGCGCTGGGCCGCACTCATGGCGGCGTGCGGGCCACCTTGGTCCTTCTGTGCCTTGACGACCATGCCGCCGCTGCACTTGGTGATGGTTTCGGCGCCCGTGGCGTCGGTGACGGTGATGAGGATGTTGTTGTAGGACGCAAAGATGTGCGCCACGCCCTTCTTGTCACTCATGCAGTTGCCTCCTTGTTGTCATCGGTAGCTTCCGCAGCAGCTTCCTCTGCAGGCGCGGCTTCGGTAGCTTCAGCCGGCTCGGCAGGTGCATCCTCAGCGGGAGCCGCTTCTTCGCTAGCCGTTTCGGCGACCGGTTCAGTGGCGGCCGGTGCTTCGGCGACCGCGGCTTGGGCGGCCTCCAGAATTTCAGCGCCGGCAGCACGCGGGCGCACGGGGTGAGCATCGTCGGCCACCGTGGCGGTGGGGTCGATGTGAATCAGGTCTTCCTCTTCCCGGCGGACCAGGTAGGAAGGCGCGGTGACGCGGCGGTCGCCAATTTGCACGAGACCGTGGCTGACGAATTGGCGGGCCTGCTTCATGGTGCGCGTGAGGCCCTTGAGGTAAACCTGCGATTGCAGGCGGCGGTTCAGGATGCGCTCAACATCAAGACCCAGCACTTCATTGAGGCTGGCATCGGCTTCGATGTAGCCGCTGCGGTGCAGACGGGTGAGAAGCAGCTTGGCTTCCTTGTGGGCCTGCGTGTTGTCCGCGTCACGCGTGGTGGACACGAGGCCACGCGCCTGACCACGGATTTCACGAAGGCGCGTCTGGGCCTTCCAGATTTCGCGCTTGTTCTTGAGGCCGAACTTCTTGACAATCTCGTTTTCGGCCTGGATGCGGTCGCCTTGCCAGGGGTGGCTCGGCGTTTCGTACTTCTTACGGGGGAATTTTGGTTGTCCCATACAATCACCTCAGGCTATTTCTTCCTCTGGACACCAACAGTGGCGCCAGTGCGGCCGTTAGCCTTGGTGCGTTGCCCACGAACGGGGAGGTTGGCGTCGTGGCGGATACCGCGCCAGGAGCGGATCTTCTTCAGCCGGTTCAGGTCGTCAGTCAACTGAAGACCTACTTCGGTGGTGATGATGTGGCGGTCGTCGCCGCTTTCCGGGTCGTGGCGGCGGTTGCGCATCCAGACCGGTGCGTAATCCTCGACACGGGCGACGGTTTCGGCCAACTTCTCGATTTGGTCGTCCTTCAATTCGCCCATGACGGCGCGACGGTCGATGCCCGCTTCGCGGCAGATGACGCGGCTCAAGCGGTGGTTCACGCCCTTCAGGCCAGTGAGGCCGTTAGCGACGGTGTTCTTTCCGTCTAGGTCCGTGTTGTGGATACGGACCAAGAACCGAAAGTCCTCAGGGTATTCTTCTTTTTTTGCCATGGTTGACTCCCCCTTGCTCTCGAAGGAACAAAGGATCTGTGCCTGACCCACGCTAATGGGTCTTGCAGGCCGGCCGACAAGGGACCCCTATTTGAATGGTGCGGCGCTTCAACAGGGGGCGCGACGGGTTGGGCCGGACCACCAGGACGGGCCTTGTCGGCAACTCCAAACACCGGAACGCCCCATGCACGGTTGTGACCGACACCTTGGCGCATCGCGTCGTCATCACCAAGCATGGCGGCCCGGACGTGCTGCGGCACGAAGCGTGGCAGATTCCGGAGCCCGGCGAAGGCGAAGTTCAGGTGGCCGTCGAAGCGGCCGGCATCAACTTCGCCGACCTGATGATGCGCATGGGCTTGTATCCTGAGGCACCCGAACCCCCCTTTGTGCCAGGCTACGAAGTTGCAGGACGTATTGGCAGCGTCGCCGACGGGGTTAAGGGGCTCAAGCCGGGAGACCGCGTCGTGGCGGCGACCCGCTTTGGCGGCTACACATCGCACACGAACCTGCCCGCCGAGGACGTCATCAAGGTACCGCGCGCCCTCGACCTTGAACAAGCAGCAGCGCTGCCCGTCCAGTACGTAACGGCATGGATTGCCCTGCATGAATACGGTCGCATCCGGGAAGGCGACCGCGTGTTGGTGCACGGCGGTGCTGGTGGCGTCGGGCAAGCAGCAGTGGCCATGGCCCAAGCGGCAGGGTGCGACGTCGTGGCCACCGCAGGCGGCAAGGCCAAAGTCGCCATGTTGCGCGAGCGTTTTGGCATTGAGGCGTTTGACCATCACGTTGGCCACGTGCGCCACCAATTGGATGCCCAGCACGGCTTCGACCTCATCTTGGACCCGGTGGGCGGCAGGCACCTGAAAGAATCGCTATTGACGCTTCGTCCCGGCGGCCGCGTGATTCTGTACGGTATGCAATCTCTAGTAACCAGCGACAAAGGCCGCCGAAGCCTTCGTGCCGCAGCCCGCGAATTGCCCGCCATGAAGGTCAAGACGATTCCCATGATGCTCCATAACACCGGCGTCCAGGGACTCAATCTCCTTAGCCTGTGGAAGGAGCGGCCGGATGTGGTGCGTCACGCCATGGACGGCGTGACCAAGGCGCTTGCTCGCAAGCGGATTCCGGCACCCACGATTGCGGCATCGTACCCGTTGGCGGAGGCGGCTAAGGCCCACCAGGCGATTCACGACCGGCGGCATGCCGGCAAGGTCTTGCTGACCTCGTAGCCACGCGGCCCGGTGTGCAAGGTTCTTCATGCACTAGGTCACTCGACGATTGTCCCCCGTGGGGGCAGGTGTTGACCTTGAACCTTCGAAAAGCAATCCTCGTGACCGCTGTGGCGGCCTTCGCATTGAGCATGACCGCCACGCCATCAAGCGCCCTCGCAGGCCAATGCTGGACGGCCCAGACCCAAACGTTCGACGTTTTTTCGTTCGGCGTCTCGGTCACGCCAACCTCGACGACCTACGAACACGGCTGTTCCGACGAGGGGCAAGGCATCGGTTCCGCATCCGACTCCATGGGTGCGCAGGAATCGTTTGAGGCATCGGCGCAATTGAACACCGCGACCAATGGCGTCTTGCCCGCCAAGAACGTGGAAGATGGCTGCCCCAGTGGCATGGGCCCCTTTGAAGCCGGCTCCTGCACCGTCGTTACGACCTACGCCATCGTTGCCTAGGCCTCGCCCATCGGCCTGGCTGGACGACCTTCGTCGCCTAGGTCAGGCACTTCGCTGCGGTCACGAACGGGCACCCCCAAGTGGGCACCTAGTTCGCCGATGGTTTCGTCCATTTGCGCGACGAGGTCGCCGAGAACATCCTCGCGAATCTCCCCCTCTTTTTCGTTCATGTAGACCTTCTTGTACTCAACGCTCAGCGTAATGACCTTGGGCCCGTAGAGGTGGCTCAAACGGCGGTTGACGTAACCGCCATAGAACACGCCGTTCTCCTGCACCATGCATGCCTCTCCGAGGACGGTGTGCTGCTTTACCTGGTCCACAAACCAGTCCTTTACGGCGAGGCCACGGTCGTCCAGGTCCAAGTGTCGGGTCCCGATGTTGATGACAGGTTTTTCGTCGTGGCGCCAATCCGTCGGGCCTGTGCGCTGGTAATTGTACGAGTGGAAATCAAACAGTACGGCAAAACCAAAGCGGCCGATGGCATCCTCCACGGCGCAGTCAAGGAAGGTGTGATACTCATACCATTTCTCCAAGCTGAATTCCTTCTCATACTGGCTCAGCGGCTCCTTCCATACACGTTGGCCCCATGCCAAGCTAGGCTTACTGTAAACGGTGGTGTCTGGCGGTCGATTGATGTCGAATTCGTAGCGCGACTGGTTGGGCATCACCTGGTGCAGGCAACGGCCCGTGAAGCGATGGGTTTCCGGGTCCTCTTCGTAGTAGCGGCCAGCAGCACCCAACGCCAGTTTGGGGGCGATGTCGGGGCGAATCGCATGGTGGGCGTGGACCGCGGTTCCGATGATGGGCGACGGCGCTGTGTAGTGGACCGTGGCCGCATCATACTCGCTGCGGCCGCAGAAGCCCCCCCGGTCTGCGTGGACCAGGCGCTCTCGGTAATTGCGTGGAAATAGGCCCGTCGATTCTTCAACGTGGTCGGGGCGCTCACGGGCCGCCGGCGGCGTTCGATTGGGCCCCCCTCCGGCGGCGTACCGAGCCGCATCCTTACTTCCTGACGTCACCAGGATACAGCCCCGGTTTTGGCGCCGTTCTTGGGCTCCAAGGTCATGGCCGGTACGAGGCCGCCGCCGTAGCTGACATTGATGACGTTGCGCTCGGACACCCGCGAATAGGCGCCGGCATACTGGCCGGCAAAGGCCAAGGGATTGATGTTGACGTTGAGAAGCTTCATCGTTACTTCTCCGTTCTGAATGCGCGGGAACAACTCCTTAGGAATGGTGACCAACTGTTGCACCACCCAGGTCTGGTCCTCGATGTGTTTGTCAACAAGTTCTCGCCATTCGTCCGGGTTCGCCTCGAAGCCCAGCAACACGTCTTTGCCACCGTAACTTTGGGCCGCCTTGAGCACCAAGAGGTCCTTGTTGTCTAACACAAAGTCGCGCAAATTGACCTTGAAGCCCTGGAACATGGCCTTGTCTTCCCGCAAAATCCATGTCCACGGCATATGCGCACGCACCGCCTCCAGCTCGGAGTTGTTGAACACTTTTTGCGCGTCCGGGTGGTGCATCGCGGCCATGATTTTCTTGTTGCCAACGATGACGCTGCGGGGTGAATTGACCATGCACAACTGGCCGCGCTTGTAGGCCTCGCGAAGTGCTTCGGTGGCCGGGTCAGCGACCAATTCGGTCACAATCACGCGCTTGTAGAGGACGTCGACGCGGCGTTCCCCTAGGTACACCCCATCGTCTCGTAACTCAAGGTCCCGCGGGTCGGCAAACGTGGCATCGAGGCCCTGCTCCGTGAGGTTTTGGATGGTGATGTCAATGTCGGGAATGGTCCCAACGTCGCGCCAGTCCGATACCACAATGAACGGCTTCGCCGGACGGGTGGGATCCTGCTTGTTCAGCCGCCATTCGTGGTAGCAATTGGTGAGCGTGTTGGCCAATTGCAGCAGCCTTTGGCGGTTGCTGATATGGAACCCATCGCCCAAACCATTGCGGTCAAACATGTCAAGAAAGGCTCGATGAATGACGTCCGCGTAGCCGGTTCCGCCCGGTGAATCGCAGTTGAATTCGAGGAATTTTAGTTCGAAGTCTTGCAGGAAGCCGTCCAGCCGTGCAACCTGAATGGCGCCAGAGTACCCGGGGTCGATTTTGTACAGCGCCAACTCCTCCTCCGTAACGCCCCAGATGCGCTGCAATTCGTCGGATTGCAGCCAAAAGTCCACGAACTTGTTGAGCGCGGACATGATGTTCTCAACCGCGTTTTCCATGATGCGGCGCTGGTCCGGTGCGATGAAGTGCGGCTTCACCGGACACGGAATGGGTTTGCCATTGTACGTCGCGCCGTGCTCGCCCGTAAAACGAAGGATATTCTCCTGCTCTGCGGCAGCCCACGTAGGGTCGTTGGCCAGGCGGACCATGTAGTCCATGTTTACGCGGCCGATGTGGTCAATCATATGACGTGCGTCGCAGGCCCCACCGGGCGTTTAACCCCTTCCGGGAGGGCAGCCGAAGGCCGCCTTATCCCACCCGCTCCATTAGGTGTTCGGCGAGGCCAGCTAACGCCTGCCGACTGGCGGAATCCGGCAAGCCGTCAAGTGCGAGCAGGGCCGCCTGCGTGTAGGTGGCAGCTTCCTGTTGAGCTTCGGCCACGGCGCCCGTCGAGAAGAGCTCGTCGCGCACACGCGGCCAATCCGCGGAGCGCCGCTCACCCGGCAGCGTCCCGCCGCGTTCGAGGAAGGCAAGGTAGGGGCTACTCATCGTGCCTGCCAGGTAGTCAGTGCCGGCTGGCTTGCCGGTCCACTGTGGGTCGCCGGCCACATCTAGAACGTCATCGAGGACTTGGAACGCGTGGCCCAACGCGTCCCCATAGTCTGTGAGTCGGGCGACTCGTTCGGGCGGGGCACCAGCCACGATGGCGCCAATGCCGCAGGCAGCAGCCAGCAAGGTAGCAGTCTTGTCGCGGATAATTGCACGGTAGGTGGCGGGGTCGCGGCTCCCGGTGTCCTGGAAGGCCTTCTCCCGCAGCTGACCTTCGCATAGGCGACGACAGGCATCGGTCATCAAATCCACGGCGTCCCGCGGCAGCCGCGCTCCAAGGGCAAACGCCTGCGTGAACAAGTAGTCGCCCACGAGGATTGCCCCATCCAGACCATGCGCTGCATAGGTGCTTGGCTTGCCGCGTCGGGTATCTGCACGGTCCATGATGTCATCATGAACGAGACTCGCGGTGTGGATGAGTTCCACGCTCGCAGCGGCGGCAATCGCATCGGCTAGGCGCTCCTGCCCGCCCTTGCAGGCATCAAACGCCGTCAGCAGGAGCAGGGGTCGAACGCGCTTGCCGCCCGCCGCCACCGGTTCGGCGGTCCACGCGCCGAGCCGTTCGTCCCGGCTTTCGGCTTGGGCGGCCAGCAGCGTTTCGACGTCGCGGAGGCGGGCATATGCTTCAGCCGGAAACAGTTCCTTCAGAGGGTTGCGAGTCATGGGAATACCTGGATGAGGATGAGGCTGGCAGCAACGGTGGCCTGGACGGCGATGGTCGCGACGCGGGCGGGCGCTAGGCGGGGCGGGTCGTCGCGGAACCGCACCACGCGAAGCGTCGCCCATAGGGCCACAATGGCCGCAGCTGCAACGGCCAACAGCCAGGCGGTGGCAAGCAGCCAAACCGCCGCAGCCACGAGCCCGATGGCCAGCAGCATGGCGTACACGGGTGCATGGCGGCCTTGATGGAGGCGCACGAGCAGTGTCCGCCGGCCAGTGGCATGGTCGAGGGGACGGTCTGCCAAGTCATTGAGGTAGAACAGGGCCGCGGCAAGGGCGCCGGCTGGCAGGGCAAGTAATCCCGTGCCAAGAAGGGTCCAGCCGAGGCTGCCATCAGCGGCGTGGTGCGCGCCAATGGCCAGCACAGGTCCGTGAATGGCGGCCGCCAGAAGCGGCGCGAGGCCATGATCCTGAATGCGCGGGTAGAGCCAAGCAAGGCCCAGGCCTGCCAAGCCAACGGGCAGAATGAGAGGCGTGGCCCATGCTAGAAAGCCGCCGATGAGCACCGCCGTGCTCCATCCACCCACCAGGGTAGCCCAAAGGAGTCCGGTGGTAAGGCCGGGGCGCGGCGCAAAGGGCCCACGGTCGCGCCCCCGTCGCAGGCGGTGCAACGCAATGGCGCCCAGTTGGATGGCAAGGACGGCGGCTAGAATGATGACGCTCCGGGCAAGCCCGCCACCCGCCGCGGCAAGGCCAATGCCGGTGGCCATGCCGGCGCTGGCCAAGACGGGAAGCCGCAAGTCACTGGCGCGCCGAGCCAAGCGGACTAACCGCCGCGTCGCGGCCAAGTCATACGTCACTTCGAAGCGCTCCGGGGCGCTGCGGCGACAACGCGCAGTGGCACCGGTAAGCGCAACAAACGCCTCCACCAGACCTTCAAGGTAGGCAACAGGCAAGTCGTCGGCCATCCAAAGCGTCGCCGAACCGGGCGCCGTCGGCTCCAGACGCGCCGCGCGCGGAGCACCACGGAGGTAGGGGTACACTTCGCTGGCCCAGATGCCCAGGGCATGTTCGGGCTGACCTTGCAAGTGGCGCACCAAAGGCCGGAAGGTTCTGGCCCACAAGGCAACGTAGTCTCCGCCAGCTCGCCGCTGCGCATCGGCATCGAGCTCATCGAGTTGTTCTGCCAGGCGCTTGGTAGGAACCAGTTCAGTGGCAACTTCGCTGCGAAGGCCGTGGTTGGCAAGGAGAATGCCTCGAACCGTGGAGGCGGGCACAGGCCTGCCAGCGAGGCTGCCGTCTAAACGTGACGGGAGCGGCGGAGGCGCAGGATACCCAGCATCACCAGGAGGACCGGCAGAAGCGGGGGGGCGGGAATGCCTTCGTCCTGGAAATCCGGGTGGAGGAAGACGCGCGGGGCGACCGCGATGGTTTGGACCTGCGAGTCCTGCAGTCCGTCGTTGTCCGTGACGATGAGGGTCACTTCGTAAATGCCCGCCTCGTGGAAGTTGTAGACGGGGTTGATGCTGCTTGACTTTACGCCGCCACTTGTGAGCCAAACCCGCTCGCGAATCGTGCCGTCAATGTCGCTGCTGTGGTCTAAGAATTGGACCGTATCAGCGGTGGTGGGGTGCAGGGGCCGGAAGGTGAAGGAAGCCCGCGGCGGGCTGCTGCCGACGTGCACGACCTTGGTGACTTCGCTGTGATCGCCGCAATCGTCCCAAACCGTGAGTTTGACTTCATAGTCGCCTGGTTGCCGGATGGTTGCGTTGGGGGAGCGCAGGTCAGCTCCGCCGCCGAAGGGCCCATCCCAGTGCCATTGGACGATTTTCCCATCCGGGTCCTCCGACAAATCGATGGCGAAGACCTTGTCGCCAGCCTGGACCGGATTCGGGGTCCAGGTGAAGTCGGCGGTCGGCGGTACGTTGTCAAAGCCGCGTGTGCGCGGTTCGCAAGCACTGGCTGCCGCCGGCAAGAGCAGCAATCCAAGTACAACGGCTACGAGCCACGGGCTTCGCACACCCTGGAGTCGCCAGCGCGCGATTTGACGCTTGTGGGATGCATCTGGCTTCATGGGCCGATGCGATTGCGCGTTCGAATCAGGAGCAAGGCAGCCACGATGGCCACCGTGAGCACCAGCGGAGCCACCAATTTGGCGGGCGGCGGAACGGCATCTCCCTGCACGGGGAGGCCGGGGTCCACGCGGATTTCCTTTTCCGCCTCAACGATGGCCCCGGTCGTGAGGACTGCGGTCAGGCGCACCTGGTAGGGGCCCACCTGCTTGAAGATGTGGACCGGCTCGCGGGCCCGACTGGCGGTACCGTCGCTGATGACCCAGGTCCAAGATTCGATTTCTACGCCACGCGGAAGGTCCGGGACGGCACGTAGGAACACCGGCGTGTTCGGGGTCGGTTGGCTCGGTGTGTGCAGGATAGCTACCTGCTCACGGGGGCCTTGTTCGACCGTAATCATGCGAACGGCGGTGGCGGTCGCCCCGTGGTTGTCAGAGGCCACGAGCGTGACATTGTAGGTGCCGGGAGCCGGGAAGCGGTGACTCATGGTGCTGCGGAAGCTCTGTTGGCCACCTTCGGGAGTCCATGTCCAGCCAACGACGCGCCCATCGGGGTCGCGGCTGCGGTCCTTGAATTGGATGAAGTCGTTGGTCGTGGGGACGCCCGACTCGGAGAGGACTTCCCAGTCGAATGCGGCGACAGGCGGGGTTGGCAGCACCGTGATGTCCTTGGTGATGCTGTCGGTTGCACATTCGTTGTCGGTGACGGTGAGGGTCACGGCGTAGGTGCCGGGATCGGCGATTTGTTTGCCGGGCGTGCGTTGTAGACTGCCCCCGCCAAGCGGACCACGCCAGTCCCACGCCACGATGGCACCGTCTGGATCCTGGCTTTGGTCGATGCCGCGAATGAAGTCGCTTGTGGTTGGATTGGCGGGAGTCCAGGTGAAATCGGCGGCAGGGGGGATGGTGCTGCTATCGCAGCTGACCCGGGCCGCCGCGTCGCGAACGGCGACGGGTGCGCCCGGCAAGAGCGCGGGCGCCGCAAACAAGGCCATAAGGCCGAGGGCAACCCATGCAAGCGAGCGACGGTGCACAGGGGGCCCATGCGTAGGGGATATACTTGGTTTGCCGAACGCTCCAGGAGGAAATCCCCAGTGTCCGCCCGCCCCTAGCTGGATTAACCTCAAATACGAGTGCTGATACACCAAAATCGACCGCTGGCAGGATTAACCCTGCACAGCGGGTTTCGAAGGTGAACCCATGAACGGAACCCAACAACCTGTTTACATCCTGAAGGAAGGCACGGACCGCACCCGCGGCCGCACCGCGCAGAGCAACAACATCTACGCCGCCCGCCTCCTGGCGGACATGGTGAAGACCACCCTCGGCCCCCGCGGGATGGACAAAATGCTCGTCGACTCCATGGGCGATGTCGTCATCACCAACGACGGCGCCACCATCCTCAAGGAACTCGACCTCGCACACCCCGCCGTCAAGATGGTCCAAGAAGTGGCCAAGACGCAGGACGCGGAATGCGGCGACGGCACCACCACCAGCGTGGTTCTCACCGGCGAACTCCTGAAGGTCGCAGGCGAACTCTTGGAGAAGGGCATCCACCCCACCACCATCACCAGCGGCTACAACCTCGCCTCGAAGGAAGCGGTCAAGGTCCTCGAAGGCATGGCCGTCGACATCAAGCCCGGCGACAAGGCGGTCCTTCGCAACATCGCCAAGACCGCTCTGGCCAGCAAGTCGGCCAACACCTCCAGCGAACTGTTGACCCAGATTGTGGTTGACGCAGTCGTCAGTGTCGCCGAGACCGTGGGCACCGGCAAGAAGGCCGTCACCACCGTTGACCTGGACAACATCCTCGTCCAGAAGGCCAACGGCGGCAGCCTGGAAGACACCAGCCTCGTCCAAGGCATCATCCTCGACAAGGAACGCGTCCACGGCAACATGCCCGAAACCGTCTCCAACGCCAAGATTGCGCTCGTTAACGCCGCCCTCGAAATCAAGAAGACGGAAGTCGACGCCAAGATTGAGATTACCGCGCCCGACCAACTCGGTGCCTTCCTCGCGCAAGAAGAATCCACCCTCAAGGGCTACGTTGACAAGGTCAAGAAGGCCGGCGCCACGGTCCTCGTTTGCCAGAAGGGCATCGATGACCTCGCCCAGCACTTCCTCGCCAAGAATGGCATCTACGCCATCCGCCGCGCCAAGAAGTCGGACATGGAGAAGCTGGCCAAGGCCACGGGCGCCACCATCGTCAACACCCTGGACGACCTCAACAAGGCCGCCCTGGGTGCAGCCGGCCTCGTCGAAGAGCGCAAGATTGGCGACGACACCTTCACGTTCGTCACCGAGTGCAAGGACGCCAAGGCTGTCAGCATCCTCATTCGCGGCGGCACCGAACACGTCGTTGACGAAGCAGACCGCGCCCTGGAAGACGCCCTCAGCGTCGTCGCCGTCGCCCTCGAAGATGGCAAGATGACCCCCGGTGGCGGCGCTGCTGCCACCGAGATTGCCATGCAGCTTCGCAACTTCGCCCCCACTGTGGGTGGCCGCGAACAAATGGCGGTCGAAGCCTTCGCTGACGCCGTCGAAGTGGTGCCCCGCACCCTGGCCGAAAACGCTGGCCTTGACGAGATTGACATCCTGCTGAGCCTGCGCCGTGCGCACAAGAAGGGCAAGACCAGCGCCGGTGTCAACGTGTTCACGGGCAAGGTCGTCGACATGTTCGACGAAAACGTCATCGAACCCCTGCGCGTCGGCACCCAAGAGCTGAAGGCCGCGACCGAGGCAGCCGTCATGATCCTCCGCATTGACGACGTGCTGTCCGCCAAGCCCATGAGTGGCGGCGGCGAAGGCGGCCCCGGCGGCATGGGTGGCATGGACGGCATGGACTTCTAAGTCCGCCAACCCACGCTCACGCGACGCCCTTCCCTCATCCCCTTCCCCCCCCCTTTGTTCTGTGGGCATTGTCACCCACAGTGGCCGCCAGCGGCGCTACCGCCCTAGCTATCGACGAGCCGATAGACGCCCAAGCCGGTGGCCCCGTCACCGGCGAAAATGTAGCCCTGGTAGTACCAAGCGTCCATGGGATTGTCATCCGCATGCTGGGCCGCGATGACCGGGCTGCCGGCATTGGTGAAGTCAATGAGTACCAAGCCGGCGCGGTAGAATGCCATGACCAGCAGGTCGCGTTCTTCGTGTGGCACCATGCGCCCCACGTGGGCTGTACACGCCCCGGGTTCAGGCTGGTACACGATGTGCGCGCTTGGGCTAATCCAACTGAGTAGTACCGGCGATTGTTCGTTGCTGATATCGTAGAACCAAACGTTGCCCAGCGGCCCCGAAAGGTCTCCGCCTTCCATGGGCACATGCGCATCACACATGGGGGCCGCGCCGCCACCAGCCTCGTCAGCAATGGCCAGCACGGTCGCATCGTAGTTCACCACGGCCCAGTGGCTAATGCTTGCCGGCGGCGGGACACCGGGCCCCCCTTCCTCCCCATGGGGCATGGGAATGGTTGCCACAACTGTTGGCTGGAGGGGTGCGGTGATATCCCAAATCTGTGTTGCATCTACGCCGGCACAATAAGCGCGTGACCGTTCCTCGTTGATGTGGAAGCTAATCGCGTGGCATCCGTAGCCATTTTGCCACGCTTGCAGCAAGACTGGCTGGGCGGGGTCGGAGAAATCGTAGATTTCGGTCTGCCCCCCGGTACTTCCCACCGGATTGAACGGGAAGAAGGGCAAGGAACCCGCTGCATTCGCGTGATAGAGAATGGGCGTGCCCGACACGATGGCGATGGTGTGGCCATTGTTGTCCACATCGACGATGGTCACCTCGCGGGCGTTCAGGGGATCCGTCACATCCCAGACAGGAATCAGACCTGCGTCGGTAGCAAACAGGGCGAACAGGCGACCATCGGTGTGTGGCATGAAAAGTGCCTGTCGCGTGGTCATCCCCACCGGCAATTCGGTCAAAAGAACCGCATTTTCTGGGTCGCGGATGTCATACAGGGGCGCCGTTTCGCCAACGGCGGGAAAGACCGCTAGTCCACCAAACACGCCGAAGCCGTCGCCGCCCCAGCCCGGCCCCCCGCCACCTACAGGCTCAAATCCGACGGGGTCGAGCGGGACTTCGGTTGCCGGGATTGGTTGCCACCAGTCCGGGGCGTTGTCCGGAATGTGGGTGACCGTTGGCCAATGGTAGGCAGGATGCGGGTATTGCTGCGGGTCGGGCCAAAGGGCATCCGCCAGTGGCGGCGCCAGCAAATCATTCGCCGCAGCCTCGTCGTCGGTGCCGGGCGAGTCTTCAACGCAGCCGGACAACAACAAACTCGCCACCATCAGTAAGGTGATTGTAACTGACTTCATGATGGCAAAGTCCCCCGGGCAGACAAAATGGTAACGGGCCCGCCCCCCCCCGTTTCGCCACCCCCACATCGCCCTACGGCCCGCCACGCACTGGCTTGGAAAGCGGCATCACCGCCGCCCTTCTTCCCACCTGATTTGCTGCCGCGCGGCCAAGGGCAAGCCCGGTGAACTTACACAACCACCAGTGTCCCTTTCATGCCGGCTTCCAGGTGGCCTGGCAGGTAACAGCCGATTTCGTAGTGGCCAGGCTCCGGTGCCCTGAAAGCGCCGCGCACCGTTTGATTGCTCTCGGCGTGAAGGTGGAAGGCGATGTCCTTGATGGCAAGCTCGTGATCAATGTCCCCAACATTGCGAAGAACAAGGCCAATGCGCTGGCCTGCCTCCACCTCGACCCGGCTTGGGTTGAATGCAAATTCATTGGGTTCGCCAGCCGCGATTTCAATCACCACATCCTCCTCGCCCGTCAAAGGCAGCGTGCCTTCATCCGCAACGGTGCCGTGATGATGGGGGGCACCATGGTCGTGGTCGCCATGGTCATGGTCGTCCTCGGGGGAACCCGCGCATCCTGCCAGCCCAACGAGTAGCGCAACGGCGATGGGCGCTAAGGCCCGCAGAGAAGTGGGTCGCCTGACGAAGCGAACGACCATGCTTACTCATTGGTGCAGCCCCGCTTTAGCTTCTCCGAGCAATATCCCAAGCCGTGCGTGAAACGGGGCCACGGCTCATTTTCGGGGACCGGTTCAAGACAGCCCACCGCTACGATGGGGCTGGCCGGAATCGCGCGCGACCGTAAGTGCCCAAGGCCCCAATGGCCGACACCCCCCTTGGCCCGAACCCCGAGTCCCTGGCCCCATGCGGCCGGCCAAGCACAGGTAAATATAGTCCAGAACCAGGGTTCCCCATGGCCGTGCGGCCACTGGAACTGGCAGCCGTCGCGGGGAGCATGTTGCTTCTTGTGGTTCTCCTGGGCACGCCCCTGCGAGAGGCATATTTCTCCCACGACGACGTGCATGTGGCACTCGTCTCTGTCGCCAATATCGTCTCGGCGGCGATTGGCGTCGCGGCCATCTACACGTTCCTGCAAACCGGAAAATTCAGAGAGCTTGGCTTGGCCGTCGCCTTCTTGGGCTTCGTAGACATCTACCTCTGGCACGGCTTCTACACCCATGCCGAGGTCGATTTTCAATGGCTCATCTTTGGCCCGGCAAGCCGCGTAGCATTCGCAGCGGGCCTACTGCTCATGCTGAAACCCGGCACCATCCCCAAGCAGCATCGAGTGCCCCTCGCGGGGAGCATCGGCGCAGTCGCCGTGGCGGTTGCAATCGGCGCGTGGCGCGTCGGGCCCGCCATTGGCCACTGGGCCGCTTCAGCGGATTCCCAGCAAGTTCAGGCATCGCGCCTCGCAACGGAAGCCCTGGCCGTCTTGCTCATTGCAACGGCGTGGATTCTCATGCGACGGCAACCATGGGCCAACCCATTATTCAGCGCCGGCATCGTTGTTGTCGTCTTCCAGTCAATCTTCTTCCTGGCGGGCTTACCATGGACCGGCGTTTGGTGGGCGGCGCACGGCTTGGGCGCGGTGGGAACCGCAACCTTGGCCGGCGGTGTGCTGGTAGTTGCCCGCCAGGCCGAGCGCGAGGCAACCGAAGATCGATTGGCGCACGAAGCGCGAATTCGACAGGCATTCATCAACCATGCTTCACACGCCATCGCCACGCCATTGACAATCATCCGCCTCAACGTGGATGCCCTGCGAGCTTCGGCCCCCGACGCGCGCACGAGAAAGTCCCTGGACGCCCTTGACCGCGCAACCAAACGTTTGACGTCGGTGGCATCCCAGTTACAGGAAGCAGCACATACCACGAGCGACGTGGAGGTAAATATCCAGGAATGCCGCGTGGCGAAGATCATCGACGAAGTCGCAGCAGAGTATGCCAAACGTCGGCCCGACCACGTTGTAAACGTCGAGCACCCCGGAATCGCCCTGCAAGCCGAGGCCGACCCCGAACTCCTGCGAGACGTGCTGCTGCGGCTAGCAAGCAATGCATTTCACGCAGGCCCAGGCCACGCCACCATCGGTGCTGCAAAGGACGGGCGGCGCGTCAAGATTTGGATTGCAGACCGAGGACCCGGCATCGGCACGGCCGAGCCAGACTTGGTGTTCCTGCCCTTCTCCAAGTACTCCCACGAGTCCGACGCTGGAATCGCCCTCGCTTGGTGCAAACGTGCCACGATGGCCATGGGTGGGACCTTGACCGTGCAAAACCGCGACGGCGGCGGCGCAGTCTTCACCATCAGCTTGCCGAGTCGCGCCGTGCGGCCCGGACGGCCGCCGCGCAAACGGAGCCGCGCCGCAGCAGTGGCAGCCGAGCACCCATCCCCAAGGGCTGACGCCCCCGAAGCAACTCCAGAGCCTTCCCACCCGGCCCGGCGCTGACGTCAGCGGGACCCTGACGACCGTCGAGGGCCCGGTTTTCGACGCGGGCACCGGTTCCTGGCTGGCTGCAGCGCACCCACCTCAGGCGACATCACGGTGCCATGCATCGTCCCGGGGTGCGCGCGACGCGGCGATGCGCTTGGCTCGAACGGGCGCGGTTCTGTGCGGCAGCAACGGCCCACCATACGCAAGACTTCGGCGGCCAAGCCTAGGTGGCCAAGCTGCGGCGCGGCGGCCCCGAAGCATGGATGCGCCGACCCAGTCACACTTATTTCCCTACACCACAAAGCGCCCGCTGTCGTGCCCGAGCTTACCTTTGCCCACCCAACGTCGACGCCGGCCAACCCGGCGACCCTGGCACGTCTGTGGCGCGAATTCCGGAGCGCGCTTGCGGAACAAGGAATGGCCTCGATGGACGAATACGGCGACATGCTGAGTTGGTCGGTGCCCAAGGCGGACGGCGCGTGCCGGACGTTTCATGTCTTTCACCCGGATTGGTGTTCCTTTTCGGACGCTTTCAAAGGGACCGTGCATTACCATGGGGGTTGGATTCGAGGCACCTTGTTGGCCGGACACATCCTCCACGATACGTACCAAGCGACCCGCGATTCGCAGGGAGACCGCCAATGGGGCGCCGACCGTTACACCCTCGCCCGTCACACGTCCGAGCACAGCCAGGGCGACGTGTATCATTTGGAAGCCTTCGTGCCGCATTGGATTCGCCCTACGTCCTTGACCGTCACCCACTTCGAGGAGGAGGACAACGGCGAGATGGGCGACCTGCTGGAACCCATCAGCGCCGGCCACGATGAGCATCGTTGGGAGCAAGCGGACGCCGAAGCGCTCCTACCCGTGCTCATGCAGATGTGCGATGCCCGGCTGGCCGCGCTCCAGGTAATTGCCTGACGCAACTCCAGCCGTAGTCCGCACCCCCCGGCTTGGCGTCGCCACCGACGGCCGACCTTTTCCGCAGGCAAGAGCTTGTCCGGGCATGGATGAGACGATGGTGCGAGCCAGTTTCGAGGCCCAAGGCGCGATGCGCTTGATTGGAGCCACGATGGATGAGGCGGCCAGCGGCCGGGCCGTTCTTTCCATGCCCTTCCGCAACGACTTGGCTCAGCAAGACGGCTTCTTTCACGCCGGCATTCTTACCACGCTGGCTGACTCTGCCGGCGGCTATGCCGCCTATTCGATGATGCCCGACGGCGCACGCGTGCTGGCCGTGGAGTTCAAGGTCAACTTTGTGCGCCCTGCCCAAGGCGACCGCGCCATCGCGACGGGCACAGTTGTCAAGGCGGGGCGAACGCTCACCGTTTGTGACTTGGAGGTCCACGTCCAACAGGGGGACACCCGGGTCCTGGTGGCAAAAGGGCTGCAGACCTGCATGTGCCTGCCAGGCGCGGCCACTCCTGCATAGTCAACTGCCAGCACGCCAGGGCGGTCGAACGCTTACCAGCCCGCTTTGGCTTCCAAGGCCTGCCAATCGGTGGCCTCGATGAAGGCCGTGACATCCCCATCCTCGGCAGCTTCAATGAAGGCAAAGGCCGCCCGGGCATTGGTTCCCAAGAGGTCCAGCATGGCGAGGCTCAGGCCCGTTGCACGCGCATGGTGTTCCAGAAGGCGAAGCACATTGTGATCCACATCGCCGTCGTACTCCAGCATAAGCGGCGGGTCGGCATGGGGGATGGAAGGGCGAGGCGGCCGGCGAGCGGGCATCAACTGAGTTTGGCCGTCTTCGGCTACTAATAGTCGTGGGCACAGGGATGGAAGGTTGCACCCCCCGCCGGCCCCAAGGGAGCTTTGCCAGCCGGGCAGAAGCGGACTGCCCGTCAAGCCGCAGCGAACTCAGCGTGAACAATGACGCTGTCCCGCACGGCCTCGTACGGCACCAGCAGGATTTCGTAGGCACCGACCTCTAGGTTTGCCGTCAGCGACGCTGCTGCGGCACCCGGATTGTGGCTAGCGTCTTGCGCCACGATTTCGCCGTCCCGTAGCAGGTACAGATCAAAGTCGCTCAGCGCCGTCCTCCACGTCAAATCCACGGCGGCAATGAGGGCGCGCTCCACTTGGACCGGAATGGCCACGCACCAATCGCTGAATTGGCAGCGGCCCTCCACCACCTCACCAAAGCCATCCACAGCACCCAGGAATTGGTACTCACGAACAATCTCTTCCGGGACCGGTGGCTCTGGCTCGGCCGGCGCGGGGGCCCGTTGCTCCCCCTCGTTAGCCGGAGGCTGGTCGGCACCGGGACGAGGGGCACCGACAGGCTCGGCCATCGACTCTTCGCCATCCAAGGAGCCATCATCGTTCAAGCAGCCGGCCGTGGCCAGCATTAGGACCACGCCAAGAGCAACAAGCAGTCGCATACAGGATTACGATTTGTCCTGCATTATAGCTTCAATGGACGCGTAGTTCGACCATTAGGCTTTGGCGCGCTTGACTGCGGTCAACGGTTTTTCCTTCTTGGCCGCGACCTTGGTGTCTGCGCCCTTGGCCAGCACCTTGTAGAAGACGGGAATCACCATCATGGTTGCCGTGAAGATGATGCCAATGGCAACCGTTGTGGCAACCATGGTCCGACTGACGGCCACGTTCTGAATCATGGTGAAAACGGCAAACGCACCGGCGGTCGTAATGGCCGAGAACAGAATTGCCTTGCCCGTGGTTTCGAAGACTTGGCGTGCGCTAGGCGTTTGCTTCATGCTCCAGATAATGTGGACTGCATAATCGGTCCCGATGTTGAAGATAAACACTAGCGGCAGCATCAGCGTAATGGCTAGACCAATGCCCATGCTTGGCAGGATGCCGAGCCACCAGATGCTGGTGATGCCAGCCAGGCCGGTTGCAACGACAGCCGCCTTCAGGTCGTTGGTAAACACCAGGACCAAGATGAACAGGATGATGGTCGCCGTGATGCTCATGTAGTTGAGCCACGGCAACTGCTCGTCCACAAACAGGTAGTTGGTTGCCGTGTTGCCGACGAACGCCACGTAGACGCCCTCCGGCGGGCTGCCTCCAAACTCACGGTTGGCCTCCTCAATGGCCTCCCACACCTGGAACCACACCTCTTCCGCTTCGTCGTAGGTGAATGCTTGGACGCTGAAGGTCATGGCCGCCATGTCCATAGCGGGGTAGTTGATGGCGATGGACGCCAACTCTTGCATGGGAGAGTCGAAGACCTGCCGCACCTCTTCGCGCAGCGCCTCGGCCGTGGCGGGGAATGCCATTTGGTCGCTGCACGGTCCGGGGCTGCCGGCATAGCCGCCTAGCAGCGGGTCCAGTTCGCCGGGTAGGCGTTGTCCGGCCAAATTGAGTCCGGCACACTCGGGCCCACCCTTGACGGTGAGCCATGTTTCGACAAACCAGGGAAGCGTCCGCAATGTGTCCTGAATGACACGGTCCTTCGTCTTGAGATTGGCCTCAATGACACGCATGTATTCGATGGCATCAGGCTCCAAGATGCCTGGGCCCTCAAACGTCAGGATGTTGGCCTTGACGTCGGGGTCGTCCATTTCGTAGAAGTACTTCAGCCCCTGTTCGTGCTCCCGTCGTACGGGGTCATCCTCAGGGAAGTTCTTGCCGGGGTCACCAAACGCCTCTTCATCCAAGTCGAGGCTCGCCATGTAGGCGCCGAAGGTCAACAAGCCGACGAGGGGAAGTACCAGCCAGCGGGTTTTGGTGACGCCGCGGGCCAGCCACGGCATGCTGGTGCTAGGTTGGAAGCTAGCACCCATTTTGTCCGTGCCGCCGACCAGCGTCAGGGCCGCAGGAATGAAGGTGATGGTTAGCACGTAGATCGCGATGATGGCGACCGCCGACAAGAAGCCAAGTTGCGCCATGAGCAGACTTGGCGAAATCATCATGACGATGAGACCCAGGGATGTCGTCAAGGTTGCAATCAGCATGGCAAGTCCGGCGCGGTGCCCGGCCCCTTGCAGCGCTTCATCGTCCGATTGGCCATGCGCCTTGTGCTCCAGAAACTCATTGATCATGTGAATGGCATAATCAATGCCCACCCCCATAATGAGGGGCACAATCGTCATGTTGAGCGTGTTCAGGGCGATGCCCATGTAGCCCATGGTTCCATAGGTCCAGGTCACGCCGACTCCGAGCGCCGTGAAGGAAATGACAATGGAGCGAACATTGCGGAAGGCCACCCACAGGAAGACAATGATGAAGGCCGCAATGATGGGCATGAGCTTCACCATGTCCTCTTCGACCAGCCGGCTTGAGTGACTGTTGGCGACTGGAAGGTCCACCGTCAGAAGCGGGGGATTCCAGGGGCCAAACACAGTCCACTCGGTCTCACCTGCTTCCACTGCGGCCAAGTAATCGTCGCGGGCCTGAAGAATCGAGTCTCCGAGGTCACGAATGTTCGCGTCGTTGTCCGCGGCCGGCATGAAGAGCATGGCGCCATGGTTCCAGCTGGGGCTGGAGATGGCATCCACGCTTGACAAAACCGCAGCTTTGGTCGCTTGGTCAACCGCAACATAGTCTTGTGCGCCCTGGGGGGTCGTGTAAGTTGGCAGGCCGAAGGACTCTGGAGGGGCGTCGCCGTAGCCACCGGCGATGGTCCAGTTGATGAGAGAGTAGATGCCGGAGTGGCTAATGACGCGGTCGAAGTCGGTGCGGTCCTGGATGTAGCGCTTCAGCTCGTCCATGGCACGAATATACACTTCGTCCGTGATGTTCTGGCTGTTGGCTTGGATTTGATGCGGGCCATCAGGAGAGCCTGTATTTCCTTGGTCGTCGTAATAGCCTGAAGCACGATACTGTAACTTGGCGTTGTCTGCCCGCCAATATTGCCCCGACTCATCGACGTGCATCTGGAACGTCACTTGCTGCGTGAAGGTAGAGCGGAACCGGTCCGTCAGATTATACGCAGCCTCCGTGTTGGGGTTGCCTCGGGGCAACACGTCGGCGACGTCCACGTTGGTGGTGATGAGTGTCACGCCATACCCTGCGGCAAGCGTCATGGCAAGCACGACGGCCACCACTGCCTTGGCGTGGTGGCTACTCCACAGACTGACGTTTCCGATGCCCTTTGCGACCAGCTCGTGGAGTTTCGCCATACCGACCAGGGCGGCCACCAGGGTTCAGGTAAAAACGACTTGCGTCCGCCCCCCGTCCGCCCCGCTCGCCATCAGCACGGCGACATGGCACCTACGACGAGTTGTCGAGGTCGAGGTACGTCCGTGCCTCGAGCAGGTCGAGGTAGGTCGCTTGAACCCGGGCCGCCTCGTCCTTGGTGAGCCTGCCCGCAGCGGCGAGGCGCTTGACGCGCCGCCGGATTCGGTCGCGAAGGTCCGCACGTTCGTAGCGAACCCATGCCAGCATGTCGCTGACCTTGCTTCCCTGGACGGTTTTGGTTACCCGCCAGCCTCCAGGAGCACTGTCATCCGCCTCCACCCACGCCTCGTCGGTTTCGCCAAACAGGTTGTGGTAATCACCGAGGCTATCCTGGTAGGCCCCGACCAACATGGCTGCCAGATAATAGGGCTCCCCACGTCGCAAGGAATGCACCGGCAGGTCGGGCGCCGTCGCCTGATGATGAATGAAGCGGCGCAGTTCGCCATCCGAGTCACAAGTAATGTCCGCTAACGTAGCGGTTTCGCGGGGAACTTCTCGAAGTCGGTGAATGGGCAGCACGGGAAATTGCTGCTTTACTCCCCAGGCATCCGGCATCGACTGAAACACACTGAAGTTGCCCACCAGCTTCTGGCGAAGCAGACGCGTCGCATGTTCGTATTCCTCCGCCTCACGCTCGTCCTCCTGTTCCAAGAGACTTCGAACGCGATGCAAGACGTCGCGGAACAATGCCTCGCTCCTGCCTAGGCGCGGCAGGTCCAGGTGGCCAAGGTCAAACAGCGAGTGCAAGTCATCACGGTGAGCAATGGCATCGTGGAATGCTTCAAACAC
Source organism: Thermoplasmatota archaeon (assembly GCA_041623215.1). Classification (GTDB taxonomy): domain Archaea; phylum Thermoplasmatota; class E2; order JACPAO01; family JAHFTW01; genus JBFJXH01. The sequence continues at coordinate 27,103 of JBFJXH010000007.1, forward strand.
GGTTTTGGCCGTTAGTGATTCCCGCAGGGCGTAGAGATTCTGCAACTGCACCGGGTCATCCGCCTCGGGGGGACCAACGACTGGCAAGGCGATGCCGGGCACCCGCCGCAGCACATTGACAACGAGTGCCGCATGGTGTGCAACGACTGAGCGCCCGGATTCGCTGATGAGATTGGGCACATTGATGGCAGCGGCATCACACACTTCCTTGACCGTAGCGACAATGGTGTTGGCATACTCTTCCATGGTGTAATTGGCCGAGTTGGGGCCGCTGCTTCCCGAGCCGTCGTAGTCCACGGCAAGGCCCCCGCCCACGTCGAGGTACTGGAGCGGGACCCCGAGGCGGACCAATTCGGCATGCATGCGCGCCGCTTCTCGGGTGCCGTCTGCGATGCGGCGAATGTCGCTGATTTGCGAGCCAATGTGGTAGTGGAGCATGACCAGCTTGTCCAGGTGGCCGGCCTTTGTGAGCACCTCAATGGCGTGCAGGACTTCTGGAATCGTCAGGCCAAACTTGCTCCCCATGCCGCCTGAGAGGGCCCATTTGCCGGGGGCTTTGGCACGCAGCTTGAGCCGGAGGCCAAGCTTGGGCGGATTAGGCACATCGAGACGTGGCAGGACCTGGGGCAACTCGCCAATTTCGTCAATGACGATGATGGCCGTGTCCTTGAACGCGGTCGCCTGGCAGGCCGCATCAAGATAGGAACTATCCTTGAAGCCGTTGACCACCAGCAGGCTGCGCCGGCTCGGGTCCATGGTCAGCGCCGCGAGCAGTTCGGCCTTGCTGCCAACTTCGAGGCCGTAGCGCCACTTGCGCCCCGCCTTGGCCAGCGTTTGTACCACCACCTTGTGCTGGTTGACCTTGACGGGGAAGACTCCCTGGTACTGGGTGTCGCCGCACTCGTTGTCACGAAGCGCCGTCGCAAAGGCTGCGTTCAGTCGTTCGACGCGGCCGGCTAACATCTGCGGGAAGCGTACGACGACCGGCGGGGCAATGCCCTGTTGTTGCAGCGCCTCCGTCACCTGCAGAAGGTCGATGGCAGGACTGCCCGGCCCAAGCGGCGTCGCAACGAGACGCCCCTCGTCGTTAACGTCGAAGAAGCCATCGCTCCAGCCCGACACATGATAGAGGTCGCGCGCTGCACGAGCCGACTGCCTTGCCACGCCGCCGCCAGCCGCCCGGCCATCTTAAAGCAGCAACCGAAGGGCACCGGGCAAGACCTCGATGGTAGCCGGCGTCGAGCCATACACTTCGCCGTCGCCCAGGAGCGCTCCCCCACCTGCATCCGTGCCCCCATTCGGCTCGATGTGCACATGCCGAGCACGCCAGGTCAATACGCGTGGATCTTGCACATGCGTCCCACTGAAGATTTTGGGAAAAAGGCGCAGCAAGCCGACGCGGCTGATGCGGCCAAGTGCCATCACGTCGAGTAGTCCGTCATCCTGTTGAGCATCCGGCGCGATCGCCATGGCGCCGCCGGTGTGGACAGAGTTGCACACGGCAATCATGGTGTAGTCGCCCGATCGGTCTTCGCCATCCGTGATGAGCTTGGTCGGCGTCGGCCGCAACCGCATCAGGACGGGGAAGACCGCGGCCGTGTACGCCTGCTTGCCCATCCACTTCAGGCGCTCATTGGCGTAGTTGCACACGTCCGCCACAAATCCCGTACCAAACACATTGATGGAATGCCGTGTGGCCTGCTCGCCATCAACCGGGTCTGGCCGGCCGTAGCGGATGCGTGCCGCATCAATACGACGCTCGCGACCTTTGGCAATTCGCGCCACCGCCACGGCCAGCGGCTCCATACCAAAATCCCGAAGGAAATCGTTGCCCGTGCCGGCCGGAAGAAAGCCAAGTTGGACTTTGTCGCCGAGGCCCGCAGACAGGATTCCATCGGCCGCCTCCGACAAGGTCCCGTCGCCGCCAAGGACGAACACTTTGTTATGGCGCCGTGCGGCGTCAGCCGCCAATCGGCCGGCGTGCCCCGGCGCGGTTGTGGGAACCAAATCCACCTCAATGCCGCGCGTGACAAAGAGGTCCCGCGCCGTCAGCGCCCTTGCTTCACCTTTCCCGTCGCCGCTGGCGGGATTGTAAATGAGGGGGACGGCCACACAGGAACAAGGGCTGGCCGGCTGAAAACGGCTCGCCTCGCCCGATCGCATGGATGCCAAGCAGGGTTGCCGGGCTCGTTCAACCGCGGGCTTCGTCGCGGTCTTCAGCCATCCATTGATCAACCCACGCCCAGATTTGGGTCCACGCAGGCGTCGGCATCTTGGCCGAGGCGAGTAGCGGCCGGAGCACGCCACCCGCCACTTCGCTCTGTAGGGCGCGTAGCCGCCAATTACCGGCGCTTCAGGCTCAACGTCAACGTGAAGGTCGCAACTGGCTCCGCTCCCTCGGACGGCACGGTGCACGTAATGGGCACGGGAATGTTGACGCGTTCGCCGGAAGCAGCGGCCTCTTTGACGGCGGCTGCAACCGCTGCGCCTTGGTCACTGACAAAGTGCACGTCGCCGTCGGGTCGGCGCAGGAAGTCGCCCTGCACGTCCTTGAAGACA
>JBFJXH010000008.1:0-29513 GCA_041623215.1 Thermoplasmatota archaeon
AGCCCTGCACGACGGCAAGGGCGACGTGCCCTTGCGGGAGTTGGTCAGTGGCCAAATCATCAGCATCTTCCCAGACGAACTTCTGTACTGTGCCCGCGACCGGTTGCACGAAGAAGACGTGGGACGGCTTCTTGTGGTGGACCCCGTAAACCAACAGCACCTCATCGGCATCGTGACCCGCACAGACCTTCTGCACGCCGAGGCCGAACACGACGTTGAGCACACCGACTCGTTCACATGATGCCCCTCCAGCAGGGCAGCGCTTGCCTCTGACCTGGCGCCAGGGGACGCGCTCGTTTTATGGGCCACCTGGGTCGGCCCGCCCATGACCCAGACCACGATGAGTTCCCACGCCAGCCTCCTGGAAGAATTGGGCATTGACGCATCGAAGCCGGTCGCCGGAACCCACGATGGCCACGCCTGGAGCGGCAACGGACCAACGCGCGACGTGACGACGCCGATTGATGACGGCCTATTGGCCACGGTGCACGACGGCACGGCCGAAGACGTGGACCGCTGCATTACCACGGCGCATGAGGCGTTCCTTGAATGGCGCACGGTCCCCGCGCCGCTTCGCGGTGATATTGTGCGGCAATGGGGCGACCGCCTGCGTGAACTCAAGGAACCCCTGGGTCGTTTGGTCAGCATTGAGATGGGAAAGAGCCTGCAAGAAGGCCTTGGTGAAGTGCAGGAAATCATCGACATCTGCGACTTTGCCACCGGCCTTTCGCGTCAATTGTACGGCAAAACCATGCACAGCGAACGCCCGCAGCACCGCATGTATGAGCAATGGCACCCCTTGGGCGTCGTCGGCGTCGTCACCGCATTCAACTTCCCCATGGCGGTGTATGGCTGGAATGCAGCGCTGGCACTCGTCTGCGGCGACACGGTTGTGTGGAAGCCCAGCGAAAAGACCCCAATCACCGCAGTAGCGCTACACCAAACGCTCCACGATGTGCTGGCCCAAGCCGGACACGCAGGCGTTGCCACACTCGTGCAGGGTGCCGCCGACCCGGTGGGGGAGGCCCTCATCAACGACAAGCGCGTGCCCCTTGTGAGTGCCACCGGCTCGTGCCGCATGGGCTACCGCGTCGGCGAAGCTGTAGCCAGCCGAATGGGGCGTACCATTCTGGAATTGGGCGGCAACAACGGCATCATCGTAGCACCGTCCGCCGACTTGGACCTCGCCGTCCGGGGCGTACTGTTTGGCGCCGTCGGCACAGCCGGCCAGCGCTGCACCAGCACGCGACGCGTCTTCCTTCACAGCAGCATCAAGGACCAGTTCATCGCGGCGCTGGAGAAGGCCTACGGGCAAGTCACCGTCGGCGACCCCCTCGAAGCCGGCAACCTCATGGGACCCCTCATTGACGCCGACGCCGTGACGATGTTTGGCCAAGCAGTCGCGGCGGCCACGGACCAGGGCGCCAAGCTGTTGGCGGGGGGCAATGCGCGCAGCGACCTGGGCCAATGCTACGTGGAACCCACGCTCTTCGATTGCACCGAGCTTGGCTTCAGGAACTTCCCGCTAGCCCAAGAGGAAACCTTTGCACCCGTGCTGTACCTGTTTGCCTACGACGAGTTTGATGACGTGCTGGCCATGCACAACGACGTGCGCCAAGGACTCTCCAGCGCCGTCTTCACGAACGACGTGCGCGAAATGGAGCGATTCCTCAGCCACGGCGGCAGTGACTGCGGCATCGCCAACATCAACATCGGCACCAGCGGCGCAGAGATTGGCGGTGCCTTCGGCGGCGAAAAGGAAACGGGTGGCGGCCGAGAATCGGGCAGCGACTCGTGGAAGCAATACATGCGTCGCCAGACGAACACCATCAACTGGGGCACCGACTTGCCCCTGGCCCAGGGCATCGAATTCAACCTTTAGGTCGGTCGGTCCACAGCCGCCCTGCATGGGAGCGACGGTCGCTGCACCTAAGTTGGCACTTTGCCGTGCAGCCCCGTGGAGGCCTTGCGATGTCCGCGCTGCCAATGGCGGTTTCGAGTCGAGGCCGCCGGCATCACGCGATGCCCTGTTTGCCACCTGCAGGCACGGGTCCCGATGCACCAAGCCCTACCCTCCGACCCGGTCCTAGCAGCAGCCGAACTTGAACGCGCATCCCGCCACCTTGTGGCCGCGCCCCTGGCCGGGGGCCGCAGCGGCAACATACGGGCCCCAGGCTGGGTCGTCCTTGCCACATTGTTGACCCTAGGGCTAGCCGGCTTCTGGTGGTGGCACCGGTGGGCACGAGAAGTGGATGCATGGACCGGGCGACGCGGCGAGGTATCCAGAAGCGTCAGCGGCGGCCAACTCTTGGTAGCCGCTGGTTTGGCACTCCTGCTGCCTGCCTTGGCGTACACGCTTGCCACGCGCCCGCGTGGTTCCAGCCTCGGCGAACCAGCAGGGGCGATCGCCCTCGGGGCGCTGGGGGTTCTGCTCCTGGTGATTGGCTTCTCCGTCTGGTTGCAGGGCGCCTACACGGCTTGGGAGCACTTGGCTCGCGATGAACGCCGGCGGCGTCACCCAACAGCCATGCTTCCTGAACTGCAACTTGCTCTCCATCTCATCCCAATCATCAATCTGGCCGGCCTATTGGCATCCATGCATCGCACGCAGCGTGCCCTCAACGGCGCCTGGACGGGAACGCATACCTAGGTCGCCTGGGACCGCGCGCACGGCAAGGCAGTTATTCCTCTTCACTGGACGGCATCGGCGGCGCCCCGGGAACATCGAATAGCATGTCCAATTCACCCCACTCTCGCGTCTGGACCACGACATGGATGCGGTTGCCGCCGCGAAGCAGGTGGCCTTTCAATTCCAGCTCCACTTCGTCCCCCTTTGGAAAAAGGAAGGGTGTTACCGGCGTGATGCTGGCCAAGTCGGCTGCGCCGGCCCGAATCTTATTCGGCGGGTGGGCTACGCCGTTTACCACAATGTGCGGGGGAGACACAAGCGTCGCCATCCCCAACGGATTGTGGAGGGAGAAAGTGAAGCGCGCACCGGGAAGCTCGCGCAGGCTACCCCGCTTGTACAGCTTGCGAAGCAGGAACGCGGGCACGGCCACAACGAGCGAGAGGCTGGGACTGACGTAAGGCTTGTTGTGACGTTCGTCACACGGCGCCCTTGTCCGATGCCTGCTGATCCTCCGCAGCCTTGTCTCCGCGCCGGAAGTAAAACAGGGGAATGCACAGGAAGGTCAACGTGGTCATGATGATGATGGCGATGACTGCCGCCTGGAACATTTCGTAACTGCCACGGATGGCTCCTCGCGTGAACGCGAAGAACGATGCTGCCGTGGTGAAGCCGGAGTAGGCCACCGCTTTTCCAACGGTCTTGAAGACAAAGTGGGGGTCACGTTGCTTCTCCAAGTTCCACGTCAAATGGACCGCGTAATCTGAGCCTAAACTCGTGATGAACGCGATGGGAATCATGAAGATGAACGCGAGGTCAATGTCCACAATCGGCGTCGGCAAGGCCCCAAGCCACCATACAAGGGCCAAGCCCATGGGCGTCACCGTTGCCGCCACTGCCCGCAAGCTGCCACTGAACAGGAAGACAAGCGCGGCCACAATCGTGAGACTGATGGCGGTGGAAAGACTGAGCCACTTGTTCGTGTAGCCATTGTACTTCTCGACGCCTGTGAGCGTTCCGAAGTAGTGGTTGTCCGTGGCCTGCGGGTCGGCCGTTGCCAGAATTGCCTGGGCGGCGGCATCCATCTTTTGCGTCGCCTCTTGGTCGATGTCAATGTTGACGAACGTAAGTGCCCACGCGATACTGTACGAGTCATCCATGAACGTCAACAGCAATGGCGACCATTCCTCGCGCTCCAACATGTCGTCGTAGGCGGCCTTAATCTCCGCGTCATCCCAATCTTGGATGTAGCCGAAGTCGTTGTCCCAATCCTCATCGAGACCTGTGAAACACTGCGGGGCATTCGGGTCACAAGGCACGAAGGCTCCACCCAGAATGACAGATTCGAGGACACCGGGTCCGGCGCTTCCCCCACCATCTTTCAGGAGGGCATAGAGATTGAGAATGAAGGGAACAGAATTGACTGCTCCCCCGGCCTGCTGCACGAACGGATCTGCCTGCATCGCCTTGTGGATGGCAATCATATCATCCACGGCTGCTCTTGTCGCCAGGCCCCCTGGCTCCCGCGCCTTCGTAATGATGGTTTCTTGCCCTTTCGCCTCAATCTTCTCCTGAAACCGCTCATACATGTCGAGCATGTGCGCGCGGTCTTCTTTGTGCGTCCACAATTCCTTCTGGGGCAGGTTGATTTCGACCGTGCCAATCACATACTCGGTCTTGGGGATGAAGGACCCGAAGACGATGGTCCCCACGAGCAAAACGGAGATTGTGAGCACCTTGTTTTTGCCAAAGAACGAAGCAACGCCGGCGATGATGGTGCTGGGCCTGAACACTTCCTTGGCTTCGTTACGCACCGACAGTTGCAGCAGGGCCGGCAAGAACGTAATGGACAGGACGAAGATACTGAGAATCCCGAGCACCGTCGCCGTCCCGATTTCCACAATCATGGGCGAGGTACTGCTAATCATGACCGCGAAGCCACTAACGGTCGTTAGCGTCGAAATCATCAGGGCCACGGCTCCGCGCCGGCCAATGAGGTCGAACGCTTCGGCGCTCGTTTCCACGTGTGCCCGTTCCGTGCCAAACTCGTTGATGATGTGAATGACGTAATCGACGCCGACGCCCAAAAGTAGCGGGAACATGGCCATCGACACAAAACCGACCGAAACGCCACCAACCGTCATGCCGGCCAGGGTCCAGGTGAGAATAATGCCGACCGTCGTCACGCCAATGAGGGCCCGCTTGACATTGCGGAACAACAACAACAGCGTACCCGTCAGGAAAACGAATACCGCCGCGATGAACACTTGTGACTCCTCTGCTACCTGCTCGTCGATGCGGTAAATCCAGGATTGAACGCCCCAGGAGTCGAAGTACGCCTCCTGCCAGATGTCCACCGTCTTCGGCACACCCGCCGCTCCGCTTTCTCCTACATCGAGACCCCGATAATCCTCGACAATCTCGTTGATGATGCCGCCCGTTTCCTTCTTGGAAATGTGGGTCGTGTCGGGGTCGTAAATGATGAACATGACGGCGGCGGCCTTGTCATCGCTGTGATACAACGCGACGGCCCCCGTTGAGTCAGCGGCCCCAAGGAGCTCTTGGACGGCATTGTGCTGCAGCTCATCAGGGGCTAGGCAAAAACAGCCGCCGGGAAATTGGTTGTAGATGAGCTTCTCGAAGTAGGGGAGGCTGGTGTGGGAAAGCACCTTGTCATGCCCGGTTCGGAACTCGAACTCCGCTTTGACGAAACGAAATAGCTCCTCCTGCGCCCGCAACGCCTCCATGCTGGATACGTCGCTTACCGCTACCATGGGGCACGGGCCTGAGCCAGGCGGCGCTTGACCATTGCAGCGGGGGTCATCCGCATCAGGTGCCTGCGCCGCATCGGTCAACTCAAAGTAGACAATCTCCGAGTTAACGCCCGCCACCTCCTCGCGCAGTTCACGGAAGAAGTTGGCTTGCTCGTCATGCGTGGCAAAGTAACCGGACTGGATGTCCGTTTCTACATTGGGCTCCACCACGAGCAAGGTTGCCACGCTGCCAAGCGTGATGAGCGCCACGACGCCAATCACCGCCAAGGCGTGGCGCGCAGACCACTGCATCGTGTTTGACAGGGCTTCTTGGACGCGCTCTGATACCGACATGACCGACCCAAGCGGACACGGTCGCTGCCTCACTTAAAGGGGAGCGGGCTCGCCCGGGCGCCAGCTACGATACCCAAGACGCCCAAGGGCACGCCAGCGCGGCGGCTACGCTCCGACGGAAGCCCCCGGCATGCCTGCCCAAACCTGCCTCAGCGCTGCACTTGGGCCCCAGTATACGATTACTCGGCGCCGAAGAAGCCACGCAGCACGGGGTGCATTTCCATGGCTTGCTCTTTGGCAATCTGTTCGTAGGTACGAAGCAGAATACCGACACACAGCAACAAGCCGGTGCCGCTTGCCTGCCCTACAGTGCCAAGCATGTCAGCAATGGCGGCCAAGCCCCCCACCGTCGCACCACCAATCACCGTGATGGTCGGAATATAGCGGCCCAGAATCTTCTGCAAGACACGCGGGTCGCGACGGAAGCCAGGGATTTGCATGCCCGACTTTTCAATCTGCTTGGCGACCTGCTCGGGACCCATGTTGGTGGTCTCGACCCAGAACTTGGCGAACATGATGCTGCCGCCAACGAACAGGAACAGGTAGATGAAAATCTTCAGCAGAATCTGCCACGGCTCGTGGCCCGATGCCGCCAGGCCGTAGCGGGCGGGGTCAAACATGGGTAGGAACCAACTCGACAGGCCACTGAAGGCTGACAGGTACCAGGCGCCGCCCGCCACGGGTTGCGTGCTGCCGGGTGCGTAGGTTCCAATCCACCACGCCTTGCCGATGAGCGGAATCTGGCTGAAGGTCGGGTGCTGCCACAGGAGCAGACTGAAGATGTTGATGTTGGCAATCAGCGCCGCCATCAAGATCACCGGAATGTTGCTGGCGTAAATCAGCCGCAATGGGTAGCGGCCGCGGGCCCCGCGAACCTTGCCGTGCGCCAACGGAAGCTCGACGCGCGTCGATTCCGCGTACACCACGAAGAAGAAAATCGCCACCGTCGAGAAGAAGGTGATGATGGGATTGGGAAACTGCTGGTTGCCGATGAACATCTGCTCGAAGCCGCCGCCGTGAACCAAGCTGCCCACGCTGCGCTCCGTGAAGACGTAGATGATCATGGGCAGGGTGCCAACCGGCGGGTTGCCCACGGGGTCGTAGGCGTTGCCGGCGGTTACCGGTTGCCAGCTGAGCGTACCCGTGAAGAGCGCCTGACTCACACCTGCGGCGATGAACAAGCTAATCCCGGAGCCGATGCCCCACTTCTGGATGAGTTCGTCCATCAGGAAAACGATGACGCTGCCCATCGCCAATTGGGCGATGATGATGGACCGAGCGCCGCCTGAACCAATCTGGTCAATCAGCCGGGCGTCAGGTTCCAAGAACCCGTATACTTGCGGGATGGATTCAACGAGAATGAACAGGACAACCAGAATTTTCTGAGTCCCTTGGTAGATGGCCTTGTCCTCGGCATTCGTCAAGTCCAAATTGATAATCTTGGCACCTGTGAAGAGCTGCATGACGATGCTGCCGGTCACAATGGGGCCAATGCCCAGGTGAACAATGGTGCCGCTGGCACCGGCCAAGATGGCGCGGAAGCCTTCGAACAGGTCCAGCTGTGTTTGGCTCACGCCGAACAGGGTAATGTTGGCGAGTACGAAATACAGCATGAGACATGCCGTCGTCCACAGGAGCTTGGTCTTGAAGGACACGTGGCCCTCAGGCTTGCGGATAGCGGGCCAGCGCTCGATGAGCGGCTTGAAAGCGTAAAGGCGTGAACGGGTCGCGACCATGGTCGTCTCCTGGGAAGGTTTGCGGCCACCCACCGCCGCGTTTTAAGGGTGTCAGGGAGAGAATGGGAGAAGGTACGGGGCGAAGCAAGCGTGCCTGGCGGCAATCAAGCGTCGTCGTCGGAGCCGGCGTCGGCCGAAAGGACGACGCTGCCACCGGCGGCTTGCACCTTAGCAACCGCCCGGTCAGTGGCCTTGGCCACGGTGACCTTGACGGGTGCCGCAATGCTGCCACTGCCCAGGAGCTTGGTGTAGCCGTGCGCCGCCAAGTCAACTTCTTCACTGCCAAAGGCGGCGAGATCGCTGACGTTGAGCGTCACATCAGCCGGCGTGCGGCTCTTGCTGGTGAAACCGGTGCGGCCCCACGGGCGAGCAGCCAAGTGAGGGTGCTTGCCACCAAGAACTTGCAGTTGCAGGAAGCGGTGCTTGTTGGCACCGGCGCGGCCGCGACCACCCTTGAGACCAGCGCCGCGGCGGGCCTTGCGACCGGCGCCGTGTGTGCGGCTGGCGCCACGGTACTTCTTGGCGCGTTCTCCTTTGGCCATTAAATCATCCTCCCGACGAGGTCGTTAATGGCATCGCCACGGTACCCGAGAGCACCGCCGGCTTGGTAGGAGCGCTTGATGCCCTCCAGACCCTTCTTGGCAGGAGCCAAGCGAAGGAGCGGTTTGACCTCAGCCAAGTCCTTGTACTGGTAGTCCCCAGCGACGATGGCGGCAGCCAAGGCGTCGATGTCGGCAAAGTCCGTGTTGGCCTTGACGTGAGCGTCCGTGAGGGGCTTGTCGCCAACCAGGCGTCCGCGAGCGCGGATTGCCGCAGCGAGCGTCTCGGCGGAGACTTCGCCCCAGGTAACGTAGTCCTTGGCGACTTGCAGCATGCCCTTCGTGGTCTCGTTCTCAGGGAGAACAACCGCGTGGTTGACGCGAGTAAGGCGCATGTAGCGCAGGGTGTCCTTGATCTTCGGGTTGACGTTGATCTGGCCACGGAGCCGAATGACAGAGTAGGCCATTTAGCTCGCCTCCACGGTGATGGCGCCACTGGCCGGCGGGGCCGCAGATTCGCGGTCGTCATCGCCATCAGCGCCGGGCATCTTGGCTTCGTGCACCTTCTGGGCACCTGCCGTGAATTGCGTGCGAGCTTGCTGCTCTTCCGTGAACCGAATCGTGTTCAGGTTGTCAAGAGCCAGCATGAGCGCCTTGGCGTAGTTCACCGTGGTGCGCGTTTGGCCACGACTGGATACCCAGGCATCCTGGATGCCGGCCAAGCCGAGCACGCTACGAGCGACCTTACCGCCAACGAGGCCCGTACCTTGCGGCGCCGGGCGAATGGTGACTTCGGTGCTGGCGCACTTGCCGTGCGTCTGGTACGGAATGGAGAGCGGCGGGGCGCCCTCGGCAGATTGCCAGGAACCCGCGCCGCGGCGCACTTCGACCATGTGGATCTTGGCGCGGTCAATGGCGCGTCGGATGGTAGGCCCAACTTCCTTGCCCTTGACGCGGCCGAGGCCAACGAAGCCATCCTTGTTGCCAACCACACAGGTGATGGCAAAACGCATCCGACGACCGGAGTCCGTCATGCGCTGGACCATGTTCACGTCCAGCACTTCGTCCTCAAGTTCCGGCAAGAGGATGTCCACGATTTCCGGCTCGCGAAGCGGGTAACCCGTTGCCAGCGCGGCACTCATGTTGGTAATCTCACCCTTCTTGACCATCTTGCCAAGGCGGGTCTTGGGTTCCCACGTTTGCAAGTGGGCCTTGTCGTCACGGCGCGGTTTGCCACCGCGTCCGCCACGGCCACCGCGTCCGCCACGGCCACCGCGTCCACCGCGGCCACCGCGACCGCCACGGTCGCCGCCAGGTCCACCTTCACGCCGGGGACCACCAGGGCCGCCGCCGCGCGAACGGGGTCCGCCACGGCCGGGGGCCGGGGCGGGCTTGCTGCTTGCTTCTTCACTCATTCTTCTTCCTCGGTCGTTGCCTTAGCCGCCGGCATACCGCCACCAATGGCGGCGCGGACGGCCTCGAAGTCGTTTGCTTGGTCAAGGAACGCGCCGGTGAGGCGGTCCTCGGTGGGGAACATCTCGTCGTCGCCGTGGGGCACCCAGACATCAGCGTCCAGGACACCCTTCAGGGCGGCGTACACCTTGCTGCCGCGAACGGGCGCGTGGCGGCCGATGTCAAGGACTGCGTCCTCGATGCCGGCTTCCTTGGCGCGCTTGCCGGCCAAGAGACCGGTCAAGTAGGCTGCGGGCGTGCTCTTGGCACTGTTCTTCCAGCCCATCTTGGAGAGCTCTTGCGCAACCGCAGTCGCCTTCACTTGGTCGCCCGTCTCTTCCCAGTCAACAAACTGGACGATGACGTTGCCACCAGTGCGGCGCACCACGAGGCGCGTTTCGCCGCTCTTCAACAGAGCGAGGCGTTTCTTGTAGTCGGTGTGACCGGTGCGCCGGCGGCGCATCGGGACGCGGGTACGGGGTCCGGCTGCCATCAGGCACCGACCTCCTCGGGCAGGGCGCCTTCAGTCTTCATGTGGCTCACCATGTGGGCGCGGGAGCGGAATTGACCGCCCTTGGCGCGCATGTAGTATTCGCGGTAAGTCGAGCGGTCGATGGCGCCCGATTCGCGCAGCGTAGTCAGTTCGTTGCGAAGCGCACGGATGAGAGCCATCCAGCGCTCCTTGCGGGGCAGGCGGGCATACTTGGCACCCTTGCGGCTGCCAGGTCCAACGCGGCGACCCTTGGCTTTCTGGGCATCCACGTGCCGGGCGCGGCCACGGCTTACACCTTGTACCTGCACCTTCTTGATGACGCCACCGTCAATGAGCCGGCGCACATCGGCGCGGGTCACGGCGGTAGCGACTTCTTCGCCACGGTAGGGGTCGATGCGAACGCGGCCCTTGCCGCACTTCATCAATTCGGCGGCCATGCGCTTCTGGGCGCGAAGGTCGGCCATTTCAGGACCTCCTGTTCAGAACACGGATGCCAAGCTTGTCAGCGTGCGCTTCAATGGCGGCCGCCTTGCGGCCCCCGACGGTTCCACCCACACGGGCGGCTTGCGTCTTGGGGTCCATGCCTTCGAGGTCTTCGGGGCGGTAGACGAGCACGTCTTCGAAGCCGCTCGGGTGAAGATCGCGTGCTGCCGTGGGCCCCCGGAAGCCAATGGAGGCGACGTTGGGGCGGTACTTCAGGTGCATGCGCATCTTGGAGTGCATGCCACGGGGCTTGCGCCATCCGGCGTGCTTGCCACCGAGCTTCTTGTAGCGGAACCACTCCTGGCGGCGGAAGGCCGGGCGGACGTGGTTCTTGGCATTGCGGGCCTCCAGGGCCTCGGCCGTTTCGCCGTCCAGCTCAGGCTTCTGCTTGGGCAGCTTGGCCGGAGCGGGGGCCGACTTGACGGCTTGTTCTTGACCCTTGGCGGCGCCTTCGTCAGCCTTGGCGGCTGCGGCGGGCGCGTCCTTGACGGACTCTTGCGCAGGGGCGTTCGTTTCGTCACTCATGCAGTGGCTCCTTTGTTGGTGATGTAGATGCCATCCTGGAAGACCCGGATGTCACGGCCCTTCACGCGGGTGGCCAGTTCGATGTTGGCGGCAGTTTGACCGACTGCGTTGCGGTCAATGCCCTCCACGACAACCTCTTCGCCCTTGACCTGCACCTTAACGCCGGGCAGGATGGGGGCCACGCGGGGGTGCCGTTCGCCAAGGAAATTCTCGATGACGAAGTCGTCGCCCTTCACGGCCGCCTTAATGGGGAAGTGATTGTAGCAAATCTTCAGGTTGTACGTCCAGCCTTCGCTGACGCCCTGAATCATGTTGGTGATGTGGGACTTGTAGGTGCCACAGATGGCTTTGTGCTCGCGGCGAGGCAGTTCCTTGTGGACTGAGACTTCGCCGTCCACAACGTCCACGCGGACACCGCGGAATCGGAAGCGGCGTTCCAATTCGCCCTTGGGGCCCTTGATGACGGTGTGGTTCTCGTTGTTTTCGTGGTCGACCGTGACGGTGACGCCATCGGGGATGGGGATGCGGTGGTCGATTTCAGCTAGTACAGGCATAATCGGACCTCCTAGTAGACGTAGGCGAGCAAGCGGCCGCCTACACCTCCCTCCTTAGCTTGGTACTGGTTCACGATGCCACCGGTCGTGCTCATGATGAGGTTCCCGAAGTCCCGGGCCGGCAGGAACCGGCTTTCGAAGTTCTCCAGGTCCGTCTTCTTCACGGCGTACCGGGGCTTGATGACACCACAGTTGTTGATGACGCCCTTGAGGCTCACGACGTACAGGCCGCCGCGGCCATCGTCTTGGTACTCGAAGGGACCAATGTAGCCGCTTTCCTGCATGACCTTGAGCACGCGGCCGACAAGTCGGCTGGCGGGCGTGATGGTTGCTTCTTGCTTGCCTGCCTGCTCCGCGTTGCGGATGACAGTCAAGGCGTCTGCGAGAGGATCATTTTGCATTTTTGTTCACCTCAGCTGTATTTCTTGAAACCCAAATCACGGGCGTTGTCGCGGAAGCACTGGCGGCACAGCCGGATGCCGTAGCGGCGTACCACGCCGCGGCGGCGCCCGCAGTTGCGGCAGCCTTCGATACGACCTTTGAAGATCGTGCGTTCTTTCAGGATTAGACTCATCAGAGGACCTCCAGGTTGAATTTCTCGACGAGGAAAGCACGGGCTTCCTCGGGGGTAACGCGGTGGCGTCGGGGAACCTTGCGGGACAGCAAGCGGCGGTGCTTGATGCGGTGGCCGGGCTTTTCGAGCGTGATGGCGACATCCATGCCAAAGACACCGGTGTCGGGGTCGTAGCGCTCGCCTTCGAAGTCCGTGTGGTCCTTGACGCCGAATTGCAGGTTGCCTTGGTTGTCGAAGGACCAGCCGAAGATCTTGCTGTGGCGCGTGTACAGCGCCCGGCGCACGAATTCTTCGGCGGTGGTACCGCGCAGGGTCGCCTTGCAGCCAATGGGCATGCCGGGGCGAACGCCTAGGTCGCGGTTGTTCATTTTACCGAAGGTCCGGCTGGGCTTTTGGCCCGTCAGCTTTTCGAGCGTCCGTTCGGCCTTCTCAAGCCGGTCGCCGCCTTCGCCGACGCCCATGTTGACCGTCACCTTGGCAATGCGCGGGAGCGTGTGAGGGTTGCCAGCTTCAGACAATGCGCGTCACCTCCACCTTAGGGAGGTTGTCCTTGTCACCGAAGGGGAAGGCGTAGGCCTTGATGGTGGTGAAGGTGGCGTCACCCTCAGCTAGGTGCACAAGGTTGGGCTTGTGGCTGCGGGTCATTTCAACCGACTTGACATCGGCGACTTGACCAGCGTGCTGGCCACCGGTGACGAACACCTTGTTGCCTTCGCCAATTGGGAAATGACCGAGAATCTTCTGGCTGGGCAGTTCTAGCTTCAAGACATCGCCGGTCTTGTAATCGTCCTTCTTGACAATGACATTGCGGCCGTCGTGCAGGTTGAGCTGGGTGCGACCACCGCGAATGGTGGTCTTGTTGTCAACTTGCGCCAGCTTCCATTCGGCTTGCTTGTTGGGCACTTCGACAAAGCGGAGACGAGCCTTGTCGTCGAGAACAGCGCGCCAGGCCTTGCCGAGCTTAGGGATGCTAATGACGTCCATGAAGCCGACAGCGAACTTGCCGTCCTTCACGACGCGGTTGTCGACCATGATGTCGCCGGCACCGGCCGCGCGGCGTGCTTCCCGGTTCGTCGCGGCGACGCCCAAGTAGTCACGGAGAACCGTGGACAAAGGCAGCGCGCGCTCGAGGCGGTGGGCACCGGGTGCGGGCTTGGTGGTGTAGACGTTGGTCTTGCGGGGAATGGTCCAGGACCGGGGGGTCGCCAGACGCTTCAAGTGGTGGCTCATTCGCTCTCCTCCGTTCCGAGTTTGTCGCGACGGCGTTGGTCCTCAAGGTTGAGGCGAACGACGACGCAGTTGGACGGGTCCACGGGCAGCTCGACGTCGGTGCCGTCAGCCTTCTTGTGGGTAATGCCGTCAATGATGATCTTGCGTGCCTTGGTGTCCACGCGGGCCACTTTACCGGACTTGCCGGCGTGGTCGCCACGCGTCAACTTGACTTCATCGCCCGTCACGACGGGGACGCTGCGGCGGTTGTACTTCAGCAGCAGTTCTTCGCCAAGGTGGGCGGAGATTTGCTTGCGGCGAATGTGCAGGGGGGCCGTGTAGAGGGCCTTGCGTTGCTTTCGGGGTTGCTTGCTGACCATGAGATGCACCTCAAACGATGGTGTTGGCGGTGGCGCTCACACGCGGCCACCGGGCGGCTGCTTCCCGGGCCACGGGGCCCTTGATCTGACTCCCCTTGACTTCACCGTCTTGGGGGTTGATGATGACACAGGCATTGTCTTCGAAGACCACCGTGGTGCCATCGGCGCGCTTGAAGGGGCGCTTCTGACGAATGATGACCGCTTCCAAAAGTTGGCGGCGCATCTCGGGGGTGCCCTTCTTGACGGTGACCTTGATGAGGTCGCCGACGCCCGCCGCCGGGTAGCGGCGGTGGGTCAAGCCGAGTTTGGGGACAGTGATGATTTCAACAATCTTGGCGCCGGTGTTATCGACGCAGTCGAGGCGGGCACCGGTGGGCAAGCCACGGGTGACGCTGCCGGGAATGCCACGCATCAGGCCTCACCAGCCGAATCGGAGCGGTTCTCAACGACCACGAACTTGATGGTCTTGCTGATGGGGCGGCACTCAGCGATGAGGACTTCATCGCCGACGGTAACGTCGATGTTGCTCGGGACGTGAGCTGCGTACCGGTTGGTACGCTTCTCGATGCGCTCGTACTTGGGCACCATGCGGCTGTGCTGTTTCTGCACCACCACGGTGCCCTGCATCTTGTCACTCACGACGTTGCCGACGATGGTCACGCCACGCACGGGCAAACTGCCATTGAAGGGGTTCAGGACATCGCCGGGCGCAGGCTCACGGGGTGGCGCACGCACGTCGATGCCGATGTCTCGGACTGCTGTCATTGCGGTTGTCTCCTAGAAGTGGGACAGGGGTAAGCGGGAGACAGCTTGTCCCTGTCCTTTGCACCCCGTGGTAACGTCGTGGGGTGCGACCCGGTCAAGCCGGGCACGGTGCTCCCGGTGCCAGACGGCATCAGGAGTGGGTAGTGCGGGCGACGAGTGCCCACATATAAGCGTGGTGGCGACTGGCGGTACACCACCAGCCAAAGCAACTACCGCACTTTCTTGGTCCGGTCTTCGCTGCGAAACTGAATCGCCCGGCCATCAATCTCGGTGGCCGCCTGCCCATCGCCGCCATCGGCGGCCGGGAAAGAGAAGGTGGATCCTGCCTTGGGCACCTGAATGCGCCTTGCACCTGGCGCTCCTGCCACGCGAACGGTCAATGTGTGCAAACTTTCGTCGATGATGTCGCCCGTGAGGCCGACCAGTCCGGCGTCGTTGGCTGCACTCACCGTGACCGAGCGGCCAATCAGTTCGCCGCGGGCCGCTTCTTTGGCGGCTCCTTTGAGGCGCGGGACGGTCCGTTTCACGGTTGTCCTCCAAAAGGGGGTGAAGGGAAAAGGGGGGCCAAGCTGGCTAATCGATGCGGCCGCTGAAGCCGAGTTCTTCCAGGGTTGCCTGCACCTTCTTGGCGTGGTCTCCCTGGAGTTCGATGTTGCCTTCCTTGATGGTGCCGCCGCAGGCGCAGCGACCCTTGAGCTTGGTGAGGAGTCCGTGCACGTCGATGTTGCCGTCGGTGATGCCCTCAACGATGGTCATCTTCTTGCCGTAGCGGCGGGTATCGACGAGGATGCGAATCTCCTCTTGCTCACGTGCGATGTCTTCGCAGACGCAGATTTCGTCTGGCAGGCCACAGGTAACGCAGATGCTCATTGGGCCAACTCGTCCTCACGGTTGATGGTGAGGATGCGGGCAATCTGGCGCCGGATGGTGCGGATCTTCCCCGGGTTGGGGCTGGAGCCGCCCATAGCATGGACGCCGCGTTCCTGCATGAGTTCCTGCCGAAGTTCGGCTAGGCGTTCCATGCGGGCCTCGTGGGGCAGTTCGCGGATTTCAGCGGTCTTGAGCATCGCCATTAGCTATCGCCTCCGACCGTGAAGGATTTTCGCTCGCGGCGGCCGGCGCCAGTGGCATCGGCTTCCGGCTTGGCATCGCCTTCTGCGGCAGCCGCAGGGGCGTCGGCGGGAGCGTCGGCCTTGGCTTCCTTGGTCGCCTCGTCAGCCTTGGCTTCGGGGGCTTCCTGGACCGTTTCGACACCGGCTGCAGCGGCAGCGGCCTTGGCGGCCTTGGCAGCCTCAAGTGCGGCCTTTTCGCCGGGTGCGTACACGGTGACGTTGTCCGGGAGGACCGCGTCTTGGCGCATGATGAGTACGCGGCAGCCAATGCTGCCGAGCTTTTTCTTGGCCTGAGCGTAGCCTGCATCCATCAGTTCCGTGGCAGTTTCGCCACAGTACTTGATGTGACCAGCGATGAATTTCTCGCGGCGCTTGCGTTGCCCGGTTAGCTTACCAGCAATCTCAATGATGCAGCCTTGGGCACCGGCACTCATGATGCGCTGGACGGTGCTGTGGCCGACGCGGCCAAAGTGCCAGCCGCGTTCGAGACTCTCGGCGACCTTGAAGGCCATGATTTGCGCGTTCAGAGCAGGGTTGCCCTTGGGCTCTTCGACGCCAACCTGGGGGTTGTCCAGGGTGTCGGCGAACTTCGTTCCAAGGTCCGCAGTCAACTGGTTGATGGTGCTGCCACGGCGGCCAATGACCATACCGGGGCGCTCCGCAATGATGTTGACGCGGGTGCCAAGGGGCGTGCGTTGGATGTCCAACCCACCGAAGCCGGCGCGGCTGGTTTCCTTTTGCACGAAGTCCTTCACCAACAAGCGGTTGACGGCTTCATTCACGAATTTGCGTTCGACGGCCATGTCAGGCTTCCTCCTCGATTTGGGTAACGATGACCTCAAAGTTGCAGAGGCGATCGAAGTGGGGCGTTGCGCGGCCCTGAGCGCGAGGCGTGTAGCCCTTGATGACGGTGCCCTGGTAGGCACTAGCGTGCGTGATAACCAGGAGGTCCTTGTCCAGGCCCTTGTATTCCGCGTTGGCTTCGGCGGACTCCAGCACCTTCAGGAAGTGCTTGGCCGTCTTGACCGGCCACTTGCCGGGGCCGTTGCCGGCACCCTTGCGGTGGGCGATCTTGCGCTTGCGGACGACAAAGGGAACGTGTGCCTTGAGCTCGGTCACGTCGGCCAAGTAGTCCTTGGCGCGGGAGACCGGCATGCCCTTGATGGCACGGGCGACGTTGCGCCCGCTCTTGGGGGAGACAGGCAAGTCGCGGCCGTAGGCCCGCGCCGTGGTGGCGGGGTCGGATACAGTGGAGTAATGGGTCATTGTCATGCTTCTTACCTCACTTCAGGGGCACGTGCTTGCTGCTGCGGGTCGCACCCACACCGACACCTGTGTGTGCACAGACGCGGGTGGGCGGGGCGAATTCACCAAGGCGGTGGCCAATCATTTCGGGTTGGATTTCGATGTCCTGGAACTCGCGGCCATTGTACACGGACACGGTCTTGCCAACGAAGCGGGGCAGGATGGCTAGGTGCCGGTAGTGGGTCCGGACCGCTTGGCCTTCCTTGGCTTCCGCGACGCGGGCCAGGAACTTCTTCTCCGGCGCTTTCACACCGCGAGCGTAGCTGCGGCGAATCTTGCTGGGGAGCAGACCGAGTAGGTCATCGAGCTCGAGCGATTGTAGTTCCTCCAGGGTCTTGCCCCGGTAGGTGAACTCCTTCTTCTGGCGCGTCTCAATGACGGCCTTTGCCTTGCGTTGGCGCCGGCGGGCGGCACCAGGGTTGCTGAATTGTTTCTTTGCCATCTGGTATCACCTCTTACCGGTCCGCTTGGGAGCGATTTTACCGACCTTGCGGCCAGGGGGCGTTCCCCGGGCGACCGAAGTCTTGCCGGGCGTGTAGTTGTGGGCGCCACCGCCGTGGGGGTGGTCCACGGGGTTCATGGCGACACCGCGGACGCGGGGCCAGCGTTGGGCTCGCGTCTTCATCAGGTGGTGCTTCTTACCGGCCTTCAGGAACGGTTTGTCGCCGCGACCGCCGCCTGCCACCACGCCAATGGTGGCGCGGCATTCGGGGTGGAAGTTGCGGAACTTGCCAGAAGGCAGGCGAACCACGGTGCGCTTGGCATCGTGGCTGACGATTTCGGCTTGGTTGCCGGCCGCCTTCACCATTTTGCCACCGTCGCCGGGTTGAATCTCCAGGTTGAAGACCGGAGTACCCTCGGGAATCTTGGACAGAATGGTGACGTTGCCCGGCTTGACCTGCGTTGTGCGGGTCCAGGTCACGTCTTGGCCAACGACAACGCCTTCGGGGGCGATTTGTCGCGTCTCGGTGCCATCGTCGAACTTGAGGTCCATGATGACCGCGGTGCGGCCGGTGGCGTGCCGGATGCCGGTCACGGTGGCAGTGCCTTCGAGGCCGCGCGGGTAGGTCACATCGCCCTGGTGCTTGTGACTGGGCGAAGTGAGACGCGGCGCGCCTGCACCACGGCGGCGGGAGATAATGCGCTTGCCCATCAGAACACCCCGATGCGCATGCCGATATCTTCGGCCGTCGTTTCGCCGCCGAATTTGACGACAGCGCGCTTGCCTTGTTTGGTGATCCGGGTGTTCACGGTGTCCACTTCACATTCGAACAGGAGTTCGATGGCGGCCTTAATCTCCGGCTTGGTTGCGCTGCGGCGCACCAAGAACTCGAGAGAGTTGTTGCCGTCCATGAGGCTCATGGTTTTCTCCGTCACGACGGGGTGGAAGACCACGGCGTGCACACGTTCCATGGCGCTCATTGGTACGCCTCCTTGATGGCGTCGAGGGCGCCAGCCGTGAAGACGGTGAGGCGACCCACGTCGCCGCCGGGGGCGAGGTGTTCAGCACCGAGATTGCGGGCGCTGACCACGTCGCAGCCAAGCAGGTTGGCAGCGGCCGGGAACTTGCCGTCGGTTGTAACGAACAGAACCGACTTCGGCGTCTTGTAGCGGCGGCCACGAAGCTTACCCTTACCGGCGCGGATGTGGCGGCCGGCTTCGGCGCGAGCCAAGTCTTCGCCGAGGCCCATCTTTTCGAGGGCGGCGACGAGGTCCTTGGTCTTCTCGATGCTGGCCACTTCGTCATCAACGACGACCGGGTAGCCGGGCAAATCTACGCGGTGACCGCGGGCAGCCACGCTAGCTCCATCGGCCGTAGCGGCCAAGGCGCTGGCGATGGCCAAGCGGCGTTCGCCGTCGTTGATCTTCAGCGTGAAGCTGCGGCGGGCCTGCGGGGGGTGAGCGCGGCGGCCGCCAACGACGTTGGGGGCCAGAGCGGCGTTGCGGCCCTGCGTCAAGCGGGGCACACGACTGGCGCCGCGTCCTTTTCCGATGCTGCGGGTTGCGTGGCGTTCACCAGCAACCGGGTTGGCACCGTAGCGTTGGCGCTTGTTGGCGCGCGCGACCTTGACGGCCTTGCGCACGAGGTCGGTGCGCACGGGCGTAGCGAACACTCCGGGGAGGTCCACTTCGCCGTTGGCGTCACCGGTCTTGTTGTAGAGATTGACCTTGCTCATGGTTAGGCCCCCTGCTTGCTCTCGGTGGAGACATACGTGATGTTCGGCTCGGCGACTTCGATGCCACGCGTGTAGCGGACGGCGTCGCGGAACTTCAACAGGCGCTTGGCGGGGCCGGGCAGGCTTCCGTGTACCATGAGGTACGTGTTGCGGACTTCACCGTAGTGCTGGAAGCCGCCCTTGGGGGTGATTTCCTGGCCTTCAGCGGCGGGGTCGCCAATGCGCAGAATGCGCTTGTTGTATTCGGTGCGGTGGTGGTAGCCACGTTGACCGTCGTTGGGTACCGTGGACTGAACCCAGTGGGGGTTCCAGGAACCTTGGGTACCAATCATGCGGCGGTGCTTCGAGTTCTTGTGGGTCAGCAGCTTGGTGCCGAAACGAACGACACGGCTCTCGAACCCGTAACCCTTGGTGATGCCCTGGACATCGGTCATTTGACCGCTCTTGAGGACGTCCGCAGCTTCCACTTGCTTGCCAAGGAGGTCCTTGGCGTAGGCGATGCGGTCGGCGACGGCACCGCCGCCGACGCGGATTTCCATGACTTCGGGAGTCTTGGAGGCCACGCCGGACACGGCACCGGGGGCCGTGCAGACGAGGACGCGGACATCGGTCACGTCCGCTTCGTCCATGAGGGCCCACTTGGCGTCAGCGTCCTGCTTCTTGGGCAGAGGCAGGCGTTGGCCGAGGCGGTCGGGGAGGTTGCTGCCCCAGACTTCCGTCAGGGTGCGTTCGCCGTACGGTGTGTTTTCGTAGGCGCGCACCGCAACGACCGTCATGGGCGGAGCCTCGACGATGGTTACGGGCATAAGGACCTCCTCGCCGCTGGTGCGGGAGTTGGGGCGGTAATCAACTGCAAGGGCATGCGTCATGCCGGCCTTGTAGCCGGCGAAGCCTTGCAGTTTCGGCTGACCTTCATCTTCGGCCCAGGCGTGCGTGTGGGGCACTTGCGAGCGTGCCCGCTTGCGGGGGTAGAACCCCATGCTGCCGCGCCGTGGGTGGTGGTTACTTGCCAATGTCTTGCCTCCTGTTGCGCAGCGCGCTGGTCGATGCCATCGCGTTGCGTTGGGTGCGGGTGCCCGGAAAGGCATTGCCGCGGAGACGACCGCCGTGGATCGGGGCGCACGAGGCGTTGCCCGATGGCCAGTCGGCTGGCCGGTGAGCCGCCGACATGGGTCCCCTATTTAGGTATTGGGCACAGGAAACAGAGGTGGCTGGGGCCCCGAAACCGGGGGAATAGCAGCGCAAAAAGGCCCCACGGGCGGTAAGGCGTGCCACAAAGCGTTTCAAACACGGGCGACGTGGAATGGCCGTGTACCGGCCGCTTGCTGCAACGATTCTGCTCTTGACGAGCGCCCTGCTGATGGCGACGCCGACGGAAGCCAACATTTGCAAGAGCCCCTCTTCGGCGCCGGACAGAACTACGGGCGGGGATTCGGGGCCGTGCGAATTCTGGGACGACAAGTACCACGAACTGGTGCTCACGGATGCAGACGAAACCACTGTGGATGTCCTCATTTTCCCATCCGTCGGGCCCTATCCGACGCGCGACAGCCTTGCCACCTTCAAGCATGGCGTCTTGGCATGGGAAGCTGGAATCCACGAACTGGACAGCGCCGGCGGCCTCAGTCATTTTGACATCAATGCTTACGCCGTGGGCTATGATGACATCCCTCTGGCGGCCTTGCACGACCCTGAAATTGTCATCTTAGCCGCCGAGGCAAACCCATTCCTACTGTTCGGAATTGGCTTGGCCAGCCCACTTTGGTACTGTGCCGACAGCATCGTGGGCTTTGCCCACGGCATCCTCCCGGATGGCTTCCAGCAGCACGAAGGCTCCGTCTGGGGAAGCTTCCGGGCCGAGTGCGGCTACGGCGGCGACACCTGCTTCGTTGTCAACACCAATTTCCTCCTGGGAGGCCAGCGGCTGATGTATGACTTGAACACGCACGAGTTTGGCCACTGCCTAGGAGTCGGCCACGTGGGCGACGCTGGCGACTTCGACGCCAAGACCGTCCCCATGCAGGACATCATGAGCTACCAGCACACCCCCAGCCAAGTTCACTGTGTGAGCACGTTGAACGTCAAGACGCTGGCCACCATCCACAGCAATGACGACAGCCGAGAGCCGTTGCCCAAGTACGTCCACATGGAGGTGGGTGATTACCGCCAGGCAACGTGCAACAATCCCTTCGACGCGCGCACCTTGCCTCTGTTGTAGGCACGCTTGCGACCCCCACCGTCTTTACCAACCGTTAGCGATAGCAATGCGTGACAGACCATGTGGTCATCCTAGCCGCCGGTCGCGGAACCCGAATGGGCCCGCTGACGGAAACGCGCCCCAAGGTGCTCCTCTCCGTTGCGGGAGCGCCACTGCTAGAGCACTTGCTTCGGACGTGCGAACGCGCGGGCTTCAAGCGGGCGACCATCATCGTTCACGCGGGTGCCGACCAAGTTGAAACCCACGTGCGCGATTTAGACGATTTGGAGTTAGATGTCCAATTTGTGCTGCAGGAAACGCCGCGGGGCACCGGCAACGCTGTAGCCAGTTTGGAAGGCCGAGTCAACGACGACTGGTTTGTCCTAGCCAGCGGCGACACCCTGGTAGCGCCAGACGAACTGGCCGCGTTCCGGACAGCCCGAGGCGCGCAGCTGGCCGCCGTGCAGGTGGAAGACGCCCGACCCTTTGGCTTGCTGGCAGTGGCCGCGGACGGTCGTTTGGCGGCCATTCAAGAGAAGCCCAAAGGCCCTGAAGCCGTGCCTGGATTGGTCAACGCAGGCCTCTACCGCCTTCCCAACAACATCATTGCCGCGTGCGGGCGGCTGGCCCCTTCGCCACGAGGTGAAATCGAACTCACCGACGCCATCGCAGCCCTAGCAAACAGCGCCGAGCTGCACGTGCATCAATTGACCCATTGGCTCGACGCCGGACGCCCATGGGATCTCCTGGACGTGAATGCCGCCCTGCTGGCAGAGCAAAAGCGAAGCATCCGCGGTCACGTAGATGACAACGTCCACCTTGTTGGCGAGGTGGTGGTGGAGGAAGGTGCACGGATTCTCAATGGTACCCGCATCGAGGGACCTGTCCGCATTGGTGCCGGTTGCAAGGTTGGTCCACATGCCTACCTGCGGCCGGGCACCACAATTGGACGAGATTGCCACATTGGCGCCAGCGTGGAAATCAAAAACAGCATCATCGGGAATCGCTCCAACGTCCCGCATCTTTCGTATGTAGGCGACTCGGTGATTGGCGATGACTGCAACCTCGGGGCGGGCAGCCAGGTGGCAAATCTCAAACTAAACGACCGAAACGTCCGCGTCCTTTGGAGTGGGACAGAGTGGGTGGATTCTGGACGAAGAAAACTCGGCATCGTTGCCGGCGACGACGTAAAGACCGGCATCAACGCCACGCTTCACCCCGGCACAATCCTGGCCAAAGGCGCACGTGTGGCGGCAGGCGGCACGGCGTCGGGGTGGGTATTCGCCGACGCCTGAAGCCTAGACAGTTGGTCCGCCTTGCTGCGCACAGGACGTTACGTGGCCGGGCCCGGAAGGGAAACAAACAGGGGGAAAAGAAAGAGGGGAAGGGACCAATACAGACTACGCTGCGATGGCTTCTCCAGCCGAAGCACGGTGCTTCGGGTGGAACTTGTCGAGTGTCTCCTGGTCGATACGCGTCAGGATTTCTTCCGGCACAGTAGCCAGAAGTTCCCAGCCAAGATCCAAGGTCCGCTCGATGCTTCGGTCTTCGTCGCGCCCTTGGCGGACGAACCGGTTTTCGAAGTGGTCTGCGAACTCCAGCACGGCTAGGTCACGAGCCGACAGCGCATCCTTACCGACGATGGCCACCAGACCACGCAAGTCACGACCTTCAGCGTACAAGGCGTACAGCTGGTCGCTGACCTTCTTGTGGTCTTCACGGGTCTTTTCGCCACCGATGCCGGCGTTCATGAGGCGACTCAGAGACGGCAAGACGTTGATGGGCGGGTAGATACCTTTGCGGTGCAATTCACGGGAAATCACAATTTGACCTTCCGTGATGTAGCCGGACAGGTCAGGAATGGGGTGCGTGATGTCGTCACCAGGCATGGTCAGAATCGGGAACTGCGTCACCGAGCCTTGCTTGCCCTTAATCACACCAGCGCGCTCGTACAGGGACGCCAAGTCCGTGTACATGTAACCGGGGTAGCCACGGCGACCGGGCACCTCTTCACGGGCCGCACCAATCTGACGCAGCGCTTCACAGTAGTTGGTCACATCCGTGAAAATGACAAGCACGTGGTAGCCCAACTCGAAGGCAAGGTACTCGGCGGCTGTCAAGGCCAGGCGAGGCGTCAGAAGGCGCTCCACGGCCGGGTCGTCCGCAAGGTTCTGGAAAATGACTGCACGTTCCAGCGCACCAGTGCGCTCGAACTCGTTCATGAACTTCTTGGCTTCCTCGTTGGTAATGCCCATGGCGCCGAAGACCACAGCGAAGTTCTCGTCCTTGCCGCGTGCCTTGGCCTGGCGGGCCACTTGCAACGCAATGTCGTTGTGGGGCAGACCACTGCCACTGAAGATGGGCAGCTTCTGGCCGCGAACAAGGCTGTTGTTGCCGTCAATGGTGCTAATCCCGGTCTGAATGAAATCGTGCGGGGACTGGCGGCTGTAGGGGTTGATGGCTGCGCCGAGAATGTCCAACTGGTCGTCAGCCATAATCTCAGGTCCGCCATCGATGGGCGCACCTGCACCGCTGAAGACACGGCCCAGAATCTCCTTGGAGACGCCAAACTTGATGGTCTCCCCGAGGAACTTGACACTGGTCTTGTCATTGTCAATGCCATCTGTCCCTTCGAACACCTGCACAACCACTTGGTCGCTGCTGGTATCCAACACTTGGCCGCGGCGCTTGGAGCCATCCGGCAAGCGCATCTCGACCAGCTCACCGTAGCCGACATTGTGGGTCTTCTCTACGAAAACAAGAGGGCCCTTGACCTGGGTCACGGTCCTGTATTCCTTCTGAGCCATTACGCAGTCACCTCCGCGGTGAGGGTCTTGGACGCAGCCATAATCTTCTCGAACTCAGCTTCCAACTCGGCGTTGGCCTTGTCGTTGGCCGCGTCAAACTCGGCTTCGAAGCGCGCCCGTGCCAGGGTGGTTGCAAAGCCAAGACCGACGAGGTCCTTAGCTGCGGCGCCGGCGGCGAGAGCCTGCTTGGCAAGCTCGTCGTAGCGCAGGCTGGTCTTCCAAATCTTGTAGTCCTTGTCCAAACTGCTGCTGGCATCGACGGGGTCGAAGCCATTCTGCTGCAGGAACACTTCACGAAGCAAGCGAGCGGTTTCCAAGGTCACTTGCTGTTCGTCGGGCAGCGCGTCGCTGCCGACCAACTGCACGATTTCCTGCAATTCGGCTTCCTTCTGGAGGATGTCCATGACTTGGTCCTTGATTTCGTTCCAGTCTGCGGCCGCATTTTCCTTGTAGTAGTCGCCAAGGAACTCGGGGTACAGGCTGTACGAGTTGAGCCAGTTGATGGCGGGGAAGTGACGGCGCTGCGCCAGCTTGGCATCCAGCGCCCAGAACACCTTGACGATGCGAAGCGTCGCCTGGGTAACCGGTTCACTGAAGTCACCGCCGGCCGGGCTGACGGCGCCAATGGCCGTAACCGAGCCTTCTTCGCCCATGAGGGTGGTGCAGCGACCGGCGCGTTCGTAGAACTCCGACAGACGAGCCGAGAGGTAAGCCGGGTAGCCTTCTTCGCCGGGCATCTCTTCCAGACGGCTGCTGATTTCACGCATAGCTTCCGCCCACCGACTGGTGGAGTCTGCCATGAGGGCCACGTCGTAGCCCATGTCGCGGTAGTACTCGGCGATGGTCATGCCGGTGTAGCAGCTCGCTTCACGGGCGGCCACCGGCATGTTGGAGGTGTTGGCGATGAGGCATGTGCGGCCCATCAGGGGCTGGCCCGGGTTGGTCGGGTCAGGCAGTTCGGGGAACTCGTCCAGCACTTCGGTCATCTCGTTGCCACGTTCGCCGCAGCCAATGTACATCACAATTTGAGCGTCGGAGTACTTGGCCAGGCTTTGCTGCGTGACCGTCTTTCCGGAGCCGAACGGGCCGGGAATGGCGGCCGTGCCGCCCTTGGCCACGGGGAACAGACCGTCCAAGATGCGCATACCGGTGTTGAGAGGAATGGTCGGCAATTGCTTCTCGGCGTAGGGGCGGGGCTTGCGCACAGGCCACTTGTGGGCCAGGCGAACTTCGGTGCCATTTTCGAGCGTGGCCACCACGTCGTCCACGGTGAAGCTGCCCTTCTTGATGGTCTTGATGACGCCGCCTTTTTGGTCCGGTGGCAGCATGACATGGTGCAGCACGGTCGTCGTTTCCTGGACGGTGCCAACGACCTGGCCGGGCTCGACTACGTCGCCTTCCTTTACAGTCGGGGTGAAGTCCCACTTCTTGTCGTGGTCGAGGCCAGGGACATCGACGCCACGCAGGATGAAGTCGCCCATTTGGTCCTGGAGAACTTCCAGCGGGCGCTGAATGCCGTCGTAGATACTCGTCATGAGACCGGGGCCAAGTTCGACCACAAGGGGCAATCCAGTGTTCTCCACGGGTTCACCGGGCTTGACGCCACTGGTGTCCTCGTAGACCTGGATGATGGAGTTTTCACCCTCGATCTGGATCACTTCGCCCATGAGACGTTCGTCGCCCACGCGCACGATGTCATACATGCGGGGCTTGATGCCGCGGGCGGTGACAACGGGCCCTGAGACCCGGTAGACGGTTCCTTTGTCTTGCTTTACCATAGGTCAACACCGATTGCTTGCTTGATCTTCTGTCGGAGGGTGTCATCCTCCTCTTCACCCACCAAAACGAGAGTGGGCTTGGTGCTCGACGCCAGATCGGCCCGCAGGCGGGCGTCGAGTCGTTGGAGGTCAGGAGTTTCCATGACCAGGATACTGATGTCGTCATCCGAGCGGGCCTGCAAGACAGCATCTTGCAGCTCTGCTTCGGAGACAGCGTTCCATGCCTTGCGGATGCCCGCGAGGCGGAATCCGAGCGTGAATTGTTCGTTGCCGATAACGGCGAGATGGCTCATGGTAGCAACTCCTCGAGGCGTTCGCGTGATAGGCCGGCGGCCTTGCCGCGCGCCACGGCGCGAATTACCTGCACTTCGCGTTGCTTGCGAAGTAGGAACGCAAGGATAGGCAGTAGGCTCAGTGGGTTGCCGCCGGCCAGACTGTCCGTATGAGCCAGGTAATCGCGCCACAGGGCCGCTTGGAATCGGGACAGGCGCGCGCCGCTTGTCATGGCAGCCGCCGCCTCAACCACTTCTTCCCGGAAGCCCTTGTCACGTAGCAGGTCCGCAAAGGGACCGAAGTCGCCACTGGTCGAGAGGGCCAACACGTCTTGCTGGTTGAGCAAGCGTCCGCCAGGAATGACTAGGTGGGCAAAGTCGCCGCCCTGGCCGCTGGCGACCCAGCGAGCCGCATTGGTCGCATTTCGCACGTCAATTTCTCGGGCCACCATGGTGGCCATTGCCTTGGCACCCGGTTCCTTGCTCTCAGCCAAGACCTTCCGGAGGGCCGAGAAGTAGGACTGGTCTAGGGCATCTTCGTACGCCGATTGGGGGCTACCGTCGGGTACACTGGCCAGGACCGCTGCGACGCCCGTGCCCGCGCCGCCGATGCGGGCAAGCGTGTCACGGATGTCTTCCACGGTCCGCACATCGTCCGCCAGCAGCGGGTCGAGAATGTTGTAGGTGTCCAAGTCTTCGACCAAGAGTTCCTGCAACATTTCTTCGCGGGTTGCTCCAGCGGTCTTGCCCCGAATCACGGCCTTGACATCATCAAGGAGGAAGCGAGCCAAGAATTGGCCAACAATGGCACCGCCGCCGCCTGCAACTAGTCCGCGCACGGACCGGTAAGTGCGTTCCGCATTGACGGTGACGGCGTTTTCCAACAGGTCCAACCCGGCGAACCGGGCGGCCAATTCGTCCACTTCGGCCTTGTACGACGAGTCCTCAAGGAAGCGGGTGATTTCACTCACGTCCATCTCGAGGAACTTGGCATAATCCGCCTGCGGCAGCAACTTGGAGCGCTTCGCCTGCACGCGAGCTACCGCGTACGGGTAGTTGGTGGCTCCTCCTTTCTTGAATCGCAGGCGTAGGTCCATGGTAATCAACCGAAAAGTGCCGATTCGCCGGCCAAGAGTTCACGCCACTTGTCGGCCACGAGGGCTTCGTACGAGAGATCGAGTCGGCTTTCGCCGTCGGTGCTCTCAACGATAATGCCACCACTAATGGCTGCGTCGCCGGCGTGCTTGTAGGTGCGTTGTTTGCCAAGGACCTCCGCATCGGCGGACGCGCCAAGGACGGACCCTTCCGGAATCACGCCCTTGGCGGTCGCCAGGAGTGCCTTGACATGGCTTTCACGGGCCGCCGCGTCCAAGTCGCCGAGAGCCGCAAGTACGCGACCTCGGAGTTCTTCTTGGAGCTCGGCCTGTTTCGTAAGGACCATTTTTCGGGCCTCAAACTCGGCGCTCTTTTCTTGCTGTGCCCGCTGTTGTGCCGCATCCGATTCACCGGCAGCGGCACGAGCGTCGTGGTAGGCGGCGGCGCGGTCGCGCGCCTTGCCCAGGATGCCTTCGGCTTCCTTGCGAGCCTCAGCCAAGATTTCCTCGGCATGCCGCTCGCCACCTTGCTGCACATCATTGATGACCTGTTCGAGTCCCATGGGTCCTCCTTATGTTTTCGTTAGTTGACTCAGATGTTGAGCCAGAGCAGGATCGCCATAACGAGACCGAAAATGACGATGGTTTCGGGAATCACAGTAAGGACAAGGCCCTTACCGAAGTTCTTCTCGTCTTCAGCGGTCGCGCCGACAGCGGCGGCGCCAATGCTGCTTTGCGCGATGCCAGTGCCGATACCGGCGACACCGACTGCAAGTCCTGCTCCGATGGCCATGAGGCCCGCTTCAATTGCCATGTTGGTTTTCTCCTTTGGGTTGGTTTTGGGGGGTCAAGGCGAAGGTCACGCGTTGCGACCTCCGAAAGGTTGGTACGCGCGTCCGCCGCCGATGAAGAACTTCTGGAAGAACTCCACGAACTGCAAACGCAGCGATTGCAAGCCACCCGAAAGGGTAGCCAGCAGCGTGATGACGACCATGCCTAGTAGATACACAATCCACCAGACGAGGCCGGGGGCTTCGCCGATGGTCTGACCTCCGGCGAGCGTGAAACCGATGTTAGCAAAGGCAATGGCCATGCCTGCCTTACTGGCGCCGATGGCGGCCAAACGCGTGTAGGACAGCAGGTTACCAACCAGTCCGAACACTTCGAGCAAGGCTACGAAGCCCGCGCCCAGGACCTTGGCAGCGCCCATCCATAACAGCACGAGGCTGGCCGCGATGACGCCGCCACCGACGGGCAACGCTAGGCCTTCGGGGCCCAGCAGCAGGAAGCCGAACCCTCCCATGAGCGTTAGCCAAGCGACCTTTTCCTGAATGGCCAGCGTGGCACCGTGCGTCACGTAGACATTTCGGACCCCGAGGATGAGCCCGAAGACAAGGTGCACAAGGCCAATGATGAGGCTCCATGCCAGCAGGGCACTGACATCGTGAACCTTGGAGTAGTAACCGAGGTTGAACCAGCCGTTCACGGACAGGTGCGTAGTGCCGTGCGGCGTGAGGCTCATGAGACTGGTGAAGCCGCCACTGGCGTCTTCGGTTTCGGCGGCGTGTGTCGTGATGCCGCCGCCTGAATCTGTGGGTGCCGCGTGGGATCCTCCCGGGTCCCCAGCGGCGTGGCTCGTGTCTGCCGCGTGGCCACCGTGATGGCTCACTTCCTTGTGAATGAAGCCCTCCGTGGGGAATTGGTAGCCAGTGAGAATCTCCCAGGACAACTCGCCCTCCGCCGCCGCCTCGTCCGAGACGACAAAGTGAACCCCTAACGCCTCACCAAAGACTACGCCGCCCACAATGGCCGCCATGACACCACCCATCACTAAGGCACGGCCCACGGCCGGTCCGCCGATGCCGAAGATGTTGTTCTTCTTCAGGTACAGGCCCAGCAGCGCAATAGCCAGACCGACCGCCACGTCGCCGACCATGAGGCCGAAGAACAGCGGGAAGAACCACAGCATCAGCACCGTGGGGTCAATCTCCTTGTAGCGCGGGCGCGCCAACAGTTGGAGCAAGAAAATGAACGGACTCGCCATGCCCTTGTGGTCCAGATGGACCGGGGGCTCGTCAGCAGGGTCGTCGTGGTGGTCGTCGTGGCCTTCACCATGACCGTCCCCGTGACCTACGACGCTGGGTCCGTCCCCAAGTTGTTCGAGGTAGATGCGGTCGCCGAACTGCCCGTCGAGGGCGGTTCGCAAGGCAGCTAGGCTACGGCTCGGGACCCAGCCTTCGACGTGGAACGTGTTGGCAGTGACGCCAAAGCGAAGCGGCGCCTGCGTCCGGGCCACCTCGGCCGTCAAGCTTGCTTCGAGGCTGGCCA
>JBFJXH010000009.1:0-26649 GCA_041623215.1 Thermoplasmatota archaeon
GTGACGTTGACCGAGCGCCAAGTGATTGTGCTGTGGGAATTTGTGCCATCGCTCAATGGGCCAGCGGCCGACTTCCAAGATTTGGTTGTCGTTTTCGGCTTCGAACCGGCTCGGTGTCTGCCGTAGCGCAACGGCAAAGGGCACAAGCGGCCGTGGCCAGGCATGCGCAAGCGGGAGTCTCGCAACAACCGCACGACCAAAGCCACCCAGCGCATCGAGCCAGCCGAGGAGCCCAAGACAAAGGCGCGGCCCAAAGGCCGGTCCATTGGCGGGCCATGGATTCGTCGTCGACGCTAACCATGCGAAACGCGTCCGTGGCGGCCGTGGCTGGCACCCGGCGCAAAGCTTCCGCTCGGCGGAAACAAGGGAGGCGCCCCGACGGGGATTTGAACCCCGGTCAACGCCGTGACAGGGCGTTATGATAGGCCACTACACTATCGGGGCAGAGCGCGTGCGAATGCAGGTGCGCCACAGGGGCGCAGGCCGGCCGACTTAGCCGTCCTTTTTAGGCGTTGCTTGGCGACACGGCACACAATTGCTGCGGCCGTCATCGCTTCCCCCACAGCCACCGGGGTGGCGCGGAAGGAGTGGGCCCGGCCAGGATCGAACTGGCGATCTTCGCCGTGTGAAGGCGACGTCATAGCCTCTAGACCACGGGCCCACCGGGGTCAGGAAGGCGGCCGACTTGGGCAGCGTATTTGACCCTTTCAGCGCTGTTTACGGCCTTCAAAGAGGCTCGGCAGGTGGATGACGTAACTGCCATCCTTGTGCACCACGATGGGGTTGCGCTCCAGCAAGCCCCGCACATCGATTTCGTATTCGCCGGCGCCCTTCACGGTCACGGTGTCTGGCCTCGCCTCTTCGTCGGCCGCGGCGGCCGCCAATTCGTCCTGCACCGCGGCCAGACGGGCTCGTGCGTCGCTTGCGGCAGGCATGCCACCTTCAGGGGCGACTGCCGTGCTGGAACCCTTAGCTTCCTTTTGCGCTTGCCGCACAAGTCTTCGAACGTCGCGGGGCTTCAGGGTGGCCCATCCGTCGCTATCGGTCTTGTCGGCCAAGGCTGCGGCGGTTTCAGGCGCCTGCGCCATCAGCAGTTCGGCGACGACATTGCGGAGGTCCTTGCTGGCCTTGGCGGCCATTTCCTTGCGCTTGTCCGCGTCAACGGGGTCCTTGGAGTAAAAGAAGCGCGTGCCTTGGCACTCCGGACAGCCAGCCAAAAGGGCGCTCGAGCCCTCCTCAAAAGCGAACCCACAGGAGAGGCACTGGTGCGGCACGACTAGTCGCCCTGTTTGCCCACGAGCCGGGTTACAATCTG
The DNA here is from genome assembly GCA_041623215.1 of Thermoplasmatota archaeon. Classification (GTDB taxonomy): domain Archaea; phylum Thermoplasmatota; class E2; order JACPAO01; family JAHFTW01; genus JBFJXH01. The sequence goes on from JBFJXH010000009.1 coordinate 1,316, forward strand.
TTCGTTATCTTTGGAAACGAGCCGCAACAAACTGGCGGGGCCAATGACGGCCATGCGCGGGCGCGGTCCGCCCATCACGGCGCGTTGCAGGAAATTCTTGCCATGGTCCAAGCCATAGGACTGCATCTCGATGCCAATGAACTTGTCTTGGTCAATTTCGCGCATCGTTTGCTCGATGAGCGCGGTTTCCTCTTGCGGCGTCAAGCCAACTTCAAGGATGAGAATCTTGCCCGCCTCAACTTCGTCGAGGATGAATCGAATGCGCTCCTCGGTTCCCATGGCCTCCATCTTTTCTTTACTGATGAGATGGATGGAACCGTAGGTGTCTCCGTTCCCTTTGTCACTCTTGGATTCGTGCTTGTCGGACATGGTTCACCGGAAATGCTTGGTGATGACGCGGTACAATTCCTCCATGTTGGTGCCCTCGCCGGCCGACACGGGCACGACGGGGTGTTGGGGGAATGCGGTCTTGAGCGTGGCTGGGCTGGCCTCTGGCAGGTCAATCTTGTTGGCGATGATGACCACGGGTAGCTTGCGGGCTTCTAGGTTGCCCAGGATGGTGACATTCACTTGCGTGAAGGGGTCCTCTGCCGAGTCCATCACGAGGAGCACGCCATCAACATCTTCGAGCCAGCGGATGGCTTCGATGACGCCCTCGGTGGCCTCCTTGGCGCGTCGGCGAGCTTCCTTCTCGTCCATGCCGTGGCCCTCCGTGAACTCATGAAAGTCAATCTGCGTGGCGATGCCAGGCGTATCAATCACATCGATGTGTAGTTTGGCGTTACCAGACTTGACATCAATGTCTGCCTTCTTGCGGACGCGTCGCGTTTCGTGCGGTACGTTGCTGGCTGAACCCACCGTTTCACCGGTGAAGTCCCGCGCAATGCGATTGGCCAGCGTGGTCTTGCCTGCGTTGGGTGGGCCGTAAATCCCAATGCGGGCATGTTTCTTGCCAAAGGCTCCTTTGAGCCACTTGCCAAGGCCGCCGCCGATAATGTCCTTCAGGCCCATGGTAGGACCTCCGTCACGTGCATCCCATGGCCGGGAGCGGGGTAGGGGACATAAGGGGTGCTATGGAAGGCGGCCGTGGCGCACCCGACGCTTCACGCCTGAAACGTTTGATTCATAGCCGTCTCCGCGATGTCGATGGCATAGCCGCGGGTTCGGTCAACGGAGTCGCCAATCAAGGTCAAGGGGCCGACGATGTCGCCGTCCAAGTCCCCCACCAAGTTGCCCAGCTCGGCGCGCCAACGACCGAGGGTTTTGCCGTGGTCCACTGCCTTACTGGCTAGGTCGAACTCATTGCGCTTGAGTGCGGTGAAGGCATCATCCCAAACACGACGTATGGCGTCGGCCTGGGCGAGGATGCTGGTGAGGACTGCCGCCGGGACCTGTTCGTCGGGCAGGACACGGATGTTGCGGCAAATCTTCGAGGCGTGGTCCCCCATCCGTTCGATGGCGCGGGCAACGAGGAAGAAATTGAGGGCCTCGGCCGGGCGCACCTGAAGGCGGGCCGCAAGTCTGGGCTGTTCCAGCAGGGCATGCATCTGCTTCGACACATGCCATTCGAGACGGTCCAGTTCGTCGTCGCGCCCGGTCACGTCGTCGGCGATGGCGTTGTCACGCTGCGCCAAGGCGATTAGGGCGTCGTCGAACATGATGCGGGCGATGCGCTGCATGCGTGTGACGGTCTTGCGCAGGTCCATGTCGGACGCACCGACTAGGTCCTGTAGTGTAACTGCCTCGGAGGTCTCTTCCAGCATCTCGACGCCCACGAGGTCCCGAATGGCGTTGCGGATGACTTTGCGCACGTGTGGGTCCATGCGACCGTTGGCGACGAGGCGAATCTCATCGGCACCAGCTAGGTAGGCGCCCACCAGCCGCCGCACGATGCCCGCGTCGCTTACGTCATCGGGCAAGTCAAGCTGGATGGTGCGGCTTTTGGATTTGGCCGGCGTGTGCGGGACGACGAGCAAGCTGCCGTCGGTTTCTTCGTGGATGGCTACCAGGTCGCTTCGTCCAAGGCCGCTGCGGTCGACCCATTTTTTGGGCAGGCTGACTACGTGCGTCGAGCCGCCGGTGACTTGGATCTTGCGCATTTCCATGCGTTGCCCAGCCCCAATCTATATAGAAAATAGAGGGCAAGGTCGTATAGCGGACGGCTGACGGCGGTCGCGTGCTCGACTTTGGTTTCCTGAGTCTCCCAATCATCATCGGCATTGTCGCTTTGTTTGGCCTCTACATGGCGTGGACCATCGGCGCCAACGACGTCGCCAATGCCATGGGGACAAGCGTGGGTTCCGGCGCCCTGACCCTGCGCAACGCCATCATTGTAGCGGCGTTGATGGAGTTCGCTGGTGCCGTCTTGGCGGGCGGCTCCGTGACGGACACCGTACGCAAGAAGATTCTCGACCCCGAAGTCGCTTTTGCTCGCCCTGAGACTGGCAACGCCACGGCGATCATGGCAACGCCCACACCAACTGGTGGCGGGCTTGAATTCGCGCCCGAACTCTACATTTACGGAATGTTGGCGGCGCTCTTGGGAACCGCCCTCTGGCTGACCTTTGCCACTTGGAAAGGATGGCCGGTCAGCACCACCCACAGCATCGTGGGTGGGGTCATTGGAGCTGGTATGTTTGCGGCGGGTACCTTCTACGGTTGGGACCATGCGGGCGACGCGGTGGCCTGGGACAAGGTCATCGAAATCTTCCAATCATGGATCATGGCGCCCCTGCTTGGTGGCGTGATTGCGTTCTTGCTCTTTTGGTTCATCAAGGCGGTCATCTTCAACTCAAACGACCCGCTGGCCGCCGTCGAACGATGGCGCTGGCTGTTCATTTTCCTTGATGTGCTCATCATTGCGCTTGCGACCTTGACAAAGGGCCTCAAAAACGCCGACTGGTACAAGGAGCTTGGTTGGCTTGGCAAGGACGCCGCGGGTAACACCACAGTTGCATGGGAGGCCTGGACCGCAGCGTTTGGGATTGCAGCGGGTGTCACGCTACTAGCGGAATTCATCATCCGCAAGCGGCAAAAGGGCCAGCCCCACCCAACCACCGAGAAGGTTGGGCCGGACCGAGAAACCTACAAGCTGGTTGAGAAGCGCTTCATCGCCCTGCAAGTGGTGACGGCCGCGAGTGTTGCGTTCGCCCACGGAGCCAACGATGTGGCCAACGCCATTGGCCCCTTGGCTGGCATTGTTAGTGTGGCGCAAACGGAAACGCTGAGCAGCAAGGCAGAGATTGTCTGGTGGATTCTGCCTCTGGGCGGCGTCGGCATTGTGGTCGGTTTGGCGACCTGGGGCTACAAGGTCATGCAAACCATCGGCAAGAAGATTAGCGAAATCACCCCCAGCCGCGGTTTCGCGGCGGAGCTGGCCGCCGCGGCGACCATTATCCTTGCCACGACGCGCGGAATCCCGGTTTCCACGAGTCAAATTCTCGTCGGCGCGGTCCTAGGTGTCGGGCTGGCCCGAGGTGTGGCCGCCATTGATTTGCGGGTCATGCGGGACATTGTCTTTAGCTGGGTCCTGACATTACCGGCCGCTGGCCTTCTAAGTGGCCTTCTCTATATCATGTTCAAAGGAATCCTGGGGGCATAATCCATGGCGAACAAACACTTCCGCGCACCAATTTTCGACACGTTCCGTGATCGCAGCCCCTTTGATGGCCTGTACGACCACGCGGGCAAAGTAAACGAGTGCATTGCGGCCCTAAGGGAAACCACGGCTGCCTTCGTGGCCGGCGACCACAAGGCTGTCCAAGAAGGCGCCAAGCGCGTGAGCGCGCTAGAATTCGAGGCGGACGAAATCAAGAGCAACCTACGAAACCACCTACCTGGTAATGTCCGAATGCCGGTGGATAAGCCGCTTTTCGTGCAGGCGCTGAGTCAACAGGACAGCATCCTAGACGAGGCTGAAGACGCAGCCATTTGGATGAGCATGCGTCCAACTACTGTTCCCAAGGATGCAGGCGTGGCCATGCTGGCCCTCCTGGAGAAGGTCATCGAAACCGTCGCGGCTTACGAGCAGGCGGTGGCGAATCTGAAGGACTTGGTGGAGACCGGTTTCGTCAAGCGGGAGCGCGACGAAGAAAAGAGCCTCATCCACCGTGTGCATGAACTGGAGCACGAAACCGACGTTCTGTCGCGGGACTTGTCGCGGATGCTCCTGTCGGCGGAATCCGAGGAAGAGGTAGGGGCCATCGGCTCCTATCACCTGCTCAAGCTTACCTTGCAAATCAGCAAAATCGCTGATCATGCAGAAAATGCCGGCGACCGCCTCCGGGCGATGCTTGCCAAGTAAGCAAGGCGAATTGCAAGCCATGCCGGTTAGAAAGTCGGGCGCAACGGGGATGTGCGCTAGCCGTAGCCGTGGAAGCCAGGCTCAAGGGGTAGGCCGAGGCGGGCGTAGGCGCCAATTTTGTCGAGCCGGCGTGCCACCTTGTCGAGGTCGTTGAGCAGGTGGCCGATTTCCCGATCGGATAGGCGATATTCACGGAGCCGGCCGCGGGGCCGTACCGCCACGAGTCCCGCGTCTCGAAGCTTCCGTAGGTGGTGACTGACATTACTCTGCTCTTGCCCCGCAGCCGCGACGAGGTCGGTCACCGGGGCAGGGCTGGCTTGCAGCCGTGTTAGGATGGCGGCCCGCGTTGGATGGCTGACAAAATGCAGTAAGGCCGGCGCGTCCATGAATTAGTATTCATGTGACCAATCTTGACCCTGTCGCTTCCAACTGAAGCAGTCGGTGGGGTCTTGATGGCCTGCTGCGTCGCAAGCCTTGTGTCTGGCACCGGCGAAAGCGCGCCATCCAAAGACGCCCCTGAGGACGAAACCTTCCGCGAACCGTCCATTGGCATCCACAAGGTGTACACGCGAACCGGCGATGACGGCACCACAGGGCTCGTGGGGGGCCAGCGCGTGGCCAAAGATCATCCGCGCATCGAGGCGTACGGCACCGTTGATGAATTGGGAGCCCTAGTTGGCCTAGCGCGCTTGGAAGCCCCGCTCGGATTGCGCGGCGAATTGCTGCAAGTGCAGCACCAGTTATTCAACCTGGGAAGCTGTCTCGCGACGCTGCCAGACGACATCGGCGAAGCACAGCCACGAATCCGCCAAGCCGACATCGATTGGCTCGAGGCCTGCATTGACGGGGCCAACGGCGCGTTGCCCCCGTTGACCAGCTTTGTGCTGGCAGGGGGCTCCGAAGCCGAAGCTCGGTTGAACGTAGCCAGGACCGTCTGCCGACGCGGCGAACGACTCCTCGTCGCGCTCCACCGGGACGGTGGGTGTCGCTCGCTAGAGGTACACTATCTCAACCGCCTATCGGATGCCCTGTTTGTTTGGGCCCGCATCGCCGCGGATGGCAAGGAAGTGTTGTGGAATCCGAACGCGGCGTAAAATTCGCTCTCTTGGGGGGCAACCGGGGCGCAAGAAGACCCCCACCGCCCCCTTCATATCGGCACGCTGGGGTCAGGTGCCACGATGCAACAATTGCCGGCGGTCTTGTTGGGCATCCTACTGGCGCTATCGGTAGTGCCGCAGGCAATCTCAGCCCAGCCGGCCCAGCCCGCGCTACCGGAGCCACTGCGCGTCCCCGACCCCACCGGCGATGCCTACGAATGGGGCCACACCATGATTCAAGCGCAGGCAGGCAAGTGGTGTCCGGAGGGCGTCACGTGCGATGAGCTGCAGGCGGACAATGGTCCAACCGCCGCCTGGCAAGGTGTCCCGGCGGACCCCGCGCTGGACCTCGTTGGGTTTAGTCTCCAGGAATACCCAGATTCGCTTCTGGTGACCCTGTCGGTGGCCTCGCTGGAACCGGACCTCTCCGCCATGCTGGATGAGGAATCGGCCCATGGCATCACAATCGGCGTCGCGTGGGACACCCAGCCCGACGTAGAACTTCGTAGCTGCATGGAGGCAGTGTACCTCCGGCTGGACCCGAGTGGCGGTGGCTATGCGGCGGAATCTGGCCATGTGTGGATCCACCAAGCCTGCGGTAACGAACAGGCGCCCTGGCAAGGATACTGCTCGTCCGACCGCACTGGGTGCGTCCAACAAGTGCCCATGACGGTCGCGCCAGGCACCCCCGGCTCCATTTCTTGGTCGCTGCCGCGTGACCAAATGGTCAACGGTAGCCAGGGGGCAGCGCTCCACAACCTGCATGCCCTGGTCCTGCGGTTGGGGCCCCACCCCGATGTCTTTGTCGAAGGAGCGGGCGGTCCGTCCTCCATGAACCAACCCGGCGCACGGCTTGATGCTGACACGGAGTATATCGTCGATAGCAGTGAGCCCGTGGGCCCACATCGATTGGCCTTGCCCGCCGCGCAATCGGTCCACGCCAGCGGCCATATCGCCTGGAGTGCCCATCATGCCGTCAGGGAGCAGCAACAGGTGCATCCCGAGCTGCGCCTCCGGTCCGGGGAATTTGAGGAAACCCCCACGCACCTGATTTTGACCGCGCACCTCGATGAGCTTGCCCGCGATGCGAAGTACCATCGAGGCGAGGCAGGGTTTGCCTTGCCGACCGGGGAACTGTATCGGGCCGGCTTGCTCGTTCGCGACGGGACCTACACGCCCTATTTTGGCCACGCCTGGTTTGATTCGGATGAGCAGTGGCATTGGCAATCATTGCCAATTGATGCTGACGTAGAACCAGGCTCTCCGGGCAAGGTGGTGTGGCGAGTCGACCGGCAAGACCTACCCCACATCGAGGCGGGTACAACGATGCGTGCAGCCGGCATGCTGTGGAACGCCGCCATCGATGAAAATCCGGCGGTGGGCCCCTTGGCATCCTCCCGCGTATACGTCCGGGCCACGCCCATGAACAATCTTGACTGGATGCCTCCCTATCGTTTCCTTTACGACACCCACTTCGAGCCCACTCGAAACGATACTGGATTCAAGGACCCGATTGATGACCTGACCCTGCCAGCCGCAAGCGAAGTGGACCCCAACTTGAGGACCGGCCCTTACGACCTTATTGGCGTGCGCGCGCGCATGAAGAGCACGGACGAGGTACGCTTCAGCATCGACGTCAGGGACTTGTCGGAGGTGCGAGTTCCCACAGGCTACGACGCGGTGTTCTTTGCCGTTGGCCTGCAAGCATCCAAGGGCGGCGAGTACATGATGGGCTTCCACAAGGAGGTCGGAAAGACGGGCGAATTCTTCTGCGCGCCTGACACCACGGTGCTGGCGCCCACGCCTGCCGACCCGCTTAGTACGCCGGCGCGTGAACTAATTCGCGGCAACGTCTTGTTGTCCGGGGCGGGCGGCGCTGAAGCGGGTGGCGGGTCAGGGTCGGGAGGAACGATTCACCTCGACGTACCGCTCTCCTGCCTTGAGCTGGAAGCGACGGACGTCCTGAGCCTGGAAGGCGTCGCAGCCGGGGTGTATTGGATTCGTAGCACGCGTGACCCAACGGGACGTCCCCTTGGCGACAGCGAGGTTGATGTCATTGACCTGGCGGCTCCGGGCGATGAAGAACTTCCCCTCATGCTCCTAGCGCCGCCTGAGCCTCCCGTTCAATCCACCTGGGCGAGGCCCTTTGGGTTCGAGAATTTCTGGGACATTTTTGGTGTCGCCATTGCCGTGACGCTTGCGGCCATCAGCACCGTCATCATTGTCAGGAAGCGCCTTCGCATGAAGCGCTACTTGGTTGAACTCGAGGATTTGGCCGAGCACTACCACAGCGAACCCGATGCGTACGGCCTGTCGTTGGTTGCCCTTCGCAAACGGCTGTTTCAGGACCTACTGTCCAATCGCCTGACCGAAGGACACTTTGTCATGGTGGAAGAGCGCCTGCGAAGTGCCTTGTCAAGCACGCGTATCAACGCCTTTGGCAGAGCGTTCTATGACCTGCCGCCAGCGCTCATGATTCGGCTCCAGTCGCTGCTCGCCGATGGTCGCTTTACGCCGCAGGACCACCAAGTATTGGCCGACTTGGTTGACGGCCTGACGATTCCTAGCGCAAGTCGGACAGAAGTGATGGATCGCATTGGCCTGTGGGCCGAGCAGGACGCCCAAATGGCCAAGATGGCTGGCCTCAGGCGTCGTCGGCGTCGCCGTCGAGTTCGCCACCTGGTAGAGCGCCCAGCAGCCCAGGCAGAATAGGGCGAAATCTCCTTGGCTCCGAGGCTGCGACTCCCGTCACCTGCCCCCTCCAACGCTTTAACACGGCCATCATTAGCGGAACCTGTCAACCATGGATTACGGACCTTTGTGGAGCAGCTGCGCCACGCGCTTCAAGGCAAGCGAGATTCGCGAACTCCTGAAACTTACAGAAAAGCCAGACATTGTGAGCTTCGCCGGCGGGCTACCCGATCCGGCCACGTTCCCCGTGCAGGCGGTAGAAGAGGCCACGCACCGCGTCCTTCGCGACCATGCCTCCGCGGCGCTGCAGTACGGGACGACCGAAGGACTGAACCACCTGCGTGAGACACTCGCCCAGTCCCTGGCCAAGGATGGCATCGACGTCCACCCGGATGAGATCACCATCACCAACGGCTCCCAGCAAGGGTTGGACCTGCTTGGCCGAACCTTCATCGACCCCGGCGACACCATCATCGTGTCCAACCCTACGTACCTCGGGGCCCTGCAGGCGTTCAACTACTACGACGCTCGCTATGCGGGCTGTGATTCAGACGGCGACGGCGTCATCCCAGAGAGCCTCGAAGCAACCATTCTCGACTTGAAGGCCAAGGGCATTCGGCCCAAGTTCATCTATCTGGTACCGACGTTCCAGAACCCGGCCGGCACGGTCATTCCTGAAGCACGCCGGCGGGCGATCCTGGACTTGGCCTACGAGCACGACCTGCTCATCGTCGAGGATGACCCGTATGGAAAGCTCCGCTTCGACGGCGACCCCGTGCCCGCCATGAAGAGCCTTGACCGCGATGGCGACCACGTGATCTACTTGGGCACTTTTTCCAAGATTCTGGTGCCTGGATTCCGTCTTGCCTGGTGTGTCGCCCCACCCGCCATTACGCGCAAAATGGTCATCGGCAAGCAGTCCGTGGACTTGTGCACCAACGCCTTCACCCAATACATCGCTGATGACCTGTTGACCCAGGGAATCATCGACGCCCATTTGCCAAAAATCATCGAGGTGTACCGCCGCAAGCGTGACATCATGATGGGGGCCATGGATGACTTCTTCCCCAAGGAAAACGTGTCGTGGACCCGAAGCCAAGGCGGCCTGTTCACCTGGGCGGAACTGCCGCTGGGCGTCAATGCCGTCGAGCTCTTACCCAAGGCGGTCGAGCAGGGCAACGTAGCCTACGTACCCGGCAAGTCGTTCTTCCCCGACCCCGATGTCGGCTTCAACACCCTGCGCCTCAACTTCAGCTTCCCAGGCGATGAGGCCATCCGGGGCGGCATTGAGCAACTTGGCGGCGTTCTGACGGACGCGGTCGAGCAGGCCAAGCTGACGGCCTAGGTAACAGGCAACGAAGGCGTCCGCAACCCGACCACCCGTTTGAGGTCGGAGAAGCGCGCCAGCACATGGTCGGACCCCACGCTGTCTTGGCCCGAGGCGCCGTATTGCGCCCAGGCGGTTTGCATGCCCAACGCTTGCGCGCCCGCCATGTCGCGTTCGGGCCAGTCTCCCACCATCAAGACGGCCTGCGGCGGCACGTCCCCAAGTCGGTCCAAGGCCTCACGAAAGGGGCGTTCGTCGGGCTTGGCGGCACCGGCGTCACAATGAGTGACAACGAAGTCAAAGAAGTCGGCCAAGCCGGCTGCGTCGAGGCGCTGGTACGCCTTGAAGCGCGGAGCGTCCGTTACCACGCCCATGCGAAGGCCGTGCCGCGCCAAGTGAAGCAAGGTGCGCCGCACGCCCGGATACGGGGCGAGGTGGAGGCGCTTGGCCGCTTCGTAGGCGTTGACGGCCGCGGCAGTTATGCGGTCAACCGCATGGTCAGTCAAGCTCAATTGTCGCTGGTGGTGCTGGCGGAGAAACTTCTCAAACACGCCGTCGCCCTCAATATCCTGTAGGTAAGCGCCGAAGAGGACATCGCCGGCCTCGTCGGCGGAGAACGGGAATTCGGCGCCGGCTGCAAGCATGGCGCGGGCTGCAGCATCGCTTGCTTGCCGCTTCATACGGAGGAAGTCGATGAGCGTATTGTCGAGGTCGAACAGGACTGCCTGCAACTCCACGGCGCTGCCACCCGGTCCGGGTTCTTGATGCCCCCGGCCCCCGTGCAGCCCTTTGGCCGCCACCACACGCTTATATTGTGTACCCTTTGAAGGTCACGTTCCCTGAGGTTTTCATGTCTGACGGTCCTTCCGGCAAAAGCCTGTTCAAGCGCGCACGTCGCGATCCTCTTCGAGGCCACCCCATCGAAGACCCCTTTGACGTTGCGCAAGCCGTCACCCAGGGGACCTACGCGCCCACTAATCTCCACCAGTTGAACCTGGATGCGCAACGTCTTCGAGCCATGCGGCATGAAGGGATTACGAGCCTGTACCAATTGCAACGGAACATCAAGATTCTGCCGCACCAGGTGAAGGCGTCGATTCGCGTACTCAACCAGCTGCAAGGACGGGCAATTCTCGCCGATGAAGTGGGATTGGGGAAAACCATCGAAGCGGGCATCGTCATGAAGGAACTCATCTCGCGCGGCAAGGTGCGCTCCATTCTCATCCTGACACCGGCGGCTTTGGCCAGCCAATGGCAGCAGGAACTTTGGGAGAAATTCGGCGAACGCTTTGTGCGGCACGATGACCCAATGTTCCGGGGCTTTGCCCGCCACGACAAAGTGGTCAGCAGCATTGACACCGCCAAGTCGGCCCAGCACTATCCCGACATCATTGCCCGCGAATGGGACTTGGTCATCATTGACGAAGCTCACTACCTCAAGAACAAGAAGACGCAGCGCTACGCCCTTGCGGACGACATTAGCGCTCGCTATGCATTGATGCTGACGGCAACGCCGATTCAAAACAACCTGATGGAATTGTACAACCTCATCAATCTCATCAAGCCAGGTTTGCTTGGAACGCTGCAAAACTTCGAGGAGGAGTACATTGGTGATGCCCAGGGGAGAGTCCTGCTGCACGCGCAACGCCTGCAACGGCTGCTAGAACAGGTTCTGATTCGCAACCGCCGCAGCGAAACAGGCATCAAATTCCCTGACCGGAACGTGGAAACCAACCGTGTCCAGGCGAGCGAAGAGGAAATGCAACTGCACCGAGCTGTTTCCGACTTTATCCGAAAGTACCGCACGAGCTTCGAAAGCCACCTAGCACTACTCATCCTTGAGCGCGAAGTGGCCTCCAGTGCCCCCGCGTTGTCCGCAACCCTTGGCAACATGATGGCCAAAGTGGACGATCAAGACGCGCTCAAGGCCATGGAAGAGCTTCAGCACATGGCGAACAAGCAGAAGAAGAACGCCAAGATGGAGCTCATCCGGGAGGTCGCCACAGGCACCGATGAGAAGATGATTATCTTCACCCAGTTCCGAGCCACACAGGATCAGTTGACGGATTGGCTGCGCGCGGAAGGTCTGTCGGTCCTGAAGTATCACGGCGGCTTGTCTGCTATGCGGCGCAAAAATGTCCTCAAGGAATTCCGCGAGTCGGGCCAAGTCCTTGTTGCCACCGACTCAGGCAGTGAAGGTTTGAACCTGCAATTCTGCCACGTCCTCGTCAATTATGACCTGCCGTGGAACCCCATGCGCGTGGAGCAGCGCATTGGCCGCGTCCATCGTATTGGCCAAGAGCAGGACAAGGTCATCATTCTCAACCTCGCCGTGGCCGACACCATTGAAGATTACGTGTTGCAGGTTCTGTACGAGAAGATTAAGCTGTTCGAGGTCGCCATTGGTGAAATGGATTTGATTCTCAGCGACATCAATGAAGCGGGCGGGCTCGAGAAGCGCGTCATCGATGCGATTCTCAGTTCGGAGAGGGACGAGGACATTGCCGACGCTTTGGGGAAAGTGGAACGTGACCTGAAGCGTTCCAAGGCCCAAGCAGATGACATCAAGCAGCTGGATGCGAGTGTATTCCAGCAATTTGACCTGTCGACCGCCAACGACGACGTGGACATCGAAGACAAGATGGACCTGCTGCAAGAAGTGCAGCGCTTTGTCGGGGCGTTCGTCCGCGCCGTAGACGCTGACATGACGGAGGAGGAGCAGGTGACCAAGGTCACGATGCCCCGTAACTATTGGAAGCGAATCGGGGGCACACACAAATTCACCACCGACCCCGAAACGTTCGAAGAATTGGATGGGGAAGTAGAATACCTAAGCCTCGGCAGCGACTTTGTTCGCAAGGCCATTGAGCTTCTGCAGCACGACGGCCACACCGGTTGCGTGCGAACCGCCGAAGTGGACGAGCCGGCAACGCTGCTCTACTACCGCTACTTCATCGAAACCATCCGCAGCGAAGTGGAAGCTTTCGTCAGTGTTACGTTGGATGACGCAGGCAACGTGCTTGACATCGACGAGGACCTGCGCCCCATTCCGGATGCGGAACCTTGCCTGGCCCGCGAAGAAGATCGGCTGGCCGGTGAATGGGAGAAACTGGCTGAGAATGCCCGCTTCGAAGTAGCCGATGTGGTTGTGCCCGTGTTGAATCAAAAGCGCGACGAAGCGCTCGAAGAGTTGCGCCGGGTCGAGAAGCGATTGGAAGAGTACTTCGAGCGCCAAAAGGAAGAGATTCGTCACAACGAGATGAAGATTCGTCGCAAGATGGGCGACATCCGCAACCGGCTCTACTTCACCGAGGACGGCATTCGGGAACGCAAGCTGGAGCAGGACTACGAGAAGCTGGAAAAGCAGCTGCACGAATCCACATTCAAGAACAATCGCAAGATTGAGGAATTGGATTCGGACCTACAGGAACGCTTGGCCAAGGAGCGCGAAAAGAACGAGCCGCGGCTCCAAATCGAATTGATTGGTGCCACGCGTCTGCTGCCCCCGGCCGATGTTGTCGCCCCTGTGGCGGCGGGCGAGGCCGTGAAGGCTGAAGCTTAAGCCAGCGTAACCAGCACGCGCACCAGAAGCGTGGGGAATGAGCTGTGCTGGGCGACCGGCTAGTCCACGAAAGACAAGTCGAGCCGGCTGTCGGCTGTGAATTCAACTGCGTAATTCGCCATCAGCGGGAGGTAGTTGCCAGTGTCATTGGCTGCAATATCGAGGATTAGGCGGTCGTCGCCGCGAACGTGTACCCGGGTCCACTGCAAGGGCAGCACGATGGTGCCGTTATCATGGTCGTTTTCGTCCAGGACGGCGTACGCGGTCCGGCCAATTTGCCGGCTCCGCCCGTCGGCCGAGGTTTCATGGTACAGGGTCGCCACCACCTGGAAGCCCGTGGTTGCATTGTCGGCACCAACCAAGGTCAGAACAGGCGTGCCCATGAGGACTTGGGGGCCTGTGAACGGGTCGGTCGAGAACGAAACCGCCGTTGGGTCCTGACGCAGTTGGCCGGGGACGCCGGCGCTTGGCCCGCCGGTCTCATCGGCAACGGCATCGGGGAAATCGAAGGGATTTGAGATGATGCGTTGCTGGACTGTGAAGGTGCCTTCGCCGCCGCGGCCTTCGGAAAGTCGACCATTGAGGAGCGACCACGTCATCGGCGTGACCTCCGGATAGGTGGCGTACGTCACCTGGCGCTCATTGGCAGCGTCCACCGTCGAAATCTCAGGCCAGGAGGCTACGCCATTGGCATGGCCAGCCAGGAAGAATTTGAACCAATCGAGGGTTTCCTGCCAGCACGCGGCATCGTAGTCCCCGTGGCCGCCGGTAAAGATACGCCCTCGAACAAAGCCTGGCGCCTCGCGGATGCGGTCGCCCTCTGTCATGAGGCTGTCTTGCAGGGCGTCGCACACGTACAGCGGCTTATCCGTGTGCATGAACTCGGGGTCCACGTCCCGCAGCGACATTTGTTCCTGCACGCTGTCCATGCCTTGGCGCGTGTACAGCGCCTGGACCCACTCACTCATCATGGGTGAGAAGCGGGCCCGACTGGTTGGTCCCCCCTCGGCAGCGATGGCGGAAATCCATCCCACCTTCGGGACGTTGCCTGCCGCGAGCGCGTCGAACAGGTTGGTCCAGCCTTGGTGCAAGGCTGCCGTGGTCACGCGCGGGTCCTTTGCCCACGCTTGGGCTGCTTGGCCAGCACCGTAGCTCATGCCGGTGACGCCTACGAATCCATTGGTCGTGAAGTTGGTTGCCAAGTGATCAATCACGGCGGAGAGGTCGGCCATTTCCGCCGGCCCAGCAAAAGATACCTCGCCGCCACTGCGGCCAAAGCCACGCGCGTCGTACGCCGCGACAAGGAAGCCTTCCATGGCGAATTGTTCCAGCAAGAGCCGCGGGGCCCCATTATGACTGGTCGCCGGCAGGTCGTTCCAATACTCCTTGGTATTGCCCCAGCCGTGCAGGAAAACCACGACGGGCCACGCCGGCGCGCCGCCGTCGGGAAGAGCGTCTGACGTTTGCGGTTCGAAGATGACGGCCGACAGGCTGACATTGTCAAAACCAAGAATCGTTCGCTCGTGCTTGGTAAAGCCCGTCACGCGGATGTCGGCGGGGTCGTAGCCGACGTCGGCGGGCTGGACGCCCTCGTCATCAGTTTCGTCTTCCAAGAAGCTCAGGCAACCGGATAAGGCTGGCACCGCTAGGAGGGCGGCGAGCCACCACGCGCGCATGGCACGGGCAGGCCAAACGGGGCATAAAAGCGCCAGCGCCCGCCCTGTGGGCTGCTACAGGAGGTCCAGCAGGTCCCGGACAGCTTGGCGGACATCCTTGTCTTCGTACAGGATGCCGTAGATTTGGCCGGTGAGGGGCAAGTCAATGCCGTCACGCACCGCCTGCTCGTGGACGAACTTGGTGGCCTTGACGCCTTCGGCAACCTTCCCCCCCATGGTTGCCAACGCTTCCTTCACGGTTAGGCCACGGCCCAGCAATTCACCAACGCGCCGGTTGCGGCTGTGCTGGCTGGTGGCAGTGGCAATCAAGTCGCCAAGGCCGCTGAGGCCCGTAAACGTCCGAGCCTTGGCACCGTTATGCGTGCCAAAGCGAATCATCTCGTCCAGGCCCAGCGTGATGACGGCGCTCGAGGAGTTATCGCCGAACCCAATGCCAGCAGTGACGCCGGCGGCCAGCGCCGTGATGTTCTTGAGCACCCCGCCCAACTCGACGCCCACCAGATCGGCGCGCGGATAGGCCTTGAAAGTGTCCGTCGTGAAAACGTCACAGAGCAAATCGCGTGTTTGGCCGTGCTTGCTAGCAATGACCGTGGCGCCCGGCATGCCGCGGGCAATCTCCTCGGCATGATTTGGCCCGGAGAGGCTTGCCACGCGGACATCTTTTCCCAGTTCTTGCTCCAGGACTTGGCTCATGCGCAGGAAGGTTCCCTCCTCAATGCCTTTGGCTACATTGAGCACCTTCGCCCCAGGTTCCAGATGCGGCGCCAGCGTTTTGGCCGTGGCCCGGACCGCGTGGCTGGGCACCGCGATGACGACCACATCTGCGCCGTCCACGCAATCCTGTACACTACTGGTAATCCACAGGTCAACGGGCAGCTTCACGCCGGGCAAATAGCGGGTGTTCTCGCGGCGGTTTTGCAGGGTCTGGGCGTAGTCGGGGTCACGGCACCATTGGCGCGTCTCGACGCCCTTGCTGCTGGTAAGCATGCTAAGGCACGTTCCGAAGCCGCCGCTGCCAATGACTGCGACTGGCACGTCGGCGGGGCCTTCAAGCACGGAGGCGTGCCACTGGTGCCACCGATAAAAACCGGCCGCCGCAGGACCCAAGCCTTTTGGCGGGCAGTCCAGTCGCGCCGGCCATGCGTGTCTTGTTTGCCGTAATCCTGCTCGCTGTCGCGTCCCTGGCAGGATGCACCGACCCGGATTCGACATCGGCCTCTGACTGCTCCAAGCCCGACCTGGACCTGGAGAATCCCATGGTCTCCATTGACACCAACTTCGGCTGTATTCACGCTGAATTGTTCCTTGACAAGGTCCCCATCACGGCAGGAAACTTCCTTGACCTAGCCTCCGAGGGCTTCTACGACGGCACCAAGTTCCACCGCATCATCACCGATTTCATGATGCAGGGAGGTGACCCCAACAGCAAGAACGACGACCCCTCTGATGATGGCTACGGGGGTCCTGGCTACGCCATTCCGGATGAGTTCCACCCTGACCTGCGGCACGACCGCCCCTACCGGTTTAGCATGGCCAACAGCGGCCCCAATTCCGGTGGCAGCCAGTTCTTCATTACCTTCGTGCCAACCCCGCAACTTGACAACAAGCACGCGGTCTTTGGCGATGTCGTCGCCGGCTTTGACGTCGTCGACCGCGTTAACGACGAAGCGGCGACTGCCCAGGGGGTCCCCACCGCAAAACCGGTGATTGTCAACAAAATGACGGTGCATGACTATGCACCCGCGCCGCCGGCACCAGCGGACATTAGCGCCGATGCCATCACACCTGGGGCCTTTGCCGTCAGCAGCACCACGGACCAAGTGCTCGTGTGGGCTTACAATGCAGGTGGTCAGGCGGCCGCTCTCGAATGGAGCTTGACCGGGTTGAACGGCAGCGCCCTTCCCGCTGGCTGGTCCGCGACGTTTGACCCCGCAGGACAAGAAGCGGGCCGATTGCAGGCGGTCCACGCCATGCTGACGCTCACCATTCCAGAAGTCGAAGCGGGAGTCGTAGCGGCCGAGCTGCACACGGGGCACAGCACCACCCCCATCACCGTGACGGTTGCCGATTCGGCTGCCGACCGCGTTAGCAAGCGCGGCGACGCCGTTACGGTGGCCTATGCGGGGCGCTGCACGGCCAACGACCAACCATTCGATGACGGTGACTTCCCGCTCACCTTGGGTGGTGGGCGAGCCATCGTCGGGTTTGACTTGGGGCTCATCGGCATGGGGCTGCAGGAGCCGCAAACCATCGTCATTCCAGCGCCGATGGCCTACGGCGGCGGCGGGCCGTGCGGCAGTCTCAATCCAGCTGACCTCACCTTCGAGGTCTCCATCAAGTCGTTTGACGGTTGAAGTGCACAGGACAGGATTTGAACCTGCGAAGCACTAAGCAACGGACCCTAAATCCGTCCCCGTTGGCCGCTTGGGTACCTGTGCAGGGGGGAGAGTTGCGTAGCAGCGGCGGCGCAAAAGCCCGTCGCTGCCAAGCTGGGGTGCCGGCGCCTAATGGTGCTTGGCCCAGTTGTAGGAGCGCAGCTTGGCGGTGGCGCCGTAGCCGCAAGAAGCGCAACGCTTCTTCTGTAGGTGGTAGGCGTGGCGGCCGCAGCGGCGGCATCGAATGTGCGTGCGGTGGCCACCGCGCATGGAAGGCGTGCCCTTGGACATGTGAATCTCTCCAGGGCCAGAGGCCCTTACGGGGCGCGCGACATGGGGGTCCCTTATGAGGGTTTGGCAGCCTGCCGGGTCGTGTCCGAGTACCGAATTCGCCGCCGCACGCGACTGAAGGCCAAGGCGGCACGGGCCATCCACGAGGAACTGGCAGCGGTCTACGGGAGTCCCGACGGTGCGTCAGTTGCCCTGTGGGACGATCAAGCCATCGTGGAGACCGGCGAGGTCCCGGGGATGGAGGTGGTGCTCGTGAACCAAGTAATCCATGGCCTGCGGCCGGAGGGTGGTTCCTGGTTCCTTTCCCTTCGGGGCCTTCTCGCCTACCGCCCGGCTACTCGCTGGGTCACCGTGGACATGGGCGCCGTCCGTTTTGTCATCAACGGCGCCGACATCATGGCGCCAGGAATCACGGAGGCGGATGCCGGCCTCCAGGAAGGCGACTTGGCCTGGGTGCGTGATGAGAAGAACGGTCAACCCCTGGCAGTGGCCACGTGCCTCCAGAGCGGGCCGGCGATGGCAGAGGGAACGAGCGGCAAGGCGCTCCGCTCGGTGCATTTCATCGGCGACAAATTATGGGCTCTCGACGAGGCCTAACTAGCTTCAATCCAGGGTGCAGGGCGGGTCAGTCATTCTTATCAGGTGCGCCTCTGTGCGTCGCCTTAGGGATGCAACATGGGCCTCAAATCTCTCTTTGCGCCGAAGCCCGCCACGACCACCACCACGCAGGGTGACGATTACATCGACCTGGAAGCGTACGCTGCCGGGACGGAACTCACGGACAACACCGCCAGCATGATGGTCCGAGTGGCGGAGATTCACAAGTACGACGAACTGCGCGACTACGCCAACTACGTCTACCAAGGCAACATGCTGTTGCTGGATTTCTCGCCAATCGCTCAGGATGACATCATTCTGCGCCGCGTGACGAGCGACCTCAAGAAGCTGGTCGCGGACATTAACGGCGACATCGCCGGCCTTGGCAAGAACATGTTCATCGTGGCGCCCACGGGCGTCAAGGTGGACCGCCACAAGGCGCGCTCGAACGGCTACCAATAGCCGCGCCAGCGGGTCGAAGCCCGGCAATCGTATCGATTCGCTCAGCGGACGCTATATGAAGTCGTCGACAGGGGATATCATCCCCTTGTCCCATGGGACTTTGGGGCCTGCCCACCAGGCCCTAAAGGCATCAGGCCTGAAGGCAGGATATGGCTCGTCGCCTTTGGATACTATTTGCCGCCGCGCTCGTCGCGACTTCGTTTCTGGCTCTCACACCTGAGGCGATGGCCGGTTCGCTCTGTACGGTTGATTACGCTGGCGGCGACAGTGCGGCCGCGGGGGGCAGCATCCCGGCCAGCGATCTCTGGCTGTCATTCGCCCCGGCCACCAATTTGAGTGGGGGCGACTGGATTTTAGTCACATTCCCGTCCGGCACGAGCTTGGATGCGACCAACTTGTCGACGAGCGATTTCACCATCACGCAGCTGGCGACCGCCTCGGGCTCGTGTACCGCGGGTGCCGTGGCAGGGTCAGCTACCGCGCCCACCGCGATTGCCGTCAACGACACGGCCGGAACAATCAACTTCACGGTGGCGGCCGGGTCGCTCTCCACGGGCGCCGGCAATGGCAATGGCACCCTGGAGTTCCGTACGTCTGGGTCGTCGGCCAACGAGATTGTCCATCCAGGCGCGGGGGGTGGGACCCTGACCGTGGACACGGCGGACGACACAGGCAGCCACGCCGTGACGTTCATCGCTGCCGGTATGACGCTGGCTGAAACCGGCGGGGGGACCGCGACGGAGGAGGGCAATGTCACGGACGACACCTACACGGTCGTTCTGGATGCCATGCCAACGGAAAATGTCACCATCACTATTACGGGCGTGAATGAAACGCAGTTCACCATTGCTCCCACCAGCCTCAATTTCTCGCGCACCAACTGGAGCACGCCGCAAACAATCACCGTCAGCGACAATCGAACGGACACCGCATTATTTGAGGGCGACAACACGACGACGCTGACCCACGCGGCTAGCGGGAGCAGCGATTACGATGCCGCTGCCGACGCTACGCTCGATGTCACGAGCACGGACGATGAGACGTTGACGGTTGGATTTGAAACTGCGACGCTGAACGTTACGCAAGCGGAAGACGCGGGCGGCGCTAGCACCACGTACGAGTACAATGTCACGCTCTCGACGGCGCTTGGCACCTACAACCAAACCCTCGACTACACGATTACTGGCCAGCCTGACGCAACGGATATTCCGGCCGGTCTAACGGGTACGCTCACCTTGACGCCTGGCGGTGGCACGACACAGACGTTGACCGTCACCACCTCCGATGACACAACGCTCGAAGTGGACGAGGACTTCACAATCACGCTAGACTCCGTGTCGGCCGGCAGCCTAGGTAGCAATACAACCGCCGATGGTGTCATCGAGAACGATGAAACCGCCACCCTGACGATTGCCGATGTCACCTTGGATGAGGACAACGGCACGGCGAGCCTAACCCTCACCAAAAGCGCAGGCGATGCAACTGCATTGGTGGGAACCTTCAACGTCACGGCAACGACAACGGATGGCTCTGCCACGGGCGGCAGCGACTTTACGAGCCTAGCTGGCAGCGTCACGACCGACATGGATACGTCGTTTGCGGGCGGCGCCGTGAATGTAACCATCAGCAGCGACACGCTCCTGGAAGCCGATGAGACCTTCACGGTCAACCTGACCTCCCCGACCCTAAACGGCGAGGCGGTCACGGGCATTACGTGGGTCAACAACGACGCCACCGTGACGCTCACCAACGATGACACGGTTACGTTCACCATTGCCGCGGCTACGGCGTCCGAGGGGGACAACCTGACGCAGGCGGTCACGACGACGCTTGGCACTGCGACAGCCTTGTCGGCGGATGTCAATTTGACCGCCACCACCACGGACGGCAATGCCACCAGCGGCGATTACACTGCTTTGTCGGCCGAGCCGTTCACCGTCAATGTGACGAGCGAAGAAGGCAACGTGACGGTAGAGACCACCGAAGACACGACCTTTGAGACGGACGAATGGCTCCTCGTGAGCATCGCCGATGCCACCATTGGGGGCGTTAGCGTGAGCGGGGTCACTTTCAGTGCGGCGGCCAACAGTACCATTGACAACGACGACGGACTCGACCTCACCATTGCCGACATTTCCGTCGAGGAGGCAGGCAACTTCACCTTCACCGTGACGGCTGCTAATGCCACCACCGATGCTTTGCAGGGCGACCTGGTCTTTGATGTCAGCACCAGTGACGGTTCGGCAACGAGCCCGACGGATTACACCAGTTACACCGGCACCGTGACCATCAATCAAACCAGCCTCAACGGTACGTTCACGGTCACCGTGGGCAACGACACCACGGTGGAAAATGACGAGACGTTCAACGCCACGTTCTCCTCACCGTCGTACGACTCCGTGGCGCTACCCCTAACCATTAGTGATGGGACGGGCGAAGCAACCATTGAGAACGATGACACCGCCACCATCAATATCACGGCCGTTCCGGCTGATGCGGCGGAGGGCACCGGTGGAACGACCACTACCTTCACCTTCACGGCCAGTATCGACAAGGACACGGACGTGTCGATTGATGCAGATTGGGCGGCAACGCCCAATGGCACGCATCCGGCCACGGGAGATCTTGTCGCGGACAATGGCACCATCACCTTCCCGCCAGGTACGGCCGGTCAGACGGTGGACTTCAACGTCACCGTTAGCCATGACGACGTTGTGGAGTACAACGAGACCTTTGAAGCCAACATCACTGGAACCGACGCAGGCAGTGGTGGAGCCAGCGCCACGCATGACCCGGCTCCAACGGCCCTGGTCACCATTATCAACGATGATTCGGCGACCATCAGCATCAGCGGCCTGACTTCTAAGACCGAGGGCGCAAACATGACCTTCACGGTCACGCATGACGCCACCAGCGACATTGACATTGACTTCGTCTATTCCATTGTGCATGGCGACACGAGTGATGCGGATGTGACGTCCAGCGCCGGCACTAACGGCACCATAGATGCAGGCAATACCAGTATGGAAATCGTGGTCCCTGTAACCCAAGACCTGATTGTGGAGGATGACGAGGAGTTCTTCGTGACGCTCGATCGTGCCGTTGACGGCAACAAGGCGGACATCCACCCGATTTCGGACACCGGTCTTGGCAAAATTGTTGATGATGACAACATGACGGTCTCAATCAATGATGTCACCAAGGCAGAGAGCGATGCTGGCACGACGTTCACCTTCACCGTGTCCATCAACGAAGCCAACACCACCTCCAGCCATGATGTGACGGTCAAGGGAACGACGGCGGACAATACCGCCGTGGCGCCCGCCGATTACACGGCCATCGCAGGCACCATTTACACCCTAGAAGCGGGCCAAACGAACACAACCATTGTGGTGACCATTCCTGGCGATGAGACGGTTGAGCACGATGAATGGTTCTTCCTCAACATCACGACCCCCAAGTACGGCGGAGCTGAGGATTTGACGCGATTTGCCATTTTGGATGGCAGCGGAAACGGCACTCTCACAAACGACGATTCCGCCAATATCACCATGGGTGGCACCACGCAAGTGAACGTTACCGAAGGCGACGCCGACGGTGTTGTCGTAACCTTCCCGGTGGCCTTTGACGCCGACACAGACGTCCCCATTCTAGTTGATTGGAACATTACCCACATTAGCACCAACGACACGGACCTAGAGTCGTTGTCGGGGACGTTCACCATCACGCCCGCAGCGGCCGGTACGCAGGACCTTGACATTGCCGTCGCCGAAGATCTTCGTGTTGAAGACCACGAGAACTTCACGGTGACCTTGACGGCCATCAACTCGACCCAGACGCCTGGTCAAGCAGCAATTGGCTCGCCAGCGTCGCGTGATGGTGGCCTTCTCAATGATGACCGTGTCACGGCCAATATCACCGCCGTGCCAGGCGATGCGGCTGAGGGCACGGGAGGCGTACACAACATGACGTTCACCGTGACCCTGGACAACATCACGGACGTGCCGGGGACCATCACCTGGAACGTCACCGGCAGTGGCTTCCTGCCCGCGGACGCCGCTGACTTCGGCGCGGCCGGCGGGGACGTTGCCTTCCCGGCTGGCGGAGCCGGCCAGACGGTTACCTTCAATGTCTCCGTGGTCACCGATGCGATCGTTGAGTCAGATGAGCCCTACACTGCCAACTTGAGTGCGGTGGACATTGGTTCAGGTGGGGCACTCGCCAGCGTAGATGAGTCCGCAACCGCCGCCGTCACCATCCTGAATGACGATGCCATGACGCTGTCCATTAACGACACGACTGCCCTGGAATCCGGGGTCCTTTCCTTCGGCCTGTCAACCGGCGGGCCCGTGGCCCAGGAGAACATCACCGTCAACATGACCCTGACGGACGGCACCACCGCCGCGACCGACCACGGCAACGTGAGCGCAACGGTCACGTTGCCAGCCATGACTGACAACGTCACGTTCACGGTCACGCCGGTTGATGACGCCATCGTTGAGGCCGACGAGAACTTCACCGTCAACGCGTCGGCGCCCCTCTACGTCAATGTGACCGTACCGCTCATTTCCATCGGCGGTGGCGGCAACGGCACCATCGACAACAATGACGCCGTCGTCGTGACTCTCCACGACACCAGCGAAAATGAGACGGATGCTAACACGACAATGACGCTCACGGTCACCATTCCCACAGCGGCGGAAACGAACATTACCGCCCACCTATCGGATGCCCTCAATGGCACCGCAACGGCGGGCGTTGATCACACCGCTCCCAATGCGACGGTGACCATTGAGGCTGGCAACACGTCCGCCACCTTGGCCGTGGCCGTCGCAGGTGACACCACGCTGGAGGCCGACGAGACCGTCATTGTGGATATCGGGGACCTCGACATTGTCAATGCGCATGATGATGAGCTAGCCACAGCGGCAAGCCCCATCGGCACGCTCACCATCATTAACGATGATGCGGCCATCCTGACCATCACGGATACCAATGTGACGGAAGGAGATGTGGGCAACACGACGGTCAACGTCACTGCCACACTCGACCATGCACCCGAGACGGATGTCATCTTGACCCCGTCCGATGCCTTGACAGGCACGGCGTCGGTTGGTGAATATGCCGTCGGTGGACCCGCCACGATTCTTGCCGGAACGGACAACGTAACCTTCGAGGTAACAGTTGTCGGCGACACGCTCGTTGAGGCCGACGAGACCATTGACATCAACGTCAGCTCGACCGTCAATGGCACCCTCGACTCATGGGTTGCGCTTGCCAACGGCACCGTCACCATCCTCGACGACGACCCTGCCCTCATCACCGTGGCCAATGTCACGGTGACGGAGTCGGACGTCAACCAAACGCTGAACGTGACGGTCGAACTAAGCGGCCCGCGAAGCCTGAACGTGACGCTCAATGTCACGGCTGTACCCGATACCGCCACGGCCGCCGATTATGGCAATGTCTCTAGCAACGTGACCATCCTCGCAGGTGCGCTCAATGGCACCTTGTCTATGGTGATTGTTGGTGACGATGATCGCGAAGGCACGGAAGTCTTCTACATCGTCTTGTCCGACCCGGTCCTTGGCGGCGCTCCGGCTCCCAGCTTGCTCACGCTGGCGGATGGAAATGCGACCATTACCATCGAAGACGACGATCGTCGCCGTGGCGGAGGAGGCGGCGGAGGCGGCAGCAGTGGCGACGACGACCCGCCGTCGGACGATTCATCCTCAGATGACGACTCCTCGTCCGATTCCGAACGGCCGCCGTCGGCGTTCGACCGCGTGCGCGCCATGAATATCGCCATTGCCAACGGGCTGCAATTGCGTATGACGCCCGACGGTGTCTTGCTTACTTGGCCCGCCCAGGACGCCGATGGCTTCCAGGCATGGGGCAACGATTCCCCGTGGCAACAATTGGCCCACATCGAGGATGGCGGAGTCACCAGCTATCTCGATCCAGATGGCACTACGACGCGTGGCTACGCGGTTACCGCCTACCTAGGCACGCCGCCGGATGCGGTTGGCTGGACCGATGACCTGAACACCCGCGGAGTTCCCGGCGGGAGTTCCATTACCGTAGCTCGACTAGGTGGCTCCAGCGCCGAGCCCCCGGTCGATGAACCATCGGATCCGGAAGACGAAACGCCACCCGAGGACGAAGGCGCTCCGGGGCTCCTGCCCGTCGCGCTGCTTGTGGCCCTCATCGGTGCCGCCGCCTATGCGCGCAGCCGCAAGCCCTAGGCCGGAACCATGCGAACGGCTTGGCCGATCGCGGCGGCATCCACAGCATATCGCTCGTACAATTCGCTGGGTGTGCCGCTCGTGGTGAATGACCGCACGCCAATCCGGCGTAGGGGTACGCCAGCACCCGCCTCGGCCAAGCACTCGGCAACCGCGGTTCCTAGGCCATTGTCAACAAAGTGGTCTTCCGCCGTCACAATCAAGTTGGTCTCGCGTGCGCAGCGCAGTGCCAGGTCCGTATCCAAGGGCTTGACGCTCGCCATTGATACGACGCGCACGGACAAGGAATCGGTAGCTGCGGCTTCGGCTGCGACCATCGCTTCGGCTACTTGTGGGCCGTTGGCAAGAACCGTTACGTCGTCGCCGTCGCGCACCACGTGGCCCTTCCCCCACTCGAACGTGGCGCTGTCAGGGTCGTTGACGATTGGCACTGCGGCGCGCGTTGAGCGCATGTAGGTCGGCCCGTCGTAGGCGTACATGGCCGCAACTGCTTCGCGGGCCTCGACCGCGTCACTTGGCGCCGCCACGCGGAAATTGGGCAAACCGCGGTAAATGCCTACGTCCTCTAGCGAGTGTGCGCTGGACCCGTCTTGGCCCGTCATGAGGCCACCGTGCGAACCGCACAAGTTGACATTGAGGCCCTGCCGTGCGGCACAATTTCGCACTTGTTCCCAGCCGCGCTGAAGGAATATGGCAAACGTGGAGGCA